>NZ_CP047935.1:1323493-1655280 GCF_014279995.1 Synechococcus sp. BIOS-E4-1 | reverse complement strand
TTCCTTGTGATGTCGCTTCCTCCTGAGGCCTATCTCTGGTTCAAAACACTGCACATCGTTGGTGTGGTTGTTTGGTTTGCAGGCCTCTTCTATTTGGTGAGGTTGTTCATCTATCACGTGGAAGCTGAAGAGCTGGAGCCCGAACTGCGCGTGCCGTTCCAGCAGCAATACAGCTTGATGGAGAAGCGCCTCGCCAACATCATCACGACACCGGGGATGGTGGTCGCGGTCTCGATGGCGATCTGTTTGTTGATTGCCCAGCCTGCTTGGCTTCAGCAGGGCTGGATGCACGCCAAGCTGGCCTTTGTGGCTGCTCTGCTGGCTTATCACGCCTTTTGCTACCGAGTGATGGCTCAGTTGCAGGCCGGAACCTTCACCTGGAATGGCAAACAGTTGAGGGCTCTGAATGAGCTGCCGACGCTGCTGCTGGTGATCGTGGTGATGCTGGTGGTGTTCAAGACCCAGTTCCCCACCAGTGCAGCCACCTGGTTCATCGTTGCGCTGGTGGTGTTCATGGCGGGCTCGATTCAGTTTTATGCCCGCTGGCGCCGGCTTCGTGCAGAGGCCGCTGCTAGCGATGCTGCTGCCCATGAGGCTGCTGCGCATGAAGCTGCAGCGCATGAAGCTGCAGCGATCAATGCCGCTGGCAGTGCTGCTGGAAACGAAGCAGCCTCCACAAAGGCATCCCATGCCGGCTGATCACCATCCTCTGAGGGCCGTGCTGGAGACAGTTGGACCCGACAGCTGTCCAGGTCAGTTCAATTTTCACTGCCATACCCTCTGCAGTGACGGGAGTCTCGAACCTCTTGCTCTGATCCGGCAGGCGTCCGCCAAGGGACTGACCCAACTGTCTGTTACGGATCACCATTCCAGTGCGTCCTTCCAACCGATGCAGGACTGGCTCAAGCAGCAGCGTGATCTCGGAGAGACGGTCCCCACTCTCTGGAGTGGCATGGAAATCAGTGCAATCCTGCGTGGTTGCCTTGTCCACGTGCTTGCCCTCGGTTTCGAACCCGCCCACAGGGCACTCGCTGTTTACAACCACGGTGATGCCGCAGTGGGTGAAGCTCTCAGAGCTGAGAGCGTCTGTGAGGCGATTCATGAGGCAGGAGGGCTGGCGATTCTTGCTCATCCAGGCCGTTACAGAGTCGGCTTCGCTGATTTGATTGATGCCGCTGCAGAACTTGGATTTGATGGAGGTGAAGCCTGGTACGACTACGACATGCAACCGCGTTGGAGCTGGTCTCCCGTGGTCTGCGAAGCCATTGATCGCCGCTTGAAGAACCTTGGCCTTTTGCGTACGTGTGGAACAGACAGTCACGGCTTGGACCTAGAAGGTCGCTAAGTTCGACAAACTTCGCTGTCTGCGGGTATGGGCCTTTTCGATCGTCTGCTTAATTCCGGCTCGGATCAAAACGAGCCTCCAAAGGGTCCCAAGGCCAAGAAGCCGAAACAGGAGGCTTTTTTCCTTGACAGCGACAGCGCCTCATCGTTTGGCGATCGCGACTACATGCGCGAGTCCAAGACCATCCGCCACACGTTTCCAGGAACCCTTGACAGTCCTGGCATGAAAGAGATGGTCACTGAGGTGGACGCCACGGATCTGAAAGTCGATCGGCGCAGTGAGGGTCTTGGTGATCAGGTCGTCAAAAAGGAAACGGTCAGCGTCAATACGGGTGTCCCCAAGGCGGTGAAGAAAACCTTTGCCGAAACGATGTCGCAATCGGAACTCGACGATCGGCTCAAGGGGAACGCCTTGAAGCAGGCAGGGGTGAACGCTCTCGCTGCTCCAGATGCTGCTCCCCTCGCCCGCAAACAGGAGCTCAAACCCAAGGAAGAACCGAAGCCTTCCTCTTCCTCTTCAGGTGCTCAGAAGAGCAACAAACCCGGTTCAATCGATCCATTTCTGTCAATGGTGCGCGATCTCAACAAATGAATCGTCGTCTCAGGCGCAGAAGTTACCTGCTTCAACCGCTCGCTCAGAGTCGAGCAACACGCGTCTGATGGCTTCGAGCAGCGCGGGATCGGCGTCTTTCCACAGACCCCTTGTCGCTGCCTCCAAGCAACGTTCGGCCATGTCTCTCATGACCCATGGATTTCGTTTCAGCAGGAAGTCTCTGACATCCGGATCAAGCAGCCAGCTTTCAGCGATTCGGCTGTAACACCAATCGGGCACAGCACCGGTGGTGGCGTCATAGGCAAACAGGTAATCGAGGCTTGCACCCATCTCGAAGGCGCCCTTGTATCCGTGCTGCATCATTCCTTCAATCCAGCGAGGGTTGAGCAGTCGGCTGCGGACCACCTTGTCGATCTCCCGATCCAGACGATGAATCCTCAGCCGTTCGCTTCGGGAGTGATCAGCAAAGAACAGTTTCGGATCTTTGCCGCTGACCCGGTTCACTGCAGCGGCCAGGCCTCCCTGGAACTGGTAGTAGTCATCGGAATCGAGCAGGTCGTGTTCTCTGTTGTCCTGGTTGTGCAGCACAACCTGAACGTTCCGGAGAGCCTGTTCCAGCCCTTCCCGGTCTAGATGGGCTGTCGCTTCAGCGTCATAGCGCCAGGAACTCCATGCCAGGTACGCCTCTCCGAGCTGATCACGCCGTTCCCACTGACCTGAGTCCATCAAGGCCTGAAGTCCAGCACCGTAGGAGCCCGGAGCGGATCCGAACAGACGGGCCTGAGGCCCCTGGCGGCGTGTCAATGCTGCCAGGGGATTGTCGGTGTCGGTTTCCTCCAGACCAGCCACCATCGACAGCGCACGATCGGCCCAGGCAAGCAGTTGGGGAAAAGCATCCCGGAACAATCCCGACATGCGCAGAGTGACATCCACACGCGGTCGCTCCAGCACAGTCAAGGGGATGAGCTCGAGGTCCACCATGCGCCGTGTCGGGCCATCCCAGACGGGCCGCACGCCGAGCAGGGCAAACATCTGCGCGATGTCTTCGCCTCCATTACGCATGGTGGCTGTCCCCCAGACAGATAAGGCCAGGTTTCGCAGGGGTTCCCCTTCCTCGAGTTCGTAGAGATCCAGAAGCTGTTCCGCGCTGCGGCGTCCCAGATCCCAGGCCGCTTCTGTCGGCAGACCACGAAGATCCACGGAATAGAAGTTGCGTCCCGTCGGCAGAACGTCATCCCGTCCACGGGTTGGTGCACCGGAGGGTCCGCTGGCAATGCGACGGCCGCCAGCGGCCGCCAGCACGGCCTGATGTTCATGACTGGCCGATTGCTGCAACCTGGGCCAGAGATCAGTCTTGATGAACTGGAGTGGACCAGGCAAGGTTTCTGAGTTCAGCAGTTGCTGAAAGCATTTGTTCAGTGGTTTCGCCTGCTCATGCTGATCTGATTCTTCGACGTCGATCAGCTGCAGCAGAAGCTGTTCGGCCTGAGTCTCGATCCACTCCACCGCATCACTGAGTCGCCGAGGCTGATGGCAGCCATGGCGTTCCAGGATCTGCCGATCCTGATCGGACAGCAAAGCTCCGTCCTCGTCCTTCCAGGGATCGCATTCCAGGCCGACACTGCGGCTCATCCACTGGGTGAGTCCAGGACGATCGGACGCTGGGGAGCGGGCGATCGCCAGCAACAACTCAGCCAGTTGAATTGGTTGTGGATGCTCCCCCAGGCGATGCAGGCCTGTTCTGATCTGCGCTTCCTTGAGTTCACACAGGTAGGTCTCAACCTGCTCGAGCAGGTCACCGATCTCTGCTGATGAGCTCTGGTTCGCCAGGATTCTTTCAACCGAAGGCCAGTTCAGATCGATCAGCAGCTGGATCAGCTGTTGTTGGATTTGATCGCATCGGGAGGCGCCGAGTTGCCTCGCTTCGATGTATTCATCCAGAAGTGATTCCAGGGACAGCATCGGTCCATGCAGACCAGCCCTGCCGAGGGGAGGGGTGAGGTGGTCCAGGATCACCGCATGACCACGACGCTTGGCCTGCGACCCCTCGCCTGGATCGTTGACGATGAAGGGATAGAGATGGGGGATGGCACCGAGCGCGAGCGCAGGCGCACAGCTCGGACTGAGGCCCACTGACTTCCCCGGCAGCCATTCCGCACTGCCGTGCTTGCCCACATGCAGCATCAGTTGACAGTGGTGGATTTCCCGCAGCCAGAGGTACTGCGCCAGATAGCGATGGGGAGGGGGAAGATCCGGAGAATGCAGATCACTGAGCTGATCGGCGTCATAGCCACGACTGGGCTGCACCAGAACAACCACACGTCCGAATCGCAGTCCGTGGATTGCGAAGCCGTGAGGCTCAAGATCGACCGCTGTCTCAGGTTCACCCCAGCGTTGCAGGATCGGCGACCTGGCGGCTTCAGGCAGCGATGTCCACCAGCGCTGGTAGTGAGAAAGCGGCAGGTAGGTGAGAGGTGGCCTGGTGTGACTTTCCGGATCGTTGGTTCGACCGTTGAGAACCTGTTGGATCAGCAAATCAGGATCCTCAGGCAGAAGCTGCTCACCCAGGTCGAATCCGTCCTTGCGAAGCCAGTGCAGGATGTTGAGACAGCTGGCAGGCGTGTCGAGACCGACGCCATTGGCCAGGCGGCCGTTCCTCAGGGGGTAATTCGCCAAGACCAATGCAATTGAACGCTGTTCGGCTTCAGTGGAACGCAAGTCAACCCAGGCCCTGGCGTGCTCAGCAATCCAGCTCAGCCCGGCGATATCAGGCTCCAGGCGTTTGACCGCTGTGCACAAGCGCTCATCTGCGTGGTCCACTTCGCGGAAGGCGCCAATGCGCGTTGTGATTCGACCATCCAGTTCAGGCAGAACAACCTGAAGTGATAGATCAATCGGATCAAGACCCTGAAAGGACTTCTGCCAACGGTCACGGGAACGTCCGGAGCTCAGCATCTGCAGAACAGGACGATCCAGTTCATCCCAGAGAGGTGCACCAAGACCTGCTTCCGAGAACTGAACAGACGCAAATGATGTGGAGGTGATCACCAACTCCACCGACTGCTGCCGGTACAGGTCCTTCACAGCCCTCTGAACGGCCGGATCACGCAGGCTGCTCACCCAGAGTGCTTTAGGGGCCAGTCCTCGTGCTCGAAGGGCTTTGAGCAGAACATCGCACCAGTGAACATCCGCTGATTGGCGATGGGCGCGATAGAGAAGCACGCCGACTGTCGGCCCCTCTTCATGCTGCCAGTCGTAGGGGTCGGGATCGGGGCTGGCCGTCAGCGTCAGTGAGGGTGGATCCGTGGCAGATGCCGCGCCTGCTGCCCTGGCGAGAATCCATTGCAGTCCGTCGAGCCAACGCTGCAGGTTGTCTGCTCCTCCTTCTCGCAACAGCAGCGCCATGGCATCACAGAAGGGCTCAGGCTGGCTGCTGAGTGGATGCAGTTCACGGTCCTGTTCGGGAGTTCCGGCCAAAACAAGCAGCTGCCGCCCCGGCTGTTGTGAACCCCATGAGCAGCACTGCTCAAGGCCGTAGGACCAGTGACCGCGACCACCGAGCAATCTGATCACGATCAGCTGTGTCTCGCCCGTGCAGACGGCCAGGTAATGATCGATCTGGGCTGGATGGTCGAGGGCATCGAGCGGCAGTGCACGGATCTTGTTCTGCCAGAACACTTGCTTCGGCCTGTCCAGAACTCTTGCCAGGGCGGAAATGTCCGAGCTGGCGCTGGTGAGAAACATCACCGGCGCAGAGGGTTGCTCCACGTAGGAGATCGGCCCATCGATGTCGGCCCCTGGCAGGCTGCTTAGGCGGTGCATCTCCCCATTCTCCAGAGGACAAGACGATCTGGAACTGACGGGTGAGAAGATCTGGTCAACGGACCCTCAGCGATGCATCAGTTCCTTCCCTACGCCTGGTTCCAGGGACGCTGCGTTCCTTTCGAGGAAGCCAAGGTGTCGGTGGCGACGCATGCATTGCATTACGGCACTGGAGCCTTCGGTGGGATGCGGGCCATTCCTGATCCCGTCAAACCGGGAGGAATGCTCCTTTTCCGTGCCGACCGTCACGCCCGTCGGCTGTCTCAGAGCGCCCATCTGTTGATGGCTGAGCTCGCTGAAGAGACCGTGATGGAAGCTCTCACAGCCATACTTCATGCCAATAAGCCCACCACACCGATTTATCTGAGGCCATTCGTGTACACGAGTGATCTCGGCATCGCGCCAAGACTGCACAACATCGAGACCGATTTTCTGATCTATGGCCTGGAGCTGGGTGACTATCTCTCTCCGGATGGAGTGAGTTGTCGCATCAGCAGCTGGACCCGTCAGGAGGATCGCTCCTTACCATTGCGAGGCAAAATCAGCGGCGCTTACATCACCAGCTCGCTGGCGAAGTCGGAGGCTGTCGCCAGCGGTTTTGATGAAGCCCTGCTGATGAACACCCGCGGCAAGGTGAGTGAAGCCAGCGGCATGAATCTGTTCATCGTCCGCGACGGCCAGCTGATCACCCCGGGTGTCGATCAGGACATCCTCGAGGGGATCACGCGGGCCAGTGTGATCGAACTGGCCAAGGGCATGGGCATCGAGGTGATCGAGCGGCCGGTCGACAAGACCGAGCTGTTCATCGCTGATGAAGTGTTCCTGACCGGAACAGCGGCCAAGATCAGTCCAATCCGCCAGCTGGAATCAACGATTCTCTCGCACCACAGACCGTTGATGGAAGCGCTCCGTTCCAAGCTTGTGGCGATCACCGAGGGGCGTGATGAGCAGTACGCCCACTGGGTCACCCGCATCGAAATGGAGAGCTAAGCAAGCAGCGTCCCATTTCAGGCCATCAGCAGCGGGGCTCTGATCCCAGCATTTCTTAGGATGACCTGACCGAATCAGTGGTGATGCAGGCAGTTCAGACCAAATCCATCACTGAATCATCACGCTTCCTGAAGCGACTGCACGATCCCAGTCGTCCTGTTCTGGTGTTTGACGGTGCCACCGGCACTTCCTTGCAGCAGATGGATCTGTCTGCTGCTGATTTCGGCGGTGAAGTTCTCGAGGGCTGCAACGAAAACCTGGTGATCACCCGTCCCGACGCGGTTCAGGCCGTGCATCGCCAGTTTTTGGAGGCAGGTTGTGATGTGATCGAGACGGACACGTTCGGTGCGGCGTCCGTGGTGCTGGCGGAATACGACCTCGAGGATCAGGCTTTTGTTCTCAACAAGCGTGCCGCGCAACTGGCACGTGAGATGGCTGATGAATACAGCACCGCAGAGAAGCCGCGCTTTGTGGCTGGTTCGATGGGGCCCACCACGAAGCTCCCGACCCTTGGCCACATTGATTTCGACACGCTGCGCGCCTCCTTCCGCGATCAGGCGGCAGGTCTGATTGCCGGTGATGTGGATCTGTTCATCATCGAGACCTGTCAGGACGTGCTCCAGATCAAGGCAGCGCTGCAGGGCGTTGAGGATGCCTTCGCCGCTAGTGGGCAACGACGGCCACTGATGGTGTCCGTAACGATGGAAACCACGGGGACCATGTTGGTTGGCTCGGATATCGCAGCAGTGGTCTCGATTCTCGAACCGTTTCCGATCGATGTGCTCGGTTTGAACTGTGCCACCGGTCCTGAGCAGATGAAGGAGCACATCAAGTATCTGGCCGAGTACTCGCCGTTTGTGGTGAGCTGCATCCCCAATGCCGGACTTCCGGAGAACATCGGCGGCGTTGCCCATTACCGACTTACCCCCATTGAGCTGAAAATGCAGCTCATGCACTTCGTTGAGGATCTTGGCGTTCAGGTCATCGGTGGCTGTTGCGGCACAACACCGGCCCACATCAAAGCGCTTTCTGAAATCTCCGACGAACTGAAACCGGCCAACAGGAAGGTGAGGACGCATCACCTTGAACGACAGCAGCTGGGTTACGAACCGGCCGCAGCTTCGCTGTATGGAGCTACGCCGTATTTCCAGGACAACTCCTTCCTGATCATCGGCGAGCGACTGAATGCAAGCGGATCAAGAAAGGTGCGTGATTTGCTGAATGAAGAAGATTGGGATGGTCTTGTCGGTCTTGCACGGGGGCAGGTGAAGGAGAACGCCCATGTGCTCGATGTCAATGTCGATTATGTGGGACGCGACGGTGAGAAAGATATGCATGAGCTGGTGACTCGTGTGGTCACCAATGTGAATCTGCCATTGATGCTCGATTCAACTGAGTGGCAGAAAATGGAGGCCGGACTGAAAGTTGCCGGCGGTAAATGCATCCTCAATTCCACCAACTATGAGGATGGCGATGAGCGTTTTTTCAAGGTGCTTGAACTGGCTCGCCGTTACGGCGCAGCTGTGGTAGTCGGCACCATTGATGAGGAAGGCATGGCGCGAACGGCTGAGAAAAAAGTCGCCATTGCAAAACGTGCTTACAGAGATGCCGTTGAGTTTGGTATTCCAGCTCGAGAAATATTTTACGACCCACTCGCACTGCCCATTTCTACAGGTATCGAAGAGGATCGGCGCAATGCCATTGAAACCATCGAAGCGATTCGTCGAATTCGTAGTGAACTGCCTGGTGTTCACGTCTTGCTCGGTGTCTCGAACGTCAGCTTCGGTCTTTCACCAGCGGCCAGGATTACGCTCAATTCCGTTTTCCTTCACGACTGCTGTGAGGCGGGAATGGATGCCGCAATCGTTTCTCCGGCGAAGATTCTGCCTCTGATCAAGATTGAGGAGGATCATCAGCAGGTTTGTCGCGATCTGATCAACGATTCCCGACGATTTGACGGGGATGTCTGCATCTATGACCCACTCACAGAGCTCACCACGCTTTTTGAGGGTGTCAGCACCAAGGATGCCCGCTCCTCAGGCCCATCTTTGGCTGATCTTCCCGTTGAGGAGCGGCTCAAGCAGCACATCATTGACGGTGAACGGATCGGTCTGGAGGAAGCGTTGAATGAGGGTCTTGAGAACTACAAACCTCTTGAGATCGTAAATACCTTTCTTCTTGATGGAATGAAGGTTGTGGGTGAACTGTTCGGCTCTGGACAGATGCAGCTTCCCTTCGTCTTGCAATCCGCTGAAACCATGAAATCAGCGGTTGCTTTCCTCGAACCCCATATGGAGAAAAGTGATGGCGAACGGTCGGCTAAGGCAAAATTCCTGATTGCCACAGTGAAGGGAGATGTTCATGACATCGGCAAGAATCTTGTTGACATCATTCTCACTAATAATGGTTATGAGGTGATCAATCTGGGTATTAAGCAAGACGTTGGTGCCATTATTGCTGCCCAAGAAAAACATCAGGCTGACTGCATAGCGATGAGTGGACTTCTCGTGAAATCCACTGCATTCATGAAAGACAATCTTTCAGCATTCAATGAAGCTGGAATCAACGTTCCTGTTGTCCTCGGGGGTGCTGCTCTGACTCCCAGGTTTGTCAACAAGGACTGCAGTGAGGTGTACAACGGCAAGGTTCTCTATGGCAGGGACGCATTTACCGATCTGCGTTTCATGGATGCTTTCGTTGATGCTCGTCAATCCGATTCCTGGGACAACGAAAAGGGATTCCTCAACGGCACCCCCGAGGGCCTGTCGCTTGGGGGTGAATCGGGTTCCAGCTCGGAGCCAGGAACAACCGATGATTCGACGCCAAGCGAAACGCTGAAGCAGGCCAAGGTCGACCCGGTGCCTGTCAGTTTCGATCGATCGGAAACGGTGCCTGAGGAAGCAGCTGTTCAGCCTTCGTTCCTGGGTCCGAAGGTGTTGCAGGGAGACGCTGAAATACCTCTGCCGGAGGTGATGGCCTATCTCGATCGACAGGCTCTGTTCGCCGGTCAGTGGCAGATGCGCAAGGTCAAAGGTCAGTCACGGGAGGACTATGAGGCTGATCTGCAAGCCAAGGCAGAACCCGTTCTGCAGGCCTGGCTTGAACGCGCAATCGATGAAAGCCTTCTGCACCCTGCAGTTGCCTATGGCTATTTCCCCTGCGGGCGTGAGGGCAATGATGTCGTGGTCTTTGACCAGGATGGATCACGTCAGCTTGGCCGCTTTTCACTGCCACGCCAGCGTGGCGGCAACCGCTACTGCATCGCCGACTTCTACAGGGACCTCGTTGACGGAGGTCCCAGCGATGTTCTGCCCATGCAGGCGGTCACCATGGGAGAACAGGCGTCAGTCTTTGCTCAACAGCTGTTCGAGACTGACTCCTACAGCGATTACCTGTTCTTCCATGGACTGGCCGTCCAGATGGCCGAAGCCCTGGCCGAATGGACCCATGCCCGTGTGAGACGTGAATGCGGATTTGCGGATCCCGAGGATATGAAGCTCAGGGATGTGTTGGCTCAGCGCTACAGGGGCAGTCGTTACTCCTTCGGCTACCCGGCTTGTCCCAACGTGGCGGATTCACGGCAACAGCTGCTGTGGCTGGGCGCTGAACGAGTCGGCCTGAGCATGGATGAAGGTGACCAGCTGCACCCGGAACAGAGCACCACGGCACTGGTGGCGTTGCACAGCAAAGCCCGCTACTTCAGTGCCTGAGCCAAATCACTGTTGCAGACTGCAGCTGTCATTCACCGCATCACCATGGATCTCAGTGGGCCCGGCGCCATCGACGAGGCGATCAATGCAGGGATCGATCTGGATGGATCTCCTCTGCCTGCTCAGATGCTGACGCTTTACAGGGAAGTGATGACGCTTGAGGGCCAGCGCAAGCGCAGTGGAGTCCGAAAATCGATGCGCAACAGGGTGGTCAGAACTGGCGCTAAACATTTCGACCAGGCAACGCTCAATCAGCGCCTGATCGATGCTGGATGGGAAGGTCTGAAGGCTAAGGAGATCAGCTTCTTCTACGGCTGACCCAAGCCGCTGATGGAGCTCTGCGGATTATTCCTGGCAGAGCTTCTCCATCGTGTCGATCACTTCCTGTTGAAATTCCTCGAGGGCACTGGATTCGCTGAGGTCGATCCCCTCCCCCGCAGCATTCTGAGACAGGTCCTGAAAGTGGAATGCCCCTTCACCATTGGCGAGGAACTCAATCGCCGAGGATTCCCCGCTCTCGCGGAAGGCGTCGCAGAGGGCGAGGAACGCTGCGTCTTCAGTGAACTCCCAATCCATCGAGGAGGCATAACTGATTGACCTTTAACGCCTCGCCCCCTGGATCCGTCAACCATCTTGTCGCGCAATGTGCCACTCCTTCGGCAGACTCCTCGTGGATTGCATGGCGTAATGAGCTCTGAAACATCGCCCCAAAACGAAGTCCAGGCCATTGATCTGAACGTTCTAGGTAAGCCTCTGGAGGTCTGCAGCTGTCAACCAATGACCGGATGGTTCAGAGATGGACACTGTCGAACAGATGTGGGGGATCTCGGACGTCACAGCGTCTGCTGCGTGATGACGGAAAGCTTTCTCAGCTACAGCAGGGCCCAAGGCAATGATCTGAGCACTCCGATGCCCGAGTTTGGTTTCCCTGGTCTTCAGCCTGGAGATCACTGGTGTGTGTGTGCCCCTCGCTGGAAGGAAGCCCATGAGGATGGGATGGCTCCGCCTGTTCTCCTGGACTCCACCGAATCCAGCACCGTTGAGATCATTCCCCTGGAGATCCTGAAAAAGCATGCTCACCAGGGAATGGCCTGACCATCCCAGGCGAGAAATCGACCGGTGTCGGATGGTGTCTGCTGCATCAGGACATCCAGAAGATGCCTTGCTGCCCTTTCAGGGCTGAACAGCTTCTCTTTGGGTACAAAGCTCTGAAAGGGCTTCGAAAGGGCTGTGTCTGTCGTTCCAGGGTGCAGAAGAGTCACCGTCGCCAGCGGCAGACGTCGCGCCCACTCGAGACTCAGACAGCGCAGCATCATGTTCTGTGCTGCCTTGGCGCCGCGATAGGCGTACCAGCCGCCGCTGCGGTTATCGCCGATGCTGCCGACCCTGGCACTCAGGCTGGCGAAATGAAAGGGCGTGTCTCTGTTCAGAACAGGCTCGACTGACTTGGCAAGCAGCAGAGGTCCGGCTGCGTTGATGGCGAAAGAATCCAGCAGAGCTGATTGTTCGGCATGTTGCAGCCGTTTTTCAGGTTGATAGGAGGGACTGTGGAGACGCCCTGTCGCATTGATCACGACCCTCAGAGGATGGGAGTCATCACTGAGTTGTTCGGTCAGTTGGCTGAGACTGTCCGGGGATTGCAGGTCAACGCTCCACTCCCGATCTGACAAGGGTTGGCGGGTCGCCAGCGTCACCAGCAGTGACGGCTGGCGGCGTGCCAGTTCCGAACTCAATGCCCGCCCGATTCCGCCGCCTCCAACCACCAAAGCTCGTCCCTGCCAGCTTTCGGAGCAGATTTCAGGCATGATTCCATCTCCGTCTCAGCGGGTATGCGTCTCGTTCGACCACTGTTGCTGACTTTGACGGCGAGTGCGGGTCTGGCCGCATTGATTGCCTGGTCCACCAGTGCCGGGCGGTTCAACACAGCGAGCCAAGACACAGAGGCTCTTCTCAGCGCACTGTTTGATGATCAGGCTCAACTCGACAGCGAGAAGCAGCCGCTCCAAGCGGCCCAGCGAGCTGAGAAGCAAGGATTGGATCCTTCAGCCGGATCTGTCCCTGCTGTGCCAGCGCCGAGTGAGAGCGTTGATCCCCAGGTGCGCATTGCCCTGTTGAGTCAGCGCCCGTTAAGGAAGGTCAGTACCCAGGATGGAGCGGATTGCAGAACGCAGGGTGGGACTCCCATTCAGCCAGGTGTTCTCAATGGGATGCTCACCCAGGCCACCACAGGTCTTTTCAGCTGCGGAAGTACCGGCGGATCGGTGCTGGTGAATGGTCGTGCCTATGAAGGAACGATTCACCTGCTCAACAGGGGAAAGGGATGGCTCGCGATCAACCAGATCAACCTCGAACGCTATGTGGCCTCCGTTGTGGGAGCTGAAATGCCAAGCCACTGGAATGGGGAAGCGCTCAAGGCCCAGGCCGTAGCCGCACGCTCCTACGGCCTCGTACACATGCTCCGACCCGCCAGCAACGACTGGAACCTCGGAGACACGACTCGCTGGCAGGCTTACGCAGGAAGAACCAGCAGCAGCTCGTCAACGATCCAGGCCACTGAAGCGACACGGGGACTGGTGTTGAGTTTCAAGGGTGGACTGGTTGAGTCGTTGTATGCCTCCACACAGGAGATCTCCGATGAAGCGCATGGACATCTCGGTGCAAGCATGAGTCAGCATGGTGCTCAGGAGCTGGCTCAGCAGGGGCTTCGATTCAACGAGATCCTCGGCAGGTACTACTCCGGGGCCTCCCTGGCGAGGATCAAATCCGATGGGTGAGAAGCATTTCTGGTCGAAGGCGCTGAAGCGCTCCGAACAGGCCAGGAACTGCGGAGCCCTGATCCCCCTCGGTACTTCCACGATTGAGCTCTCAGGACCCAGGGCGGAACAGTTCGAACTGCGTCAGCTGAATGCGGCTCTTCCCAAGCACCACAGACCTGAGGGGCCCAAGCCAAATCCCTTTCTCCCATGGGATTCACAACTCGAGGTGGAGCAGATTCACAACAATCACGTTCTGATTCTCAACAAGTACCCCGTTGAGCGAGGGCACATGTTGCTGATCACTCAGGACTGGGCTTCTCAAATTCACTGGCTTCAACCTGATGACTGGCGTGCCCTGGTGCAGGTCGATAACGACAGCACCGGTCTCTGGTTTTTCAACAGCGGTCCCAGAGCGGGAGCTAGTCAGCCCCATCGTCATCTTCAGCTCTTGCCCCGTGCTCCCGGAGAGCGCATCTGTCCGCGACTGCCCTGGTTCACGGAACGTCTGCTGATGCCAGCAGTATCGACAGGTGACGGGCAGATCTCCGATCCGCTGGTCGACAGCTGTGTCATCGCTGAACGTCCAGTTTCGAGCAATCCAGACGACCAGGGGATCATCCTTCATGAGCTTTATCGCTCCCTTGCCTGGCAATTGGGGCTCGGTGATCGTTCCACGCAACAGCCTCCCGCTGTTCCCTACAACCTGTTGCTGACGCAGTCATGGATGGCGCTGATCAAGCGCAGTCAAGACCAGGTCAGGGGATTCAGTGTCAATGCACTGGGATTTGCTGGTTACCTGTTGGCGACACAACGATCCGACCTGGCCTGGCTTCAGAGCCATGGCGGTGAGCAGTTGCTCAGGCAGGTTGTTCCCGGTTTCAGTGGTTCCGCGGATGCAGTGAGCTGATCAGCGGTGTCTGTCTGAAGGAGTCGATCAGCTCCTCTTCAGGCAACCAATGAACAGACAGCAGTCAAGACGCAATGCAAGGGTCGCGCAGCACATGCGGCTTGTAGAACCGTTGGCCAGGCGTTATGCAGCCAAAAGTGGTCAGGATCCTGACGATCTCCAACAAGTTGGATTACTGGGTTTACTCAGGGCAGCTGAACGCTTTGAAGGCCAGAGAGACATTCCGTTCTCGGCATTCGCTCGTCCTCATATCAGGGGGGCGATCCTGCACTACCTACGCGACAAAGCGGCAATCATTCGACTTCCCCGAGCGGAACAGGACAGTGATCGGGACATCGGCGCAGGTTTCAATGCGGCAACGCAACGACGGCGGTTTCTGCCCTTGGAGGATGACCTGATCAGTCAGGAGCCTGATCACTGCAATGTCATGGAGCGAACGGAAAATCGCCAACAGCTTGCCCTCGCGCTCCAAGATTTACCCAGAAAGGAACAAACCGCAGTTGTTGAGGTGATCCTCAAAGGGCAGAGTCTCAGAGATGTGGCCAGCAGAACCGGCGTCAGTGCCATGACCGTGCAGCGTCGCGTCAAGCGCGGACTGGCCCAGCTGCGCCAACAGCTGTCAGTTCAGCTGGAGCTGGCCTGATCCCGTTCGATCTGCTGCTCAAGAGTGCTGATGGCTGCCGTCACAGCAGCGATCTGACGCTCGAGACCGTCACGCCAGAAGCGCATCATGCGCAGTTTTCGCTCCTGATGATGACGCTGCCAGTCGCCATCTGCGCAGGGTGAGCAGCCAAAAGGTGGAAACATCCGAGGGTTGTTAGCTCCCACCATCCTGGCGAGAACGGCCCGTTCATCGCGTCTGCGCGAACGCTTGGCGGTTTTTCCTCTGGCGATTAAGTTTGGAACTTGAGCCTGTTCATGGCCGCCAGTCACCAGTCGCGAGTGTCTCACCGAATCCCACTGCTGGTCCTGATTGGCGTCTCGGCTGGGACGCTCTCGACTGAGTTTGTGAGGCCCGTGCAGGCCTACGTCCCTTTGATGGCCGGTCAGCGAGCAAGGCCTCTGAACGGCAGCTTCAATAACGTTCCCGTTCTGCACTCCAATCAACCTGAGATTGTTAAAGGCCCGGGCATCCTGGTGGATACCTCACCGGGCAGTTCAATCGCTGCCGAAACCAATCGACCACTCAAGAACTCCACATTCACTTTCAATGGTGAATTTGGTGTTCATATGCACCATAAATACTATCCCCAGGATTCCAGCAAGCTAGGGGGCCGCAGAGCTCGAGGACTGCTGACTGTTGCTGCCATTGCGATCAATCCCGGTTCGTCCCCTGTCACGTTGCGATTCAAAAGAGGTTCAGTAAAAAACAGTTTTGAGGCTCCTTATCATCCCAATAAGCTGATGGGGGTGAAGCCGCTGGGCCCCAGACCCTGGAACACAGGCCCTGGTGATGCGACGGCAGTCCAGATTCTTCGTGGCGAATTGGACCGCAAGCTTTCAAGAGAAGTCGTTATTCCTCCGAACAGTCGCAAAGTGATTGTGAGCAGTGTTTTGCCTGCGCGTGGAATCATGAATGGCCTACTGCGTGGTAGCAGTGATGGGCCTTTTCAGATGGCTGTGATTGCAGCAGAAGAAACTCAGGACGAACGTGCACTGATTGCTGTGCTTGATCGTGGACGACTTGCGCCTGGAAGAATTTATCTCAATCGCATTCGTGAGATTCAGTCAGGCCAGGTGTTCTCCCGCGTTGCAGGAGTCGCGCTTGGTGATGAGTACAAAGCCTCAATTCAGCATGATCTGTCTCAGGGTTCATTGCATGTGCCTTTGACCAGCACGCGAAAGCATCATTTCGGCACTCGTGACATTCAGGTCAATCAACTCAGCACACGAATGGTTGATTCAGCAGTCAATAACGTTGGTACATATGGAGTACGTTTTGATGTTGACCTGAATCTTGCTGGTGAGGGTGCACATGAGCTGGTTCTCAGTCATCCTGTTGCCTCAGGTCGCTCACCATTCACGGCCTTCCGTGGGTCAATCGGCATTAAAACTGATCAGGGTTATCAAGAAGTTCATGTCGGCATGCGCTCCGGGCAGAGCCTTTCGATCGCGGATCTTGATCTCAAGCGTGGAGCAAACAACCCTGTCACTGTGAGTGTTGTTTATCCAGCCGATGCCACGCCGGGTCATCTGCTCAGCGTGGTCCCAGTCACTCAGCTGGCCATGCTGCGTCAGCGAGAACAGATGCTGGAAGCTGCAAGAAAGGCGCAAGCTGAAGCGAAGACCCGCAAGGTCAAGCCAGAGGTGGCCCCGCCGGCTGTTAACACTCAACCTGCTCCGGACGCGAAGCCTGTTGCACCTGTTGCCAGGCCTGTTCTGCAGCCTGTGAGAAGAACCACACCTCCACCGCCTCCGCTGCTTGTGGCTCCGAGAGGTGGATCCAATGCCATGCCTCCTGCCATGATCATGCCGTCAAGAGTGAACAGCAGCCTCGAGCAGCGTTACCGTGAGGCGATCCGTGCTCAACAGGAATGGTTGCGTCGCCTGCAGGGTCGATGATCACACCTGCTTGACGGTCAGAACGACACAGCCCTATGAGCGGCAAGCGCATCAGCCTGGAATTACCCGAGGAGCTCGTCGACCAGATTGATCAGCTTCGCAAGGACTGGAAGACCCGTTCCAGGGGGGAATGTCTCCGTCGACTGCTTGAGGAAATCTTTCATCCCGATCTTGATCAGGATGATGCCCCTGGCGCAGAGTTGGATCCGCTGGCTGACCAGTCTCCCGAGGATTCAGCGGACCCAACGGCTTCTGAAGCAGAGGAGAGATCAAAGGCTTCTCTTGTCACAGAACCGATCCAGCAACCTCAATACGACGAGGATCGAGCCATCGTTCTGGTTGGCTCAGCCGGTGGGCTGGATACGACCAACAATGAGCAGGATCGCCCCGTCTCTCCCCAACCACCGACACGCAATGCAGCAACCGTTGGCGGCGGTATTGATCTGCCCGGATTTGTTCGCAAGCGCAGCAACGCGATTCGCGAAAGCCTTACGCCAAGCAGGCAACCGAGCACGGAAATCCCGCTTGTGCCGGTGATCAGTGATGAACAGATCAAGGATTGGTCTGAAGTTGCCCTGAACCATTGGCTTACTCTTTATGGCTCCAATCCAGGTCCAACCGTCATGGAGGCTGTGATGTTGTGGATGGCCCGTGACATCTGGCCCCATATCGATGGATCCGAGGGGCGCACATTCACCTGGAGTCAGGTCAATCACTCCATGACTGAATTCTGCAAAAGCTGGATGGTTCCTTCCCCTCGCTTCGAGCAGGTGATTGTTGCTGCCGCGGTGTTGGAGGATCCGTTTGCGAGTGCTTCAGTTCCAGATCGGATCCCAACGTTGATTCGTCGCTTTGTCAGTCGTTTCAAGCGCAGCCGTAAGGTCACCTCCTTCCAAACACTCGAGTCCACGATGACGCTGCATGGTGCACTCAAACAACTGGAATTGCCCACGCAGGCTGGCCAGTCCCTGACATTGCGTTCGATTCGCGACGCCTACAAACGCAAGGCTGTTGAAGTACATCCTGATTCGGGAGGTTCAACCGATGCCATGCGCCGCCTCAACGAGGCCTATCAGATGCTGAAAGAGCTGTATCGCCAGAAAGAAATGTCTCAATAGTCTCGGATAAGAATTGCTACTGGACTCATGAATGATCTCAACTGAGATTATTAATACGTATTGATTGCGATTTCTTTGATGCCAGGTTTCAGCAGGAAACTGATCAGCAGTTTCTATCAAGATCAATTTTTCCCATCGTTTTATTTGCACTCCTGCTGTGTTTCCTGGTTGGATCCGATGCGTCGAAGTTTTGATGATCTCCGCCAAATCAGCAGAGTTTGAATGAATGCAGTGATGTCCAGTGCGCCGTTAAGCCTGTCCAGAGAATGATCTGGTGACGCTTAAGGCCAGTCAGGGCTACGTTTTCGGTGCTTGCGTCTCTGCTGTTGACACAGTGACGCAATGATTTTTGGACACGGCCAGGATGCCTTGGTCTCGCTTCATGCGACCGGACATGCTCGACGGGCAAGCTCAACCAGCCGGCTCCTGCCATCAAACGCTCAGCAGTCTCACTTGCCTTGAATGAAACCAGTTCAAGACTCGTTTTTAGTCCTATGTGCGACAAGTAAATCTTGGGAAAAACCTGATGAGAGGCCGGCGCAAACAGCCACATAGCAAAGTTGCGAGTCTCAATTAAGAGACGACATGAGTCCAGGCATGCATCTTATGTGAGACAAATGTCTGGACAGCTGAGGGGTCGGCAGGTTTGGGTAGGCAATGGTCCAGACCGCGAATCAATCAGGTGCTGGTCTGCATTCCTTTGATCAGATAATCGAAGTATGGACCTGCAATTTTCTGTTGTTCTTCCGAGAGAAGAACCAGCGAGGCCTCTCTCATGCAACGCATGGCATCCACCATTCCAGGCATGGGAACACCGAGGCTGTTGTACATCTCGCGGGCACCGATCAGGCCGATCTGTTCGATCATTTCGGTGCTGCCTGCAAGAACCCCATAGGTGACCAGCCTCAGATACCAGCTGTAGTCACGCAGGCACTGAGCCCGTTGCTTCTGCCCATAGGCATTTCCACCAGGGGCGACATATTCAGGTCGAAGGCCGAACAGCTGCCGAGCCGATTCATCAACAATCTTTTTTTCGCTGTCCGTGAGGATCCGGACTACCGCAAGACGTACGGCACCCTGACTGAGGTACTCGACCATCGAGCGGAGTTCACCACTGCTCGGGTAACGCAGATCGTCATCCGCCTGGAGGATCAGATCCCTTACAACGCTCATGACGGCTGGCATGCTGGAAACAGTTTAAGGGGCATGAACCCCAGCCATGGGTTGGAACTGAGGGGTGTTACGCCATTGCAATGACAGCGATGAATGAAACACTGCATCCGGGACAGACCATTGATGTTGTTGGAGAGGATCTTGATCAGCAGGGGCGTGGCCTGGCCCGCTGGAATGGCTGGGTGATCGCTGTCCCCGAGCTGCTGCCAGGAGAAGAGGCCAAGGTCAAAGTCCAGCAACGTCAGAGGCGGATGTGGCTGGCCCGAAGAGTGGAAATCATCTCCTCATCTCCCCATGCTCGTCGACCTCCGTGCATTCTTGCCCGAGACTGCGGTGGTTGTTCCCTGCAGCATCTTTCGGTCGAGGCACAGAACACCTGGAAGCAGGAGCGACTGACCAACACGCTGACTCGCATCGGCCAGCTGGATCCTGATGTCAACGCCCTGGTGAGTCCCGATCGGGAATCACTGGGGTACAGAAACCGGGCATTGATTCCAGTCCGTCGTGATGGGCTGAAGGTGCGTCTTGGTTACTACAAGCGTGGCAGTCATCGCATCGTCAATCTCAACCACTGCCCAGTTCTGGATCCTCGACTGGATGCCTTGATTGCTCCGATCAAAAAGGATCTGGAATCAACCCGCTGGCCGATGGATTCAGATCTCCAGGGTGAGCCTGGTCTTCGCCACCTGGGATTGCGAATCGGCGTGCGAACCGGTGAAGTGCTGATCACTTTGATTTCCGCCACCCGGTCGCTGGAAGGCGTTGAGGCGTTGAGCGCAGTGTGGATGCGTCGCTGGCCCCAGCTGAAGGGTGTGACGCTCAATCTGCAACCGAAACGCAGCAATGCTGTGTTCGGGGAGCAGACCATTTGCCTTCAAGGTCAGGATGCGATCGAGGAGCGATTTTGTGCTCTGTCTCTTGAGCTGGGAACCACCACCTTTTTTCAGGTCAACACACCTCGTGCAGAACGGGTGGTGGAGCAGATCCGCGACTGGCTCAGCCGCGCGCAGGCGCATCAACGCGTGATTGATGCCTACTGCGGCATCGGCACGATTGCTTTACCGCTTGCGGCTGCTGGCCACAGTGTCACCGGACTGGAAATCAGCTCTGCATCCGTGCGCCATGCCGGGCGCAATGCAGCACGCAACAGGCTCAACACGACACAATTTCTGGATGGCGATGTGGCTCGGCATCTGCACGCTCTTTTGCCGATGCACGATGCTCTGGTGGTTGATCCACCTCGCAAGGGTCTGGAGCCCACCGTCCTGGCCATGATCGTCAACCATCCACCACAGCGACTTGTGTATCTGAGTTGTGATCCTGCAACTCTGGCGAGAGATCTCAAACATCTGGCGGGAGAGTCAGGTCCTTATCGGATTGAGCGCGTTCAGCCGATGGATTTCTTTCCTCAGACCTCCCACCTGGAATGTCTTGTGTTGATGTCGAGATTCAACTGCGCAACTGCACCTGAAACTGCTCGACCAGTGCCTTGCGCACCTTCTCATGCACAGGCTGAATCATGTCGTCGGTGAGTGTGCTGTCTTTGCCGCGATAGCGCAGGCGGAACGCCTGACTGCACTGATCGGAGTCGAGCTGTCCGCCTTCAAAACGATCGATCAATTCGACCGACTCCAACAGTGGTTTGCCGGCTTTGCGGATGGCCTGCAAAAGATCACCTGCCGCCAGGCTGCGCGGAACAACCATGGCCAGATCTCTTTCCGACGAAGGCAGGGTGGAATAGGCCTTGAACTGCGGACTCCAGCGAGTGCTGCGGGTGGCTGCCTCCAGAAGGCGTGTCAGTTCAAGATCAAAGAGATAGGTCTCAGCTGGTAGCTCATGGCTTTCACACAGAGCAGGGTGCAACTGGCCGAAGCTGCCAAGAGGGCGACCCTCAACCAGCACAGATGCGGCCCGGCCTGGATGAAGACGTTCATCATCGCTGAGCCGACGATCCTGGGACTCGATTCCGAATGCATTCAGAACCGTGGTG
The DNA here is from genome assembly GCF_014279995.1 of Synechococcus sp. BIOS-E4-1. Taxonomy (NCBI): domain Bacteria; kingdom Bacillati; phylum Cyanobacteriota; class Cyanophyceae; order Synechococcales; family Synechococcaceae; genus Synechococcus; species Synechococcus sp. BIOS-E4-1. Next base: position 1,634,355 of record NZ_CP047935.1, on the reverse strand, counting down.
AGTAAACCCCTGGCTTCGTAGTAGCTGAGAGGTTGTGGCTTGCCGCTGGTCTGCCATCGCGAAAGGCGACGTTCCCCACAGATCACCCCCGAAAGCCGAGCTTCTTGATCGATCGTTGCGCCATCTGAACTGAACACATGCCCGATCTCGAACACCCAGCAACCGGGCTGTGAGGCCTGAAGGTTGCGCTGACAAACCTGAAGATGCTCCTTCCAGAGAGCGGTCCTCAGATGACTGGTCTCCGTCAACAGAGGGTTGCTGATAGCAATGCGCGTGGGATCGGCTTCATCCGCCCCGGTAAGAGACAACGTGGTGATTTCCTGAAGTCCTGAGGCGCTCAGACGCTGACGCAAGCGTCGTTCCGCCTGCTGGATGAGCGTCAGCTGACCGGGCTGGAGCGGGTTTGGGAGATGGGACTGGAAGCGATCAAATCCCACCAGTCGTGCCACCTCCTCGATCAGGTCAACCTCACGCAACAGGTCCATTCGCCTCGATGGGGGAACGACCACCTTCCATCCTTCGGCACAGCGAGAGAGATCGCAACCGAGAGCTGCGAGACAGGCCTCGACCTGAGCATCAGCAAGCGACTCAGGCAGAGCACTGCTGTCCGTGGAGTCGAGTGGTCCAAGCAGTCGATGAAGTGCATGGCGACGCAGGGTTACGACCGGATCTTCTGCCTGTTCTGATGAACAAACCCAGGTTTCGCCGACCTCAGCATCAAGCATTTCCCTGAAGAGAGACAGAGCGCGGCCTGCTGCGATCAGGGTGATTTCCCTGGGTAAACCTTTCTCGTAACGACTGCTGGCATCGGTGCGCTGTCCTGTGGCTCGACTGCCGTTGCGTACGGAGGCTGGAGTGAACAGGGCTGATTCCAGCCAGATTGTGCGAGTGCTATCGGTGACGCCGCTTTCGGTACTGCCGATCACACCGGCCACGGCGACGGCACGATCCCGGCAGGTCACCACTTGAACACGGGGATCGAGCTCGATCTCGCGTCCGTCCAGCCCAGTGAACGACTCCCGTTCACGTGCCTGCCGCAGACCAAAATCCGCTGCATTGATCGCTGTTCCGCAGAGTGACTCCAGTGCATCTGCATCGAAGGCATGCAGAGGTTGGCCCTGTTCAAGCATTACAAGATTGGTGATGTCGACCACGGCGTTCACAGGATTCACTCCGGCACGGGTCAGCCGTTGCTGCAACCATTGCGGTGAGCGTGATGAGCCATCGATGCCCCTGACTTCAGTCAGGCCGTAAAGGCCACCGGCCTGCATGGCAGCTGAAGATTGCTGATCGGTTGCCAACGTTTGGGTCTCTGATGGAGCGGCTGCCTCGGGCAGAGAAAGCGCTGCTCCTGTGAGCGCAGCCACTTCCCTGGCAATGCCTGTCATCGAAAGACCATCAGGACGGTTGGCTGTGATGGCGAGTTCGAGAACGCTGTCGTTGAGACCCAGGGATGGCGCCACGGGTTCTCCCGGAGATGGCAAGCCAGGGAGAAGATCCTCAAGGATGGCGATCCCATCCACATCGCTGCTTTGGCCCAGTTCTGACAGCGAGCAGATCATTCCCTCGCTGCTCACACCACGCAGTTCTCCTGCTTTGATCGTGAGGTTCACGGCAGGAAGAACGGCCCCGACCATGGCAACGGGAACATGAATGCCTGCACGCACATTCTTGGCTCCGCAGACGATCTGCAGGGTCTGGTCAGCACCCACATTCACCTTGCAGACACTGAGCTTGTCGGCATTGGGATGCTTATCGCAGGCCACGACTTCACCAACAACGACACCCTGGGCAAGCAGTGAGAGATCCTCCAGCTCCTCCACTTCAAAACCAGCCATCGACAATCGTTCACCCAGTTGATCTGCGGGCTCATTCACCTGCACCAGATCCTGCAGCCAGGACAGAGAAACCCGCATCGGGAGCTTGAAGTCAGCGCGTGATCCTACGAACTCGCAATCGCAGCCGGACGCTTGGAGTGGGATGAGGTTGACCTGTAAAGTGATTGTTCGTCATTTCGCTTCGCAACTGCGGCGCTACGTCCTTTATGGCCAAGAACAAGGGCGTCCGGATCGTTGTCACCATTGAGTGCACCGAATGCCGGTCCGTTCCCGCTTCCGAAAAGCGTTCTCCCGGTGTGTCTCGCTACACGACCGAGAAAAATCGTCGGAATACCACTGAAAGGCTGGAACTGATGAAGTTCTGCCCGCAACTCAACAAGATGACTCTCCACAAAGAGATCAAGTGAGTCTGCTGTTCATCCAGTTTTCCAATCGTTTCTGATTCATGTCCAGCTCCTTCTTCAAGAAGCGCCTTTCTCCAATCAAGCCCGGCGATCCCATCGATTACAAGGATGTGGATCTGCTGAAGAAATTCATCACAGAGCGCGGCAAGATCCTGCCTCGCCGTCTCACTGGCCTCACCGCAAAGCAGCAACGTGATCTCACGAATGCTGTCAAGCGCGCAAGGATCGTGGCTTTACTGCCTTTCGTGAACCCCGAGGGTTGATTCCTGGCCACTGTTGATTGCAAACCGGGAGATCTGGTCGGCATCAGCGACCTCAAATCATCCCAACTTGCGGTGGTACTTGCCGTTCAGGGAAGTAAACGTCGTTTAAGTGTTGGTTATCGAGGCAAGGAACAGGTTGTTCCAGCTCGGACCATCGATTTGATTCACCCCCTGCCTGGCGACGTTGATCCGTCAGCTCGGCTGGGGGCTTTTCCATGGACATTCAGCCAGCAGGATCTTGATCAATCCAGTCCCAGCTGTCGCGATTGGGGCGAAGCATGGGTCCTGATCCTGGAGTCAGGCGAGACGGTTGATCTTGCTGGATTTGCCGAGTTGGCCTGCGGTATCGATGCTGCCGTGAACAAAGCTGCCTGTTGGCTGGCTTTGCATGCAGACCAGGATTTTTTCCGCTGGAAGCAGGGTGCTGTACAAGCAAGGCCCGCTTCCGAGATCCGCAGCCGACGCGCTGAACGCCGGGTGCAGGCCAAAGCTGAGCGGCGAAGCAAGCAATGGCTGCAACTCTTGAAAGCGCCTCAACCATTGGTGCTCGACACGCTTGATTGTGTGCACCAGCAGTGGATCAAGTCTCTGCAACAGCTGGTCGGTGAAGGTGCTGAAGCGATCCAGCTCGACGCTCAGCTGTTGCAGTCACTCCAAACCGCTCGAATTGAAGCCAATCCCAGGGAGCTCCGGCATCTGCTGATTCAGCTCGGACAGTGGGACGAACATCAATTGGCATCGATCGCTGGCACACCCTGGAGCGACGGATTCAGTGAGCTTCTGCTGCTTGAAGCCAGGCAGCTTGTCGAGAACAGTGATGCGCAGCTTCCGGGAGACGAGAACAGACTTGACCTCACAGCTCAGGCCTGCGTCACCATTGATGATGTTGAGACGAGAGACATTGACGATGCCATCGCTCTGGAGCGTCGTCGAGACGGATCCGAACGTCTCTGGATCCATATCGCCGATCCAGGTCGATTGATCCCCGAGGGTTCACCCTTGGATCTTGAGGCTCGACGCCGTGGCAGCAGTCTTTATCTGTCGAGGGGGAATCTTCCAATGTTCCCGGCCGAGCTCTCTACCGGGCCCTTCAGTCTCAGAACAGGTCGACGCAACGCTGCCTGGAGCACCTGGGTGGATCTCGATCAGAACGGTGAGATCAGCGATTTCGGGATCCTGCGCAGCTGGGTCACCCCCAGATACCGCCTGACCTATGACGATGCCGATGAGCTGATTGATTTTGCTCCACCTGAAGAGGCGGATCTAGCTGATCTTCACAAGCTGCTGGAGCGGCGACGTCGTTGGCGGACCAATCAGGGCGCGCTGCAGATGGACTTGCCGGAAGGTCGTATCCGTTGTCGTGATGGTGAGCTGTCCGTGCAGGTCACGGAGCCGGGTGCCTCCAGGACGATGGTGGCTGAAGCCATGATCCTCGCTGGTGCCGTTGCAGCCCGATTCGGATCGACTCACAATCTGGCTTTGCCCTATCGCAGTCAGCTTCCCGCCGAGCTTCCCTCGGCAACTGAGCTTGAGCGGCTACCAGATGGTGCCGTTCGATTTGCTGCCATCAAGCGTTGCCTGAGCCGAGGTCTGATGGGAACTCAACCCTCAGCTCATTTCAGCCTTGGCCTCAATGCCTATGCCCAGGCCACCTCGCCGATCCGGCGCTACGGCGATCTTGTTGTGCAACGCCAGATTGCTGCTGTGATCAACGCTGAAAGCCCACTGAGCGAGGAGTTGATGCAGGACCTGATCAACACTTTGATTCAGCTGTGCGTGAAGGTCTGACGATCGCCAGGGAAGATCAGCGTCATTGGCAACAGGTCTGGTTCGAGCGTCATCAGAGCCATCAATGGCCTGTGGATTTCCTGCGCTGGCTGAGACCTCAGGACCGGCTGGGATTGGTTCGTCTTGATGAACTGGCCATGGATGTTGCCGCTGAGTGCCCTGCGGGATCGCTGCCTGGAGACGCTCTTTTGCTGAGAGTCGATCAAGTCGATTCACAGTGTGATCAACTCAGACTGCTTGCCTTGGCTCGTTGATCAGCGCATTGAGGAGGTCCTAAACCATCCTCCCCAGGGGTTGTGGCTGCCTTGAACCATGACGCTTGTCGGCTTTTCGAGCATCTGAAGCCTTGCGTTGACGGCGGGTTCCAGCGTGATCAACTGGCAGGACTCAGCGTCCTGGAGTTGGATTCTGTAGGCACCCTCACCGTCTGGACTGACCATGGCGTGCACTGATCTGCCTGAGTCCAATGTCTCGGGAAGGGCTGCTGCCAAAGGCCTGCGATCGAGGGCTGCTCTCTGCCGCTCCAACCATTGGCTGTGATGCCAGGGTGTATCCCAGAGTGGTGCGACTGCGGCTGGTGCCCTGTCGTCTCCGATCAGTCGATTCTGCAGGCTGCGCACCGGCAGTTCAGAAGGTTGCAGGTTTGATTCCAAGGCGAGAGCGGAAGCGGCTCCTGCAGCCTGACCAATGTTCATGATCAACGGTTGCAACCTGGTGGCGCCATTGGCCATGTGACTTGTGCTGAAAGCCTTATCCGCCATCAGCAGATTGTCGATTGCATCACTCAGCAGGGCTCCGAAAGGGATGCAGAAGGGTGTCCCTGTCCAGCGACCGCCCCAACGGCAACTTTTGGGAGCCAATGGCCAGTCATCGCCTGGGTAGTGATGGTCATTGGCATAATTGCCCACCGCAATTGACTGCAAAATTCCACTGTCATTGAGAGGTGGACCAGGCCAGCAAACGCCCTCAGTCAAGGGGAGCAGATCCTGCTCAATCACGGTGGTGCGACCAACCACCCGCCGGCCCTCGCGCCAGTAAGGCATGGCAGCAATCCAGGGCGCAGGGCTTGCAGCACTGCTGGGAAAGGCCTGGCCAAGCTGCAGCCATCCATCAGTGGCTTTGCGCAACTCATCAGCGAAGCAGAGACTATGGTTCTGCATCTCGCTGAACAGTGCAGCCTCCTGGTCTGGATCAGCAAGAAATGCTCGCTCCAGTCCTCGGTGCCAGTCATTGCCGTGCAATGGCCAATTGAGCATCACCAGTCCTGATGGCAAGCGGCCGTAGGTGATGGTTTTTTCCAGTCCGAATGTGTCAGAGGCCCCGCGAAAAGGATCGGGTAGTTGTGATCCAATCGGTTGATCACCTTGAAGTCGCGGATCGTGAAGCTGATCGCTCTGCAGCTGTCCCATCACCACCCAGGTGGGTGACTGCACGGGTTGATCTCTGAAAAAGGGATCTGTGCTCAGGCGTTGCCGAGATGGTGCACTGGGTTCCTGCCAGTGTTCCTTGGCTTCCCAGCCGAAACGGAACGGTGCATTCGCCAAAGGCAGCAAATCTCCTCGATCGCTGCCATCGATGGCAACGCGGCACGTCACCCCGCGGATTTCTCCATCCACCTCAATGCGCAAGCCGGTGATCAGAGAGCCTGCACGCTCAACGCTCAGGAGCTGGCAATCAGGCCACCAAAGCAATCTGGACTCCTGATGCAGCCAGTTCTGAAGGATCGACTCCGCCGTCAGTGGTCGGTAGCCGAAACAGCTCACCCAGTTGTGGTCCAGTCCTTCCGGTTCACTTTGTTCCAGTTCACGCAGAAAAGCTCCCCAAAGCCCTGTCTGCCATTGGCTCAGTTCGTTGCCATCAGGACAGCACACACCCGCTGCACTGACCATTCCGCCCAGCCATACCCCCGGGGTGAGCAGAAGTGTGGAGGCACCGCCACGGGCTGCCTGAATCGCTGCTGCCGTGCCGCCAGTTCCCCCTCCCCAGACCAACACATCCACCGAATCAATGCTGACGGTCATGGTCCTTTCCGTTCCCGTATGAGGAAGGTGCCCTCAGTCTGCAGATTGTTTGATTGAGAAGCATGCAGCTCGATCAGATCTCATCCAGTCGCATGCGCCAGGCAGCGGGATCGCTCGATCAGGGACCTGGAAAGAGGGTCGTTAAGATCCAGCCCCAGAGCCAGGGGCCAAAGGAGAGCGCCGAAGCGATGACTTACAGCCTCACAACCCCGCTCTACTACGTCAATGCCAAGCCCCATCTCGGCAGTACCTACACGACCATTGCCTGTGACGCCTTGGCTCGTTTCCAGCGCCTTGAGGGACAACAGGTTCTGTTTGTCACCGGGGTGGATGAGCATGGTCAGAAGATCCAGCGCACGGCTGAGGCGCGCAAGATCAGCCCTCAGGACCACTGTGATCTGATCAGCCAGGAATACATCGATCTCTGGTCACGGTGGGAGATCAGCAATGACCGTTTTGTGCGAACCACAAGCGAGCGTCACCTGCCCTTAGTTCAGGAGTTTTTCAATCGCTGTGAAGCCTCAGGTCACATCCGTAGCGGCCATCAGGAGGGTTGGTACTGCGTCGACTGCGAGGAATTCAAGGACGACCCTGCTGATGCTGACTCTCCATGTTGTCCGACTCACCGCAAGCCTCTTGAATGGCGCGACGAAGAGAACCTCTTCTTCTGTCTCTCAAAGTTTCAAAAGCCAATCGAGTCACTGATCTCAACGCCCGGATTCATTGCTCCGGCAAGTCGCCGGAAAGAGGTTGAAAATTTTGTGGCCGGTGGCCTGCGTGATTTCTCAATCTCACGGGTGAATGTCTCCCATGGGCTGCCGGTCCCTGGTCACTCCGGTCATACCTTTTACGTCTGGTTTGACGCGCTGCTCGGCTATCTGACAGCTCTGCTGGATGATGGAGGTCCAGTGGATCTGGATCGTCTCAGCAGTGCCGGCTGGCCGGTGAGCGTTCACGTGATCGGCAAGGACATCCTGCGTTTTCATGCCGTGTACTGGCCAGCGATGCTGATGTCGGCAGGTTTGCCCTTGCCCAAGAGCGTTTTCGGCCATGGATTCCTGACTCGCGAAGGTCAGAAAATGGGCAAATCCCTTGGCAATGTGCTGGACCCTGAACTGTTGCTTCAGCGCTGCGGTACTGATGCAGTGCGTTGGTATCTCCTTCGCGACATCCAGTTCGGTGATGACGGTGATTTCCAGCAGCAACGGTTTGTGGATCTGGTCAACAACGATCTCGCCAACACGATCGGGAATCTGCTCAACCGCACCTCATCGATGTCCAGGAAGTGGTTTGAGAATGCTTTGCCTCCTGTGGATATGAGTATTCGCGAAGACCATGCTCTTCGCGGCAAAGCAGAGCTGACGATTCAGCAGGTTCGGATGTCGATGCTGGAGCTCAACTTCCAAAAAGCTGCTGAAGCGGTGCTTCAGTTGGCAATCGAAACCAATGGCTTCCTCAACGAACAGGCTCCCTGGAGTCAGATGAAGCAACCAGGTCAGGAGGTGCAGGTTGGTGAAGATCTTTATGCCGTTCTGGAATGTTCCCGGATTGTGGGCATTCTTCTGCAGCCGATCGTGCCTGATCTCAGTGAACGTATCCTCGCCCAGCTGGGTCTCTGCCCGATTTCTGGATCGTGGAAGGAGCATCTGAACTGGGGGAGTCTGGTTCCCGGCTCGCCATTGCCTCAACCGGAACCTGTGATGCAGAGGCTCGAGCTCGAATCACCACTCTGATGACCTTGACCAAAGCCTTCGGTCACCTGAGGGGTGGTCTGCTGATCACCCTGTTGCTCCTGACAGGTTGTGTCAGTGAGAAACCCACATCAACGGTTCAGTCGCCACCCTTCGTGTTTCGATCGCTGAAACTCGAACAGAAGACCAAGCAAGGGTTGATGGACTGGAGTCTGAACAGTCCTGAAGCTCGTTATGAGCTCAATCGTCGTCTCGTTCGGGCCCGCCAGCCTGTTGGTGTTCTCTACAGGAAGGGAAAACCATCATTCAGGGTGCAGTCGGATCTGGCCCTCGTCGTCAACGATGGCGAACAGATCCTGCTTGAAGGTGATGTCAGGCTGCAGCAACTCAACGGTTCCAATCTTCTGATTCAGGGAGACCGTCTGCGTTGGCGTCCGCAGCAGGGGATCCTGCTCATCGAGCAGCGTCCGAGAGCGACGGACAAGCAGTCCCGGATCAGTGCCAGTGAAGCGCAGCTTCTCCAGACCACCAACGACCTGACTCTCAAGGGTGTCGTCAGGCTTGAGCGTTGGTCCGAAGACTCCGATCCATCCAAGCCGGATACAACACTCAGAACCGGCCTCGCTCAGTGGAATCTTGATTCCGGCCTGTTGAATGCCGAAGGCCCTGTTCTGGCACAGCGTCGTGACCAGGAAGGAACGGTGCTTGAGCAGCTTCAGGGCATGAGTCTTCAGGGCAACACGCAAGTTGGTGATCTGATGGTGATGGCTCCAGTCATTGTTCAGATGCCTCGCCAGAAAGGGATTCTCAAGGCTCAGGACACCACCTGGAATTTCCGAACTCAGATTGTGCGCAGCGATCAACCCTTCGAAGCGGAACTGGATCGCACCAGGATCTTTGGCAAAGCGTTTCAGGCTGAGTTGAATGACAACACGGTTCTGATCAATGGTGATTGCAGGATTGAACAGCCCGGAGAAGCGCTCGATGCGACCACCTGTCGCTGGAACTGGGGGACTGAGGAGGTCCTTGCGGAAGGGAATGTGCTGTTAAAACGTGACGCCAATGACCAGCTGACCCGCGCCAGCAAGCTGGCGGGTCAGGTTGGTGAAAAAGGCAGGATCACCTTTACCGCTCCAGGAGGAAAGGTGGAATCCCAGGTCAGATTCCCTTCAGATCAGTCTGAGGATGAGAGTCCCCGTCCACGGAAATCAGCTCCAGTTGAGTTCTGAGTCGTTCTGCCCAACCCGCCAGCCATCGTTCATCGGAGCGGGTGAAGCATCGCTCTGACCAGCCACCGAGCACAATCCAGCCACGCTGTCCAAGTGGTTGAACCATCACCGCCGGCAGACCTGGCAGAACAGCATCAAATTCCTGACGACCAGGGTATAGCGCGGTTCTGACCAGGGACACCAGGGCCTGTCGCTCAGTACTGCGTCGACAGATTTCACCTGGAGAAAATGGATCCTTGGTGATCAGACCTCGTCTGAGCAGGACCGTCTCGTCCCAGTTCACCAGGATCGTGGCGGCCGAAGTTGCCGTCAGAAACTGGTGGCTCCCCCAGGCCAGTTCAGTGCGCAGGCTTTCGGGGAGTCCTGCGGTGATTTCCAGACCCTGTTCGCCTTCAAGGTTGACTGCCTTGGGATTGCGTGGGACAGCCCTAGTCCAGAGCACCGCAACAAGCATCAAACCAACCGCCGCCATCCCGGACAGCACTTCTGCTCGCTGCAAGGCGGGCGTGAACGTCCCTGCAGTTACAGCGTTGAAGATGGCAAGACCCAGCACCAGCAGTCCGGAGATCAGGCAGAGTCGCGCGGAGCCTGGCATGGTCTCGAGAGTCCTGCGGTCAGAAGAGCTCACTCTTGCTCAAATGGGGCAGCACTGACCAGTGGTGATGACGGACGCAGAAGCTTTTGCCTCAATCGCACTCGCTGCGGTGGCATGCGACGGCACCCTGGGTCGTGAGGAAGCCCATGCGCTGCGACGATCACTGGAGTACCGCACTCCCTACAAAGATCGAACGGAACAGGAGATGGGTGCCCTGTTCGATCGACTCCTGGTCACACTCCGCGAACAGGGGGTGAACCAGCTGGTGACTGAGGCACTGCCAGCACTGACTCCTATCCAGCAGGAGACGGCATTGGCTGTGGCGGTACAGCTCACGCATGCCGATAGGGATGTTTCTCCTGCAGAACAGTTGTTCCTCAACCAACTCTGTGAGCGTCTGTCGCTTCCTGACGGCCGTGCTGTTGCCGTGATGGAGGCCATCACGGCCTTACATCGAGACAGCCTTTCCACCTGAAGGCAGACTGGCAGCCTCAATGCCCATGACTATGAAGCGTCTGAACCACCTCGTCGGAGGGATTCTGTCTGCTCTGTTCTGTCTTTTGCTTGCGGTCCCAGCGGCGCTGGCAGTGTCTGCTCAGGATTTTCCGCCGGCTCTGCCCGATGAAGTTGTGTTGGATTCAGCGGATGTGCTGAGCAGAGCCACCAGGAATGAGATCAGCACGCGTTTGCAGGACTTGAATCAGTTCCACGTCGATGCCCGTTTGGTGACATTGCGACGACTCGACTATGGACTCAGTCTTTCCGGTTTTGGAGACGAACTTCTTGATCGCTGGGGGGAGGAGTCCAACCTGACTGACCGCCCATTGCTGTTCTTCCTCGAGGAAACTCAGAGCAAGCAGGCGACAGTGGTTGCGGCCAAGGAGTTGCTTGAACAATTACCAGAGTCCCTGTTGCGCAGTACAGGGCGGACCACCATGAGTCAGCCCCTACGCGATGGGGATCGCTTTCGACAGGCAACCCTTGACGGGATCAGCCGAATCGAAGTTGTCCTCAACGGGGGAGAGGACCCTGGTCCACCAGTGCAGCTTGAACGCGTCGCCAACCCTACGAATATCCCAACCGCTGAGGAGACTGAAAGCAGCAACGCCTTCACATGGGTTGTCGTTCTTCTTGTCGTCGGCACCATAGTACCAATGGCGACCTGGTGGATTTTCTCCAGCTAACGACACGATGGCAGGACGTAACTGGCTTGGGACCTTCGGCGGAACCAAATCTTTCAATGTGAACTCAGAACTGGATCGTGGTTACGAAGCCGCGCTTCTGATTCAAAGTCTCGAACTTGAATACTACGGCGACCGCCCAATTCGTCCAGATCTTGAGCTCTCCGTTCCAGCAACTGTTCAGGCCACGATCCTTCGTAAGTTCAGGGCCGCCATTAACGTCTGTCGCTCATCACTCGATAAACTTGAGTATCAACGATCACAGTTTGATACTCAAGAGCTTCGTCAGCTTCAACTTATTGAAAGCGTTGTCAACCGCTACAACCCCAGACGTTCAGCGTCAGCGCCAACGATCAGTCGAGCCCCTGATCCTCTGCCACGCTCCCTGCTAGGCATCTTTGACACATTGCGTCGTCAGCTCAATCCTGCAGCGGAAGCAACGCTGGTGGCAGGTTTCCGACGTCGCAGGGATTCAACTCTGATTTCCCTGAAGGTGTTGCTCCTGCTGATTCTTGTGCCGTTGTTGGTCCAACAGGTCAGCCGCACTTACATCATCAGTCCAGCTGTTGATCACTTCGCCCCAGATCTTCCTTTCCTGAGCTATCCAAAGCCTCAACTCGAGGAACAGGCCGTTGAAAAACTGAGGGTTTTCAAGGCTGAGATTGAATTTGATGCACTTCTGCGCGGTGATTCCATTCCCACTCAGGAGGAACTTCAGCAGAAACTCTCTGCTAAAGCCGAGGAATTAAAAGAAGAGGCTGACTCGGAAAGCACCCATGCAGTGAAAAACGTCTTGGCGGATCTTGCTGCAACGGTGGCATTCGTTGTGGTGTGTCTGTTCAGTCGCGAAGAACTGAGAGTGCTGCGTGGATTCTTTGATGAAGCTGTCTACGGACTCAGTGATTCAGCCAAGGCTTTCGCCATCATTCTGTTCACCGATATTTTTGTCGGCTTCCACAGTCCTGAGGGATGGACCGTTCTCTTGGATGGAATCGCCAATCACTTCGGCTTCCCAGCAAGAGAGAACTTCATCCTTCTCTTCATTGCCACGTTCCCAGTGATTCTTGCCACCATTTTCAAGTATTGGATCTTCCGTTATCTCAATCGTGTCAGCCCGTCCTCTGTGGCCACCTTGCGCGGTATGAACGGCGGTGGTTAAGCCTTTAGATGGACTAGTCCTTGTCTGCGGTCCCAGCCGAGGTGGCAAGAGTCGCTGGGCCGAACATCTGGTTGCTCAATACAGTCCTGTCAGCTACATCGCGACATCCGATTCACGTCCTGATGACAGTGGATGGCAGCAACGAATACGGCTGCATCGTGATCGGCGTCCCCCGCACTGGGAGGTGATTGAAAGTGGAGCCGATCTGTCGTTGGCTCTGGACACGATTCCAACCAATCACACCGTCTTGGTCGATGCTCTGGGAGCTTTTACGGCGTGGCATCTTGAAGCGTCTCCCAATGACTGGGCGCAACTTGAAGCCGATCTGATCAAAAGCCTTCAGCAGCGACAAAGACCCGTGGTTCTGGTGATTGAGGAGACAGGCTGGGGAGTGGTGCCAGCAACGGCCATCGGTGGACGATTTCGTGATCGTCAAGGTCAACTCGCTCAACAGCTGGACACCATTGCCTCAGCAAGTTGGCTCGTTGTCCAGGGAAGGGCTCTTGACCTTCATGCACTTGGATGTCCGCTGCCCCAGGAATGATTTTGGCTCCCACACCATTGAGGGTTGCTCTGTTTGAACCCAGGATTCCACCCAACACTGGCAGCATCGCGCGGACTTGTGCAGCATTCGGCTTACCTCTTGCCCTGATCGAGCCACTCGGATTTTCGATTGATGACCGTCATCTCAAGCGAGCTGGGCTGGACTACTGGCCCTTTGTTGATCTCTCCGTCCATCAGGATTTCGATCAGTTTCTGAGCAGTCTTCCTAAGCCTTCACGCTTGATTGGTTGCAGCCGTCGCGGTGGGCAGACCCTTCAGACCATGCGTTTTCAGCAGGGTGATGTTCTGTTGTTCGGACGCGAAGACATCGGACTGCCTGATCCGATCAGGACGCAGTGCGATCAAATTCTCACCATTCCGATGCCATGCAGCGCGGCTGATGATGGTCGCGGAGGTGTTCGCAGTCTGAACCTGTCCGTCGCCTGCGGAATCGTCAGTTATCACGCCGGATGGCAGCTTCAGTTGTGGTAATTGGAGATCTGCCACGAAAGCCCTTGCGGGGACGTGTTCCGCTCGCTACTTTCAGCCGAATCCCGGGCTGTGGCGGCTCCATCGGGAATCATCCTCAAGCATGCCTGAATGAAGCCCCTTTTCTTAGCTGTTACCGCGATTACTTCCAGCAGTGCGCTGTTCGCGGTTTCACAGCTTTCAGGGTATGCCGATTCCGACCACTACACCCCGCAGCAGCTCCTCTCTGCATTGCCCAATGTCACCTCTCTGATCTGGGTCGAGCTTGCAGCAGACAGCGATCTCAGTGTGATTTCCAGAGAGCTTGATCTCTCTTTGAAAGAGCTATCAGAACTGAATGAACAGTCAGCCGGGGCCATCCTCAAGGAAGGCAGCTGGCTGGTTCTACCTGAAGCCAGTCGTGGTGATGTCGCTGATTCATCCCGATTTGTTCCTGGTTCACTGCGCACCACCGCTCCTTTGAGTTCTCCACCAACTCCGAAAGATGTGGTTGAGATCAAGTCAGATCAGTCCTTGTCTTCGTTTGTCAGGGACCATGGCATCACTCTTCAGCAATTGAAGGATCTCAACCCTGGTGTTCAGCTTTCCAGGATGTTGGTCACCGGAAGCAAGGTCAGGGTTGCCAAAGCACGTCCTTTGCTGGGAATACGTCCTTTGAGATCAGGCGGTGCGAGCTGGCCCGATCTTCCTGGCTTCTCAGGATCGGATGACTTTCACGCTTCTCAGTCCTTCATCTGGCCGACAAAAGGTGTTTTCACCTCCGGTTACGGATGGCGATGGGGTCGGATGCACAAGGGCATCGACATCGCCAACAATGTCGGCACTCCGATTCTGGCGGCCAAGGACGGTGTGATTGCGTATGCAGGTTGGAGCAGTGGTTATGGCTATCTCGTTGAGATGTCCCACGCAGACGGTTCCTCCACACGCTACGCCCACAACAGTCGTCTACTGGTCAGAAAAGGTCAGATGGTCCCCCAGGGCTCCCGTATTTCCTTGATGGGAAGCACTGGTCGTAGTACAGGCCCTCATCTTCATTTCGAGATTCGTCGTCCAGGTGGTGCCGCCCTTGATCCAATGGCCATGCTTCCTGCACGCCGTGTCTGATTGCACTGACACATCTGGTTAGTTCAAAGGGTCAGCTTCTAAGACATATATATTGAAAATAAATATTATTATCTAGACAATAATTAATTGCTTTATATATTGTTTTTGGAAATAAATGTCAGAGGAGAGACTTGAACTCTCGACCTCAGGGTTATGAATCCTGTGCTCTAACCAGCTGAGCTACTCTGACGAAAGGCCATCAGGCCACTGACCATCATACATCTTGGGATGTCCTGAAGAGCTAGCGCATCTCGATGGCGTTGAGACGTTCTCTGAAGGATTTGGGAGATGACTGCGCTGTTGCCACATCATCAGTCAAAGCGACATGGCCCTCGGGAATCGCATTAGGACGCCGTTGTTGTCTCACTGGTTGGCCACGGTGCGGTCGAGCTTTGAGCAGCAGTGCCCTTGTGTTCGGATCACGTTCGAGCGGTTGGCTGCTCAGCTCACTTCGTACCTGATTCAGCAGTCGGAAATGACCGGTGCTGCTGAATTTTCGGAGAAGCGCTGGATCCCAGCTCATGGAGGAGTGAATCATCCGTCGATAATAAGAGTGGGACATGCTCAGACAGAAGCCCTGTTGTCCCGCAGTCTTCAGGTCAGCCGTGATAACTTGTCGCGAGCAATTGGAAGTCGGAACGACTACGACCTAGGCCTGTTCACTTCCTTGCCAAACCTCGCATCACCAACATGTCTTCGCTGCGCGTGGGCCAAAAGGCTCCCGATTTCACTGCTACAGCAGTGGTTGACCAGGAGTTCAAGGAAATTAGCCTCGAGCAGTATCGCGGTAAATACGTCGTGCTGTTCTTTTATCCGCTGGATTTCACCTTTGTTTGTCCCACTGAAATTACCGCATTCAGTGATCGCTACTCAGATTTCTCCTCCAAAAACACCGAAGTTCTGGGTGTTTCTGTAGACAGTCAGTTCAGCCATCTGGCATGGATCCAGAGCCCACGAAACCAGGGTGGTCTTGGTGATATCAACTATCCCCTTGTGGCCGATCTTAAGAAAGAGATTGCCACTTCCTACAACGTGCTCGATGAAGAGGAAGGTGTTGCACTGCGTGGATTATTCATCATTGATCCCGAGGGTGTGATCATGCACTCAACCATTAATAATCTTCCTGTTGGGCGAAACGTCGATGAAACCCTGCGCGTTCTGCAGGCCTTCCAGTACGTGCAGTCAAATCCAGATGAGGTTTGCCCTGCAAACTGGACTCCAGGTGAAAAGACCATGAAGCCTGACCCCGTTGGCAGCAAAGAGTTTTTCGCTGCGATCAACTGAGTCGCCCAACCTCCTTGGCTGTCTTCTAGGTCCGCTTCGCCTGCAGCGGACCTTTTTTTATGGCGTTTCCTTTGTTTCCTGTCTTCGTTTGTTGAGGAGTGTCGTCAAACCATTGTCCAGATCAGCTGCCATTGCGACGCGACGTCCATCGCTGACCACGATTCTTGTCAATGTCGGCAGCCCCCCCTGCCGAGCTCGAAGATAAATCGGTTCCACATACAAAAGCGAATCACCCACAGGTACGACAAGTAAATTTCCTTGCACAACCTGTGAGCCTGCCCGATCCCAGAGAGCGAACTGCTGACTGATTTCAGGATTTTGATTGATCAGTGCTTGGACCTGTTCAGGGCCAAAAATTGGAACATCGCTGGGGAATCGCAGCAGAACAAGCTCTCCATAATGCTCACCATCATTACGTGCCGCCAACCAGGCTGAAAGATTGGGACGTGCGAGTGGAGTGAGCGGTTGAAGTAAAAGAAACTCTGAACTTGGACTTTGTTTGATCTGTGCGGTGATGCGGTAGGGAGCTACGGGAACCTGATTCTTTCCGTACAACTCCATCGGTACTTGCCAGACATCATCCCCGCTGTAAAAAATTCGAGGATTAGTAACGTGGTAACGCAGCAGTTGCTGAACTTGCAATTCAAACTGTGCCTTAGGGACCATCAAGTGTCGTTTCAGGTTGGCAGGCATCTCTTGCAAGGATTCAAATAGTGATGGGAAAACGTTGCCCCAAGCTTGAATGATCGGATCATTCGGTTCATTGATGTAAAGATGAACTGTGCCGTTATAGGCATCAACAACCGCCTTCACAGAATTGCGGAGATACCGCAAAGGTCGACCGTCAGGAAGCTTTGCTGCATAGGGAACTGTTCTTGATGATGTAAATCCATCAACAATCCAGTATTGGTGCTGACTTTGCTGATAGCCACTGGGAGCATCATCGATGGGAACGGATACAAGATAAGGATCTCCCATCAGATCAAGAAATGGTGCAAGCGTTCTGACTCTTTCTTTGACATCGCGCCTCAGAAGCAATCGAGACTCAGTGGTCAGAGCTCCTGTGTTTAGAAAGCGGGGATCACCAAGGTAAGTCGCGGCGGTAATCCTCTGCCACTGATGTTCAAGCGAGACACCAGCTGACCCTGAGTAATGGTTGTAGGTGTTGTCATCACCCTCGGGGTAATCAAATTCCTCGATGAGTGTGGGTGCTACTGCGTAGGGGGAATGCAGGGCTCCAAAGTAAAGAGCGGCTCGGCCTATCGGTACTTCACGCTCAACATCTTCCTTGCTAATACCCAGCGACTCATTTCCTT
Source organism: Synechococcus sp. BIOS-E4-1 (assembly GCF_014279995.1). NCBI lineage: Bacteria > Bacillati > Cyanobacteriota > Cyanophyceae > Synechococcales > Synechococcaceae > Synechococcus > Synechococcus sp. BIOS-E4-1. The sequence continues at coordinate 1,617,450 of NZ_CP047935.1, read as the reverse complement.
GAATTTGTGTGGATTGTCCCAGGTCGCTGATGAAGTAAGCGGGGAGACCATCAGGTTCACGTGTATTGACAGGATTCAGTGTGAAGCCAAAACCATGAGTGAAAACAAAATGACGGTTCTGCCAGGTTCGCGAACGCTTTGGAAGTGCAGCCTGATCCAATTCGCGCGCTGAAATGATCACCTGTTGGTTTTCATTGATTTCTTCATGGAGCGGATATCGATCAACGGATGCATTCGCGAATTGGTAGTAAACCCTCAGTTGTTGCAGCTGACGATTGGTGTCCAGCATCGGTTGGCTGTCCCAGAGCCTGATGTTTTGCAGCGTGCTTGCTCCTTTGACCAGATCCTGCTCACTGATCTCCTGAGTTGGCGTGCTGCCCCGGGCTTTGATGGAATCCAGTTGATAGGCCTGACGTGTGGCTGAAATTGAGCGACTGATGTAGGGAGTTTCGAGTTGCAGTTCTTTAGGGCGGACCACGATCCACTGAACAATCGGCGAAAGCAGCAGTTCCGCGAGGACGGCGATCAAAGCAAGAGTGAACAGTGCTGTTCTCAGCCGTCGTCGAGGGAATTGTCTTTCTCCCGGCCATGGCACAAAGGTCCCGGCCATCAGCACCAGCAGAAGTGCAACACACTGCCGCAGAGGCAGCCTCAAATGGATATCAAGCCAGCCAGCACCGGCAACCAATCCGCTCTGGGTCCAGAGCAGTTGATGACGCACAAGCCATGTGAGTGCAGCTAGCACCAGCAGCAGCAGTGCCAGTACAGGACGCAGCAATGCACGTTCCTGGGTGTTCCAGCCTGGAAAGCCCCAGTCACTCAGGCAGGGGGGCCGGGTCAGGCGACTCCAGGCCGACGTGCTCAACGTCAGCAGGATCTGCAGCAACAACAGCTCAAGGACCAGCGCGATTGCTGAAAAGCGACCTAATCCGAAACTGAGATCTGCGCCCAGCAGTGGATCCGTCGAGCCTGCATCAGGAATCGTGATAGCCAGTGCCCAGAGGCCCCAGCTCCGACCTGCCACAACACAGATGCAGAGGCTTCCATAAAGGAAGGCAAGGTTGATTCGTCGCCTGCGTCCAAGGCCAATCGTGATCAGCAGGATCAGCAGAATGCTGATGATGAGAACGGTCCATTCCGGCTGAAATGGAACACTCCACCAGTGGGCCAGCAGAAAAGGTTGCTTCCATGCCAGCCAAGCCAGCCGTGTCGTGATGGCAAGAACGCTGAGAAGGATTGAGAGGCAGGCGAGCAATGAAAGGGAATAGACGCCCCCTCGCAGCGCTGGGATCTCTCCACGTGGTGTGGGGACATAGGCCCGCATCCATCGGTGTCGCCACCAGGCGGTGAGCAGCACCAGCAACAGTGCTAACCCAGCACCAAGAACCTGAAAGCCCAGTCGCTGGAGGTAGATCCCTTCATGCCCGAACTGGGAGAACCACGACCACTCAACCTGAAGTCTGGCGAACAGCCAGAAAGCGGGAAACGCCAGCAGCAGCCATACCCCTGATCGACGCAATAGGAAGGGAAGGCCCCGTTTGAGCAGGCTCAAGCCCCAGCCGGCAACTGATCCAGGCTAGAGCTCCTGCTGGGTACGTCGATACCTGCCAGAACGTGAAAACGATCGGAATGCAGGGTCTCCTCCTCAATCAGTGCCTCAACAAGACGATCCATCAGCTGCCGCCTCGACTGGAGCAGATCAATGGCCTGATGCAGTGCTTCTTGTGCCAGCGCACGCACTCGGCGATCAATTTCCCGACCGGTGCTTTCGGCATAGGACTGCCTGGTGTTGACCAGGTCCCGTCCAAGGAAGACTTCCTGGTCCTGACCTTCAAGAGCAACGGGGCCCAGATCAGAGAATCCGAAACGCGTCACCATCTCCCTCGCAAGCTGGGACACCATCTGGAGATCGCCGCTGGCGCCCTGTGTCACCTCAGAGTCTCCGAAAACGACAATCTCCGCTGCACGACCCCCCAGGGCCATCACCAGTCGTGCTCTCAGATAGGCGCGGGTCACGAGACCGGAGTCAATGATTTCCTCGTCAGGGAAGAAACGGGTGAACCCTCCAACACCCCCACTGCGGGGCAAGAGAGTGACTTTGTCGACCGGGTCGGCATAGGGAGTCAGCGCAGCCACCAGGGCATGGCCGATTTCGTGATAAGCAATCAAACGCTTCTTTGCTCCGTCCTGGAGTGGGGCGGCAGTCAGGCCCATGGTGATGCGCTCCAGTGCCTCCTCAAGTTCTCTGTTACCGAGGAAGGACGCCTGATGACGAGCCGTGAGAATGGCTGCCTCGTTGAGAAGATTCGCCAGATCGGCGCCTGAAAAACCAGGGGTTCTGCAAGCCCAGTCAGCGAGCGAAACCTCGTCTGACAACGGACGTGTTCTTGCATGCACAGCGAGTATCGATTCCCGACCGCGGCGATCGGGAAGGCCTACCTGAATCCGTCGGTCGAACCGTCCTGGCCGCATGAGTGCTGTGTCCAGAACATCAGGACGGTTTGTCGCTGCAAGAAGGATGACCCCGGAGTTGTCGGCGAATCCATCCATTTCGGTCAGCAACTGATTCAGGGTTTGTTCGCGTTCATCGTTTCCGCCGCCAATCCCAGCTCCTCTCTGGCGACCGACAGCGTCAATTTCATCGATGAACACGATGCAAGGAGCTTTCTCCTTGGCTTTTCGGAACAGGTCCCTCACCCTGCTGGCCCCGACCCCTACGAACAATTCAACGAATTCAGAGGCTGCAATGGAGAAAAATGGAACACCTGCTTCACCCGCGATCGCCTTGGCAAGAAGAGTCTTGCCGGTGCCGGGTGGACCGATCAACAGCACACCGCGAGGTATCCGGGCTCCAAGCTTGATAAAGGTCTCCGGCTGTTTCAAGAAAGTGACGACCTCCTGCAGCTCTTCCTTGGCCTCACCGATCCCGGCGACATCTTCAAAGCGAACTGTGATTTCGTCCTGAGGGCTGGTTCTTGCCTGGCTACGTCCGAACCCCATCGCCTTGTTGGCAGCCTGGGCAGAACGTCGCAACAGCAATGACAGCCCGACAACGATCAGAACGATTAGGGCGAGATTGCCAGCGAGTCCGGCCAGTGCCTGTTCCTGACGGACATCCTTGACATTCAGTGGTGTACCCGATGCTTCGGCGACTCTGAGGATCTGCTGATCATTCGCCAGTACCGGAACTGTGATTTGCTTGCCATCGGGATAGGTGACGATCACCTGACGGCGACCAGGTACCAGGACCAGTTCCTTGATGGAGCCGGAGGAAATTTCTTTCAGCAGGGTGCTGTAGCTCACCTCCGGTTGCCTTTGAAAAAGGGCGAACGGATTCTTCTGTTGCTCCTCAGGCTTGGACTTGGGCGCTGGAGTTCCCTGTTCTGACTGGGTCGGCTGCTCTGAACTCACACCGCTGATGCGTTGCACAAAGACTAGCGATTTGACGAGTGGCCTCTTCGAAGTGGATCATGGCTGTTTGGCAGTGAACCGCCCGCGATGGCCGTCCCGAAGAAGAAAACCTCAAAAAGCAAGCGCAACCAGCGTCATGCTGTCTGGAAGGCCAAGGCTGCCACTGCGGCTCAGCGTGCTCTCTCCATTGGCAAGTCTGTGCTGAGTGGCCGTGCTCAGGGCTTCGTCTATCCCGTTGCTGAAGAGGACGAGGCTGAAAGCTGAGTGTTCAGCACATGGATCTCACGCACGTCGCGTGATTCCGTGAGATCCATCACAGCACTGCTCAGGCGAAGGTTGCGTAACCAACTCGGTGGCAATACGGCAAGCACCATGCGGTTGAAGTCTGATAGGTCGCTCGTGCGGTAGCCCACACCGCTTTGCTGCTCCAGAGTGACCAGTTGCTGCTGCTTCCAGCGAGAGGACAGGTCGCTACGAACAGCTCGCAAATGCCAGAGGTCATCAAGGAACGCCCAGATCTCCTGATAGTCAGCGAGTAAGGAAACGGCTCTGGACCGCCAAGAAAGCTCCTGTTCTGATAATGCTTCAAGGATTTCGGTTTCAATCGAGGGGAGCGGGGAGACCCCCAGAAACCAACCTTCCATCAGCACCACTTGTGGTCGTGAACTGCTGCTTCCGTATCGATCTCCCCGGCCATTGCGAAGTGATTTGTCAAAGCGTGGAGCGGTGATCTGCCCGTTTGTTTTCCACTCATCAAGCGATTGCAGCAGACCATCAATGTCGTGACTGCCCGGAAGAGCTCTCGGCACAGACCAGGGATTGCCTTGCATCCTTTTGTCCAGCAGCTCCGCGGGCCAGTAGAAATCATCAAGTGAAAGATGTTCCACCGGCCAACCCAGTTGTTGAGACGCTGATTTAACCCAGCTGCACAGGGTTGACTTGCCGCAACCAGGCAGGGCGCTGACACCAAGGATCACACGCTCTCCACAATTCACAGCCGACTCAACTCGGCTCAGCAATGGAAGACCAACGAAGGCAACCCAGCCATCAACAACTGGCACCGACCATTGATCTCTGGCCAGGTTGAGGCCGCCGACGCGCTCCCATCGATCCCACCAGTCCTCAACATTGAACCAATCGAGGTTTGCAAGCAAAGGCAGCAGACCGTCAGGGACCCGCTGGGGCATGGAATCGCTTTGGCGATCAGGATCCAAGTTTGTAAGCCTCAAGCACAACGGCATAGACCGTGCCGATGCGCAAATTGTCGAGGGCTAGCCAGGGGAGTGGCCACGGTCCGGGACGCACTTTGCTGCGCAGGCGCACGATCAGTTCAATGATGAGCACCATCGCCAGCACCGCTACAGGACGGTTCTGACCGGACCTCTGAAACCAGATCATCGTCACGTTGCTGCCGATGATGAAGCCGAACAGCAAAGCGAGAACCCCGACACTGCGCCGTCTCCACGGGCCAATCAGGGTCTGGTTCAATAGCCTGCCGGTGCGCCGCTGCAACTGCTCGTAGCGAGTGGCCTGAAGGGTCATCGCGAGGTGGCCGAAAGCAGCAACTCCAGATACTCCAGCGTGATCAGACCTTCTGCACAAGGGGGTCCACTGAAGATTCTTGCCTTTTGCTCATCCTCTCCGAGCTGATCGATCACGGCTGAAGCATGCTGCTGGCTGTTTTCAAGCTCTCTGTCCCATGGGGATGGGGTCAGGACACAGCACAGACCGGCTGCACGGGCTGACTGCAGTCCAGGGGTTGAATCCTCAAAAACCACAACAGAGGCACGATCTGATCCACTGAGATCAAGCGCCAGTTGATATGGGTCAGGATGCGGTTTGTGCCTGTCCACGTCATCGGCAGTGACCGTTCCCTCAAACATTCCGGTGAGCTCACCTGAAAAAGACTCGAGTAATGCAAGAACCGATGCTTCTCCACTGCTGGTCACAATCCACTGCTGTACATCGGCTCGGTTGAGTTCATGCAGAAGTCGACTGACACCTGGTCGCAGAGTGATGGCTCCGGAAGAAACGACCTTGAGATAGTGCTGTTGTTTTGATCGACGTAATCGTTCCAGTAATTCAGCATCAAGCGTGTCTCCCAATCGCTGCGCGTAGGACTGCATCCGCTGTCGTCCTCCAGGAATGCTCAGCAATTCGGAATAGAGCTGCTCATTCCAGTTCCAGCTGAGGCCACAGTCTGCAAAAGCCTGATTGAACGCCTGGCGATGGCCATTCAGCTCGGTGTCAGCAAGTGTTCCATCCACATCCCAGAAAACAGCCTGCAAACGGGTCATGTCGGTGATCCGATCGTGCACCAGCTTGACCGATCGCTTTTGAGGCGACGAAGACCCACAATGCAGCCAATTATTTCCTTCGGCATGGTGGCGGGCGCCCGGGATCAGCAGTGGCGACTCCCACAACCGATCGAGGGGGACCCACTGCCCTCAGTGAATCTTCCATTGGCTCTGAAAGCAGTCCTCTTCAGACGAGGACTCCAGAGTCCTGAGCAGGTGATGTTGCTTCTCAGCGATCAACCGTTGCCCGCAGCAGATGATCATTTCCCTGAGCTGTGCCCGGCACTCAAACGGCTTAAAACGGCATGCCTCAACAACGAGGCAGTGGCCATCTGTGGCGATTACGACGCCGATGGCATGACCAGCACTGCTCTCTTGATGCGTGCTTTTGAGGCCATGGGCGCCACTCCACAAGCGGCGATTCCAAGCCGAATGGCCGATGGATATGGTCTGAACAGCGGCATGGTTGAGCAGCTTCATGCAGAGGGCGTCCGTTTGCTGGTGACGGTCGACAACGGTGTTGCTGCTCATGAAGCTCTGCAGAAGGCTTCAGAACTGGGCGTCGAAGTGATCCTCACTGATCACCACACCCTTCCTGCCAATCGTCCGACAGCACTGGCTCTGATTCATCCTGCAACCACTCCGAAGGACTCTCCTTATGGGGGTCTGGCAGGGGTGGGACTGGCCTATGTGTTGGCCAGAGCTTTGGCGCAGGAGTTGAAGAAACCTGATGCGATCACCACAGCAAGGGATCTGTTCTGCATTGGAACGGTGGCCGATATGGCACCACTCACCGGAGCTAATCGAACCCTGCTGCGGGAAGGGCTGAGTCATCTACATCGAAGCAGCTGCCCCGGAGTTCAGGCTCTGCAGCAACTGGCCGGGCTTGGAGATCGTCCTTTGCGTGCTGACGACATCGGTTTCCAGCTGGCACCGAGAATCAATGCGGTTGGCCGCATCGGTGAACCATCCCTGGTGGTTGACCTGCTCACAGCTGATGATCCCAATCGCGCCTTCGAGCTCGGCCGTCAGTGCGACGCACTCAATCGTCAGCGACGCGAGCTCTGTGATGCGATCGAAGCGGAGGCTGTTGCATTGCTTGAAAGTGATCCATCACCTTTACCTCCCTTTCTGTTGCTTGCGCAGGGGCATTGGCATCACGGGGTGATTGGCATCGTTGCCGCACGTCTAGTTGAGCGATATCAAAGACCCGCAGCGCTTCTTGCCAGTGACGGCGAAGGAAGCATGCGCGCTTCGGTGCGTGCACCCGACGGTTTTGCTGTCGATCGTGCGTTGCAGCAATGCAGTGATCTTCTCGAACGGCATGGAGGCCATCCAGCCGCAGGTGGATTCACCGTTCAGGTCACTGCTGTCACTGCACTTCATCAGGCCCTCAACGCTCTAGCGACGCAATGGTTGCAGGGCAGAGGTGAGGATCTGCTGGTGGAACCCGAAGCGTTGTTGGAGCTCGATCAAATTGATCATTCTTTCTGGCAAGCCCTGCAAAGGCTGGAACCTTTCGGGGCTGGTCATCCAAAACCTCTTTTCTGGTCACGCGGTTGCCGAATCACTGACCAACAGTCCCTGCGCGGAGGTCACTTACGGCTGAAACTTGAACAGAACGGAGTGGAGCGTGAGGCGATTGTCTGGCGCTGGCCTGAAACGGCTGTGCTCAGTCAGATCATCGATGCGATGTACACCGTCACTCAGAATCACTGGCGTGGTGAGACCCGTTTTCAGCTGGAGATTCAGGCTCTTCGTCCCCATCTGGAAGTGATGGAACTGCGTCGTTCGCGCGGCAGTTACCGCGTCCAGCGCATCGACAGCACAAGCCTTGAGTTGATCAATCCAGAGGGCAAGTCACTGGTGAGCCGGGTCAATCGCGAGGGTGTGCTGGAAAGCGACGACAGTCGCGCCTCACACCCTTACGTTGCAGCTTTACTTCAGGAGGCTTGTATCGGCCTCGGTTTACGCCCATGAGTCCGGATAGTCGTCACGAACCAGTCCTGATTCCGGGAACACTGCCGTCACAGAGCCGGCTCAAAGGCGTTGTGCGGCATTTCATCGGTCTCGTTCTGGTCGGAGTGTTGATCGGACTGGCATGTCTGCCTCTGAATCTTGTTGATGGTGTTCAGGATCATCTGTATGCCTTGATGCCGACCTCCGCCGATGAAAGTTGGAGCTGGAGGGGGGTGGTTATTGCCTTCTTGCCCCTCGTGGTGATGCCGATTCTGCTGCTGCTTCAGCGTGGTCCCTGGCAAGCCGGTGCAGGCTCAGGCATTCCATCCACCATGAATGGATTAGAGGACCCTTCCCAACTGCCGAAAGCGATGGCAGCACCAGGAACAGTGCAGCGCGGGGTTCTTTGGTCCATAGCCACCATCGCCATGTTTCCGCTTGGAAGGGAGGGTCCGGTTGTTCAATTCGGTGCTGCAGTTTCGAGGGCCTGCCACCGACGCTTCCGCAACTGGCTGCCTTCTCTGAGTGAACGGCAGATTGTGGCGATCGGTGGGGGGGCGGGTCTTGCCGGTGGTTTCAACACGCCTCTGCTGGGAGCCGTGTTCATGCTCGAAGAACTCACCGCTGATTATTCGATCGTGACGATCTGGCCAGCGTTGGTGATCAGCGTGGCCGCCGCAGGGTTCTCCAACATCGGAGGAGAACCAATGTTTGGACTCGGCGTTCTCAACGTCGCCCTACCGGAAGTGGAGCAACTGATGCTTGCTTTTCCGATCGGAATCGTCTGCGGACTCGTTGGTGGATTCTTCAACAAGGGCCTGGTCTGGCTGACCGGACGTCTTGCCCCTGTGATCAAAAGAAAACCTCTGCGGACAGGTCTTTATCTTGGTGGGGGATTGACCGTTCTTGCACTGTTGAGCTGGGGAACCTCCACCTCAGATGGCGAAGCGCTCGTGCGGCAGCTCATCGAACAGGGCATGCCCAATGCCATGGGTAATGATCAGGTTTACATCAGTGGGCTCACCAGTATCTGGATCACACTGGTCAGGGTGATTGGACCGATGCTCGCGTTAAGCCCTGGAGTGCCTGGCGGCTTGATTGATCCTTCTCTGACCTTCGGTGCCGTTCTCGGCTACACGATCTGTGCAGTGGCAGGAATCAGCTCACAGGTCGGCATCGGTTTGGGTCTTGCTGCAGGGCTGTCTGGAGCCACCCAACTACCCCTTGTTTCAATCGTATTCGCCTGGAGACTGGCCGGAGATCAACAGCTGTTTGCTGGTGTGGTTCTCGCTTCAGTGCTGGCTGCCTACACCGGACGCCTGGTCTGCAGAGATCCGGTGTATCACGGACTCAGCAAACTTCAGAGAGCACCACGGCGGTAGAAGAGAATAAAGATCACTGCGGGGCCGGCCAAGGTAATCAAGGCCAGTGCCGCGAAATTGGCGATCAGGTGGAAATCGAGTCCCATGAAACGGAAGCAAATAAGGGGCATGTTGCCTTATGCAGGCTACGAGGAAGGCACCCCTCCCGTACAGCTCGAACTCAACCTCTGTGATGGCTTGTCACAGCCTCAATCCACTGAACATGGTTGCGAGGAGGTCTCATGACACGGCCTGAACAGCAGTGGTCCTGCATGGACCAGTGCGGTGCCTGTTGCCGACTGGCACCTGAGGAACGCCCAGAAGCAGTGGAGGCTCTTGATCCTCTTCAGCAGAAGCAATACCTGTCGATGGTGGGTGACGATGGCTGGTGCATTCATTTCGACAGTGGATCCAGACGTTGTCGGATCTATGAGACCCGTCCGGATTTCTGCCGCGTCAGCAGTCTCTGCGACTTGTTCGGTATTGCCGCTGATCACGCGGACTCATTTACGGTCGCCTGCTGCCGACAACAGATCCGTTCAGTTCATGGCGGCCGCAGCAGGGAACTGCGTAAGTTCGAACGTCTCATCCGCTCAACGGAACCTTTGTGATGACTGATTCCGGCACCACACAACGTCCTGGATTCACGACTGTCCTCCTGACAACCTTCACAACGGTTTTCCTTGCTGAGCTTGGCGATAAAACCCAGCTCGCCACACTCCTGCTTTCCGCACAATCGGGTCAGCCCTGGCTTGTGTTCGGTGGTGCTGCTCTGGCGTTGATCTGCTCCAGCCTGGTTGGCGTTCTGGTGGGACGTTGGCTGTCAACCGTGATGCAACCGGAACGGCTCGAGCAGATGGCCGGACTGTTGATGTTGGGACTTGGGTTGTGGCTTGGTTCCCAGGCACTGCAGTCGTTGATCGCTGCCAACCCTGTTTAGAGGTCTTCCCTTGATCCATTTGCCTTTGAACGTTGTCTTGACATGAATCTGACCCTGCTTCTTTCCACGTTCGCCACGGTTTTCCTGGCGGAGCTCGGGGATAAGACCCAACTCGCCACAGTGGCGATCAGCGGTACGTCCAACCGCCCCTTCGCCGTGTTCCTCGGCTCATCATCAGCGCTCGTCTTGGCAAGTCTGATCGGTGCCATAGCAGGTGGATCACTCTCTGGCGTTGTTCCCGCCGACTGGTTACAGCTCATGGCATCGCTCGGATTTCTGGCGATTGGTCTGAAACTGCTCTGGCCACTTCTCAGTGGTGCGGAATCAACAGCGACCGCCGACGACTGAATCTGGGGGGCACTAGGGGCCCTTAGGATTGAACAATCAAGGGAAAGCGCGGTCTTTCGCTGCACGCGCACCCGAGATGCCCCCTCCCGGTCCTGAAGGCCGGTTCCCATTAACCGTTCCGATGAAATTCACGGTCGCTGACCTGCTCGATCAGGTTCCCGATGAGGGCAACTTGGAGATTGCCAAGTTTGAAAAAATCCTCCGGCTCACCAATCGCGCCGAGAAACATTCGCTCGGTCTCGCTGTTCAAGGTCTATCAAGGCTGGGAATCCTTGCTCTCGACAGCGATGGAGGCATCAGCAAGGGTGCCGCTGACGATCTGGTCGAAGCGCGCCTTCGCTGCAGCAGCAAGGGGTTCTGTTTCGCGATTCGCGATGACGGTGGAGACGATATCTATATCCGTGATCACCAGCTCAATCACGCTTGGAACGGCGATCGGGTGCTTGTGAGGCTGACCCGTGAGGGAGGCAGGCGTCGTTCTCCTGAAGGGGGCGTGCAATGCATTCTTGAGCGAGCCACCACAAGCTTGCTTGCATCGGTGGAGCAACAGGATGAACGGGTCATCGCCGTTCCTCTCGACGACCGTTTGTTGGCATCGATTGAATTGACTCAAGAGGACGCCACCCATGCAGAAAAACCCATCGGCATGGCTGTTGCCGAGGTGGTGCTGGATCGCTATCCGATCGCACAGTTTCCGGCACGTGGACACGTTGCACGATCGCTTCCCCTCGATGGCGGTTCCTGTGCAGACCGCGAGCTGATGCTCACGAAGGCCAATCTTCATCAGCGACCGGCTCCACCTCGTGCCAGTTTCAAGGCACCCTCAGCCAAGAAACGTGAAGACCTGAGTGACGAGCCCGCCCTGATCATCAGCGGCTGGGCTGCTGATGGTGCTCCAGCTCTTCCAGCTGTGCATGTCATCCCTCACGACGGTGGTACTCGTCTTTGGATTCATGCCCCCGCTGTTGCTGAACGTCTAAGCCCGGGGAATAGTTACGACCAGTGGCTTCTCAATCAATCGGAAAGCCTCTGTCTGGGTGGGCACTGGATGCCATTGCTGAGCCCTGCTCTTGCTAAAGCCTGTTGCTTCTCAGTCGGGGAGGTTCAAGACGCAGTGTCACTGCGTTTGGACATGGGTCCCGACGGTGAGTGGCGCAACTGGGAGTTTTGTCTGAGTCGGATTCGCCCTGTTGCTGAAGTGAATGCTGGGGCCCTCCATGCTCTGGAATCTCGAAAACCGAAGTCCAGAGCAGTTCCTGTCGCTCTGAAGTCGATCAAAGACCAGATTGGTCAGCTGGAAACTCTCATTTTCTGTGCAACAAAGTTGCAAGAAGCTGAACGAAGAGAGGGTCGAATCGAACTGGATCTGAAGCGTGCTCAAGCTGATGATCTGGGAGATCTCAACAGCGTGTCGCCCGATGGTGATGGTCAGAGCTGGTCGACGCCACTCAACCCCAGTTGCCCTAATTCAATCCTGTCCGTGCTCATCAGGAATGCCGATCGTGTCTGGGAAGAGCACAGTCGCCAACTGGGTTTGCCAGCGATTCTTCTTGATGCTCCAGCGCCGGATGACGCTGCTCTCAATGACGTAGCCAAGGCTGCTGTCGCCCTGGACGTTCCCCTTGAATTGGACGAAGACGGAGCACCCTCTCCTTCCGAATTGGCCATGGCTCTGGCGAGCAGTGATTCGAGCCATGTGCTCAATCTTCAACTCAAGCAGGCTTTACCAGAGAGTTTTTATCGGGTTTCAGCGAACAGAAAGGAATCCAGTTCTGCAAAATCTGGAGAGGCATCCGGCGAGTCCGTTGCAGATCAGTCGCCCAATCAAGGTGCTGGTAACAGCGAGGATGATGGATCGGACAAGCATCATCTCAATCCTTTTGCACCATGGTGTTGCCCAACGCTGCATCAGGCCGATCTGATGAACCAGCAGGTGCTTTGTTCCCTGCTCAATGACGGGAAAGATCGCCCAACTGTGCGTCAGAAAAACAAAGTCAAACTGGGTGAAAAAGGTGTTGAAGCCTCAGTGAGCTGGCCTTTGTTTACGGCTTCTCAAGAGCAGAAAATCATTGACATGATACGAGAGCGCACCGTGCAGAGGTTGAATGTTCGGCGTCGCCAGGTTGAAGAGCTGAAAAGGGATCTTCTTGCAATGGCAAAGGCGCGCAGCGCCGAGCCGATGCTCAATCAGCATCAGACTGGTGTGATCAGTGGAGTTCAGAGCTACGGATTTTTTGTTGAAATTGCTCCTTCCATGGTGGAAGGTCTTGTTCATGTCAGTTCATTGAATGATGACTGGTATGAATATCGATCAAGGCAAAATCGTCTTGTTGGCCGAAGAAGCAGGCGTGTCTATCAGTTGGGCGACACCGTCGAGGTAAAAGTTCTCAAGGTTGATGTTCTTAGAAATCAGATTGATCTCGAAGTGGTTCCTGCCACGACCCCTGTTGCTGACGATCCCATGCCGGTGGCTGTGAGCGAGGAATGATTCCCTATGTGATCGGCATCAGCGGGGCCTCCGCTCAACAGCTGGCTGAACGCACATTGCAGTCGATGTTGCGCCGTGATCTGAGTGTGCATGTGATTGTCAGTCGTGGCGCCCATGGAGTCTGGCGAGCGGAACGATCCATCTCTGTTCCTGTGGATCCCAGACTTCAGGAACGCTTCTGGCGTGATCGACTTGGGGTCAAGGAAGGTCAACTCATCTGTCATCGCTGGGACGATCAGTCAGCTGTTGTCGCCAGTGGCAGCGTTCCCACCAAAGGCATGCTTGTTGTGCCCTGTTCCATGGGAACAGTTGGTCGTCTGGCGGCTGGACTCGGAGGTGACCTGCTCGAGCGCTGTGCTGATGTCCATCTCAAGGAAGGGCGTCCTCTGGTGATTGCACCGAGGGAAATGCCCTGGAACCTGCTGCATCTGCGTAACCTCACCACCCTTGCGGAAGCAGGAGCAAAAATTGCTCCGCCGATACCGGCCTGGTACACCCAGCCTGAAAGCATCGACGACATGCTCGATTTTCTGGTGATGAGGCTCCTTGACGCGTTAGGGGAAACGCTTACGGATCAGAAGCGTTGGCAGGGACCCCAGTCATGACCCCTCTACAACGCCTGTTACTGATCCCTTCTCTTTTACCGCTACTGCTCACCTTGCTTGTCGGCGGTCTCAACCTCGGAAAGACAGGCAGTCTTCGCATCCTCACCTGGGAACTACCCAGACTTCCCCTTGGCGTATGGATGGCTGTGGCCGCCACATCTGGAGCCGTCCTCGGATCTGGTGCTGTCCTGGCGGCCGGATCGTCAACTCAACAAACACTTCAACGGGAGGTTCGACGACCATATTCATGGCAGGAAGAATCCCCAGAGCTTGACAGTGAGCGTGCTGGCGCTGCAGCAGCAACGATGCCCTGGCCAGAGAGAGACCTGCGAGAACCTGCGCCCACCGTCTCTGTTCCCTTCAGGGTGATTCGGACGGGCCGAACGACGAAGGACAGCGTTGCTCAGTCGGATCTGAAGGAGCGGGCTGTCTCCGATCCTGCTCAGACCTCAACAACAGTCGCTGATGATTGGGATCAGCCGCTTCCGGCAGATTGGTGAAGCTGGTGAGAAGTGCCCTGGGCTGTCTACAGTCCCGCGAACGATTGATGTCCGTTGAGCGAAACCCCCGTCACTCCTGCCAAGCCCGAAACGCCTGAAGTGCCGGCATCGGCTGCAGGTGCTGAAGGTTCAGCGCAAGCCGACGCGACTGTCTCCTCAGACAAGACCGAACCTGCGGCAGCATCGGACAAGCCCGCCAAGAGCGAAAAAGCGGCGAAAGCAGAAACAGCAGAGAACGTTGAGCCCGTGACAGAAGCGGACAAGTCCGACAAGACCGACGCAGGGGAAAAATCAGAAACGGCGAAGAAAATCGAGCCTGCGGCAGCAACGGACAAGCCCGTCAAGAACGAAGCAGCGGCGAAAGCAGAAACAGCAGAGAACGTCGAGCCTGTGACAGAAGCGGTCAAGTTCGACAAGACCGACGCAGGGGAAAAATCAGAAACGGCGAAGAAAATCGAGCCTGCGGCTGCAACCGACAAGCTCCTCAAAAGCGAAGCGGCATCCAAACCAGAAAAGGCGGAGAACATCGAGCCTGCGGCAGCAGCAGCTAAGCCCGTCAAGAGCGAAGCAGCATCCAAGTCAGAAACGGCGGAGAACGTCGAAGCAGCTGCAGCACCAGCCGATAAGCCCGCCAAGACTGAAACAGCTTCCAAACCGGATAGAGCAGAGAAGTCAGACCCAGTGCAGCAGAAGACTGCCGCCGTCAAAGCTGACAAGGCCAGTCCTGATGCAGCTGCCGACAAGGCCACGAAGGCTGATGCAACTGACAAAACAGCCAAACCTTCCAAACCAGACAGTGCGGACAAACCGGTCAAACCCGCAAAACCTGCTCCAAAGCCCAAACCAGAGGACAAGCCCTTTGCCAGCTTCATTCAAGAGGATCTGCTGCCATCACTGACCAAATCCTTGACAGAACGCGAGCAAGCGCCGATCAGTCTCCTGCTGGTTGAGGGAGAACGACCGGTTGTGGGTGGTCTTTGTTGGATGGTTCAAGCTGAATTGCCCGCAGGGCGACGGTTCTGGCTCTGCTTCGAATCCGATTCGATCACGTCTGGCAAAACGATTGCCCTTGCTGAATCCGGTTCAGATCCAAGCCTGCTGGAATCATTCCTGATTGATGAGAAACGCATCAACCAGGCCCTGCTTGAATCCCGATTGCTTCAACGTCTCAATGGCCAGAAGTGGTTCGGGGGCAACTGAACCAATGGGTTACACCTAGCCCCAGCTGAGTCTGGACTGCATTTACGATGCAGGAAACACACGTTGGATCTGATGGTGCCTCCCACCGCTGTGAATGACGCAAAATCCGGGGGCTCCGGAGTCTCTGTAAAAGATCCGGTCAAGGACACAATCCTCACTCCGCGCTTCTACACAACGGACTTTGAAGCCATGGCGGAGATGGATCTCAGGCCCAATGAGGCTGAGCTCGAAGCAATCTGCGAAGAATTTCGCAAGGATTACAACCGTCACCACTTTGTTCGCAACGAGGAATTCGACGGTGCAGCAGACAAACTCGACCCGGAGACGCGTCGCGTGTTCATCGAGTTCCTTGAACAGAGTTGTACTTCTGAATTTTCAGGTTTTCTTCTTTACAAGGAGCTGAGCCGTCGTATCAAGGCAAAGAATCCCCTGCTTGCTGAATGCTTTGCGCATATGGCCAGGGATGAAGCCAGACATGCTGGCTTCCTCAACAAATCCATGAGTGATTTTGGACTCCAATTGGATCTGGGGTTCCTTACTGCAAATAAGAAATACACCTTCTTCAAGCCAAAATTCATTTTCTACGCGACTTATCTCTCTGAAAAAATTGGTTATTGGCGCTACATTGCTATTTTCAGGCATCTTGAAAAAAATCCTGAGAGCAAAATATTCCCTATTTTCAACTTTTTTGAAAACTGGTGTCAAGATGAAAACCGCCATGGCGATTTCTTTGATGCCCTCATGAAATCGCAACCGGAAACCGTCCGTGGTCTTCGCGCTCGACTGTGGTGTCGCTTTTTTCTACTGGCCGTCTTTGCCACGATGTATGTCAGAGATGTGGCTCGTAAGGAGTTTTATGAGGCCCTTGGTCTAGATGCACGTGAATATGACCGAATGGTCATTGACAAAACCAACGAAACATCCGCTCGGGTGTTCCCGGTGGTTCTTGATGTGAAGAATCCCCGTTTCTACGAACGCCTGGAAAAAATTATCGTCAACAACGAGTCTTTGGAATCTGTCGATCAGAGTTCGGCTTCAAAACCTCTTAAGTTTGTGCGTAAACTTCCACACTGGATCGCTAACGGTGCACAGATGGCATCTCTCTTCTTGATGTCACCTATTCGCAGCGAAAACTATCAGCCCAGTGTTCGCTGATGCAGTCAACTCTTCAAAAGTCTCTGGCTGGGTTCAATGATCTGGACCCAGGCCACCATCCATGGCGTCAGCGCCTCGATTCTTTGCTGAATATCGGTGTCAGTGCCGGAGCAGATCTGGTTGAAGTGTTTCTTGAACGTACGGATCATCTCGGTGTCTTAGCCGAACAGGACAAGATCACAAGCGTGAGTCCGTCATTCGGCATGGGAGCTGGAATCCGCGTGTTTCGGTCCGGTAGAGACGGTTTCGTGAGTACGAATGATCTCAGTGATCAAGGGCTGGAAGACGCTCTTCAGCAGGCTCTGGCCATGCTCCAGCTCGATACTTCCACGCTTGCGAGCTCTGGCGGATTTGACGGGCTCGGTCCACTTCGTGACTACGGGTCCTCAAAAAACAATTGGCTGGGCAGAACTCCTGACCTGCTCACGATCACTCAGCGACTGCTGGAGGGCACCGATTGTCTGGAGAAGCGTGGGCAGCATCTCGACGTGCGTCGGGGCAGCTTCGCTCGCGACTGGCAGGAGGTTCTTGTGGCAGCCAGCGATGGAACGTTTGCCCGTGACATCAGGCTGCATCAGTCCAGTGGCCTGAGTGTGCTGGCTGCCGATGGTGAACATCGCTCCAGCATTGCCCGTCGTTATGGAAGCACCGATCGTCCTGATGATTTGTGCAACTGGAACGTTGATGCCTCGGCTCAGGAGGTTTGCGACAGTGCAGTCAAGATGCTTCGGGCTGATTACGTCGACGGTGGCCAGATGCCCGTGGTGTTGGCCAACCGCTTCGGTGGTGTGATCTTCCATGAAGCTTGCGGTCACCTGCTTGAAACCACTCAGGTGGAACGTGGCTCTACACCTTTTGCTAACAGCATCGGTGAAAGCATTGCCCATTCAGCCGTCACCGCAATCGATGAAGGCATGAGTGGTGGTGCTTTTGGATCCATCTCCATGGATGACGAAGGCATGGAGCCGCAGAAAACCGTCCTGATTGAGAACGGAATCCTGCAATGTTTCCTCAGTGATCGAGCCGGTGAAATGCGTACAGGGCATGCCCGTACTGGCAGCGGTCGTCGACAGAGTCATGGTTTTGCTGCTGCAAGCCGCATGCGCAACACCTACATCGCCGCAGGCCCTCACAGTATTGATGATCTGATCAGTTCCGTTGACCATGGCCTGTACTGCAAGTCCATGGGGGCGGGCAGCGTAGGTGCGACCGGTCAGTTCAATTTCTCTGTGGAAGAGGGATACCTGATCAAAAACGGTGAGCTTGGCCAACCGGTCAAAGGCGCCACGCTGATCGGCGATGCCAAGGAAGTCATGCCCAGAATCTCGATGTGTGCTGATGACCTTGAGCTGGCGGCCGGGTACTGCGGATCGGTCAGTGGCAGCGTGTTTGTGACTGTGGGTCAGCCCCACGTGAAAGTGGATTCAATCACCGTGGGAGGTCGTTGATCATGGCCAATGCACCACTCAACGTCAGGTCACTTCAGGATCAACTCCAATCGCTGGCCAGCCGTGAAGGAATTGCGAGATGGGACCTGGGCGCCAGTCGCAGCAGCAGCGCCTCTGTACAGGTTGACCGTGGTGAGGCCAAGCAGCTGAAAGCTTCACAACGCAGTTCGATCACCATTCGAGTGTGGAATCAACAGGGGTTGGTTGGCATCACAAGTACCTCTGATCTTTCCGATTCGGGGCTGGAAAAAGCGCTGATGGGTGCTTACCAGGCAAGTGGTTTTGGGAATCCAGATGATGTTCCTGGGTTTTCCCCTCTCGCCACTGCACCTGAGCCGGATCTGCACCGCCCGCTTCAGGATGCTCAGGGTATTCAGAGTCTTCTGATTCAACTTCTGGATGCTGAAAAACAACTGCTGGATCGTCATCCGGCGATCGGCACGCTCCCCTACAACGCCATGAACGAGGGCAGTAGTGAACGCATTTACCTGAACAGTGAAGGTGCCTTGCGACAGGCTCAGCGCACTCAGGCGAGCATTTTCCTGATGGCTCGCGCTGAGGAAAGCGGTCGCAAACCACGCAGCGGTGGAGCAGTCCGAATAGCCCTTGGCAGCCGCGATCTTGATCTGGAGGGGTGCATCAATGAAGCGGCAGAACGCACCATCAGCCATCTCAACTATCAGCCGATCGACACCGGTCGTTACCTCGTGTGTTTCACGCCTGAGGCCTTTCTTGATCTGATTGGTTCATTCAGCAGCATGCTCAACGCCCGTGCCGTTCTCGATGGTGTGAGTCTCAGCAAAGCCGACTCGATAGGTGATCAACTAGCTGTTCCTTTCTTCAATCTCACCGATAACGGTCTGCATCCTGCCCATGTCGGAGCGATGCCCTTCGATGGAGAAGGAACGCCAACTCGAGCCCTTCCCTTGATTCGCGAGGGATGCCTGGAAAACTTTCTACATTCGGAAGCCACTGCACGGCATTTCGGAGTGAAGCCAACAGGTCATGCGGGGATGGGTGCCAAGGTGTCTGTCGGTCCCGACTGGTTTGAAGTCAGTCGCACTCCGTCGATGAGCACAGGAGCCGACCATCTTGACCACACCACCACTCCTGACAGCTTCGTATTGATTGAAAGTCTCAGTGCCCTTCATGCCGGTGTGAAAGCCAGTCAAGGAGCGTTCTCCCTGCCATTCGACGGTTGGCTTGTCAAAGGTGGCGAGCGCATTTCCGTTGAAGCAGCAACTGTGGCTGGAGACATCCGCGAACTCTTACGTTCGATCGTGCATCTTGAACCTGAATCCGTTATCACCCATGAAGGTGTCAGTCCCTACGTATGGGTTGATGGTTTGGCGATCACCGGTGAAGCCTGACCAGTCACGGCTGATTCATTGGTCGTGAAAATCCTGTTCTGGGGAACTCCCCTTTATGCTGTCCCCACACTGGATGCACTGGACAAGGCAGGCCATCAGATTGTCGGAGTTGTCACTCAGCCTGATCGTCGTCGAGGGCGCGGTAAACAACTGATGGCATCAGCTGTGAAAGCACGGGCTCTGGAACTCGGGCTGAAGGTTTACACCCCGGAAAAAATTCGCCGTGATCATGCCTGTCAACAAGAGCTTGCTGATCTCGGAGCTGATCTTTCTGTCGTGGTGGCGTTCGGACAGATACTGCCCACCGAAGTGTTGACTCAGCCACCTCTCGGCTGCTGGAACGGCCATGGCTCACTGCTGCCCAGGTGGAGGGGAGCTGGCCCAATTCAATGGTCCATCCTTGAGGGTGATGTTCAGACCGGAGTAGGTGTGATGGCGATGGAGGAAGGACTGGACACCGGTCCAGTCCTCATGGAACGAAAGCTCGATATCGGATTGCTTGAGAACGCGCATCAACTCGGAGCACGACTGAGCCAACTCACAGCTCAGCTGATGGTGGAGGCGATCCCACGGATTGAGGCCGCAGGACCCGGGACGGAACAGGAGCGACATCGCAGGTTGGGCCTGCGCTGCCAGACACCTGACGTCAGCTACGCGCGGATGCTCGTCAAGAGTGACTACCAGGTCGACTGGTCCGCTTCAGCATTGGCAATCCATCGCAAAGTGATGGGCCTGTATCCAGGTGCAATGACCTTCTGGAAGGGAAAGAGACTGAAACTGCTGGCCTCTGAACCGCTGATCGAAAGGCTTCGAGACGAGCTCAGCCCCGGCGCACAACAGTTGCTTGGCCGCTGGCCCACCGGTCAACATCAGGCTGGAACTGTTCTGGACAGCAATGAGCAGGGTTTGGTGGTCAGCAGTTCGGGTTGTCCGCTGCTGATTCGTGAAGCACAACTGGAAGGGAAGAGTCGGAGCAATGGTCGGGCTCTCGTTCAGCAATTGCAGGCCATTGCGGGCGACACGCTCGTCTGACGATCGATCGCTCCCATGGCACTGTTCAGCGTCTGCGCTGGCGTGATTCGGGAGTTGTGCTGTGACGAGTGCGCTGATTGCTGCGTTGATGACTGCGCCGTTTACCACCGCCAAGGTCCAGGGGTGGTGCCGTCAAAATCGTTGGCTCGAATCCCTTCACCTGTTCCTTGCGCAACGCTTCGCCTGTGAGTCGCTCAATTGCCTTCAGGAGGAGGGATTCCTCAGCGGCAACAAGCGAAATGGCATGACCGGTTTCACCGGCGCGCCCGGTGCGACCAATGCGATGGACATAATCCTCCGCCACGTTGGGAAGATCAAGGTTGACCACGTGCGGCAACTGCTGGATATCAATTCCCCGTGCAGCAATGTCGGTCGCCACAAGCACCCGCACACTGCCCTGCTTGAAGCCCTGAAGGGCACGGGTACGAGCCCCCTGGCTCTTGTTGCCATGGATCGCGGCCGCTTCCAGTCCTTCCTTGCTGAGTTTCTCCGCGACCCGATTGGCTCCATGCTTGGTCCGCGAAAACACCAAAACCTGACGCCAATTCCCGCTTCTGATCAGATGACTCAGAAGCTCCGATTTCCGTTTCATGTCACAGGGGTGAACGACCTGCTCAACGGAACGTGCGGTCTGATTTTCCGGTGTGACCTGAATCTGCAGGGGTTGAAGCAGCAATCCGGTTGCCAACTTTCGGATCGGTGGGCTGAACGTGGCGGAGAAGAGCAGGGTCTGTCGATGCTCGGGCATCAGCCGAATCAATCTGCGGATGTCATGGATGAAGCCCATATCAAGCATTCGATCCGCTTCATCCAGCACGAGACATTCCAACTGATCAAAACGCACAACACTCTGCTGATGGAGATCAAGCAGTCGGCCCGGTGTCGCCACCAGCAGATCCACACCGCCCTGCAGTCGCTCGATCTGCGGATTGATCTTGACTCCGCCAAACACCACATCACTGCGCAAGGGAAGGTGATGCCCGTAAGCACGCACGTTCTCATGGACCTGAGCAGCCAGTTCACGGGTCGGTGTCAAGACCAGCGACCTCACCTGACCACGACCAGAGCGCCTGCCATGTCGAAGTCGCTCAAGCATCGGCAAGGTGAATCCAGCTGTTTTGCCAGTACCAGTCTGTGCCGCCGCCATCACGTCGCGACCACGGATCACCGCTGGAATGGCCTGTTCCTGAATCGGCGACGGGTGGATGTACCCCTTTTCCCTCAGCGCCTTGAGCAGGGGTTCTCCAAGTCCCAGGTCTTCGAAACCGACCTGTGAATTGACCGTGACAGAGGACTCGACGATCGTGATGAAGCCGAATCTTTCACCCTAGGAGGCGGCCAAAACCCGCTCTTTGACTGTTGCAAAGGCTTGAGCAGAACACATTCAGGTGATCTTCCAGACGGCATTCTCAGGAATCTCTGGAGCAGCATGTGGATCGGAGGGTTCTTGTTGCGTCACCCGCCAAGCGGGAACCCTGGTATCGCGGTAGTTGCCATATTGGATCAAAACACCCTCCTGTTCATCTGTGGTGGCATAAAAGCCGCCTTGCCAATGGGACTTCTGATTCAGACCACCGCGAAACCAGACCCAACAACGCTCACGTTTCATTGATGTCATGCGGACCAGTGACTGCAACGCTCGCATGGGCCTTCCGGAATCACGGCACAGCGCATCAGCGGACTTCGGGCATTGAAACGACAGGCTGGATCACCAATGACCCATCCATGCTGAAACCAGTGTGCATCGGCAGGTCGCTTCTGAGGTTTCACCATCAACACAACTGAACTCAACTGGTAATGACCGGAATGGAGTCGGTAACGGTGACGGCGCTGCATCACCAGAAAACTGTTGTCTTCGTGAAGGAACCAACGTCCTGGGGAAGGTGGCTCATCCAGCTCCACACGATCAAGCAGTTGCTCGCTACCGGTTTGTCGGAGTTCCACGAGCATCAGCTCAGGACTCCTCTGCTGCAGGAGATTCACGCAGTGAAAATCCCCAGATCATCAAGCCGATCACAGCCGCAAGAGTCAGCAGTTCTGATGGATGCAGCGTCGGCATAGCCGTTAACACCAGCAATTTGAGACCAACAAATCCCACGGCTAGGAAGCCGGCCGTTTCCAGTCGTGGATAAATCTGCAGCCATCGAATGAAGAGTCCTGAGGTGAAACGCAAAGCGACCACTCCGATCAAGGCACCCGTCAATACAAGTAGCAACTGATCACTGATCGCAACCGCTGCAGCAACACTGTCAATCGAAAAGGCGAGGTCGGTAATCGCCAGGGTCAACACCGTTCGACTGAAACGAATCGGGTTGGTTGATGTTTCCTGTGATTTCTCGCTGATCTGATCCGTTGAAGAATTCCAATGACTGAAGCAGAGCCAGAGCAGATAAACGCCTGCAATGAGCTGAATCGGAGGAAAAGCAAGTACATATTGCGCCATCAAAATCAGTCCGACGCGCAAACCGAACGCCATCACAATGCCGAGATTTAACGCTCGACGTTCCAGTCTGGGATCACGTTGTTCTCGTGCGATTGTTGCTAATGCAATCGCATTGTCAGCGGATAGGATGAATTCCAGTGTGATAAGGACCGGCAACAGCGGCAGCAGTTCACCCAGCTGGTCAACGCCATCCAACCAGGCCGTGAGTGACGAGAGGGCAGCTGTATCCATACCTACAGCCTAGAAATGGAAGACATTGATTAGTGGAATGCGAACCCACGCCCAGCTCTGCCATATCAGTGCCGACCGATGCGTTGTTCTCGTTGAGGCCTATGAGGGAACCACACCGCTCGGGAGCTCTCTCGGTGAGGGTCGCAGCGTCTCAGAGGCAGAGGATCAGGCTCTCGAGCGACTTCATTCAAGGTTCAGTTCCTCAAAGCCACCCACAGCCGAGGAGGCAGCGATCACGTCCGCTGAGACAAGCATCGAGAGCAAAACTCAGACTGCTGGCTCGAAGCAGCCCGTGCCGATCAAGCGAGTCGCCCCGCCAGAGATAACGGCTTCCGAGGAACCCATGCAGGTCCTGCAGTCCATGGCGCCTCAGTTGACTCCATCTGTTGATGCCTCCTCAATGGTTGAGAGGGGGCCTGATCCTCAAACACCCAGCGAAGCACCCATTGATCCAGAGGACTGGAGTGAGGAGCTCACCGCCATTGACCTCGAACTTCAAAGGGTGGGATGGGATCGTGACAGTGAAAAGATCTATCTCGAGCGAGCCTTCGGCCATGCAAGTCGCCATCGGCTCACACGCTTCAGTGATCTTGTGTCCTATCTCAAACGTCTTCGTGTGCTTTCACCAGGAAGTGATCCCATGCACGCGGAGATTCCTTTACGTCGATCGGATTTAGTCACACAGGGTGATGAAATTCTCAAACGGCTGCAGTGGAGTCAGCAACAGGCAAAGGATTTTCTGAACCAGAACCTCCAGGCCAGCTCAAGGCAGCAGCTCAGTGACGAACAACTTTTAGGTTTTAACATGATGCTTGAAGAGAAACTACTTAATTCATAATCTTTTGTCTCTGATGAATACTCAAACATCAGGCTAGAGAGTTGCGGTTCTTTCCATAAATGAGGATTGAAAAGTTTTCAATCAGCCGTTGCGATGGCATCTGGAATCTCAGCGCTGGGTGCCTCAAAACATCCATCAAGAACAAACTCAAGCCTCAATTTCATAAAAGTAATGAAGTTCGAGTCTGTGGAAACGACAGCCGCAGCGGGCTGCGGCAGCTGATCACAGACCGTCTTCATCTCCTCCGCATTGAGAAAAGCAGGTTGGCGAACCAGCCAGAAGTCGATCTCCTTGCCGTTTTCTTTGTAGTTGCGCCGTCTTTCCTTGAGAACTTCCTCCAAGGGCTCCTCCTCTGTGAGGAATCGCTCGCTTGCTGCAACGAAGTAGTAGGTGGTCATCAATTTTTGCTGGCGAACAAGGGCTCACGGCGTGGATTCTGAACCAGGGAGCGCATCTCACTCACTGCGGTTTTCAAACCCACAGCCAGTGCACGGGCCACGATCGTGTGGCCGATGTTTAGCTCCTCCATTCCCTCGATGGCCGCTACTGGTTCCACGTTCTGGTAAGTGAGGCCATGGCCTGCATTGACGCGCAAACCGAGGGAACGGGAAAAAGCCGTGGCTTCAGTCAAACGTGCCAGCTCACGGGGTTGTTCAGTCCAAGCGGCTTCTGCGTAGGTGCCGGTATGCAGTTCAACCCAGCGTGCTCCCGCATCGCGACTGGCCGTCAGCTGCGACTGATCCGGATCCACGAAAAGGCTGACGGGGATGCCTTTGTCATGGAGTCTCTGCACCATTTTTTTCAGTTGCGGGAGCTGACCTTCCACATCCAGCCCACCCTCGGTGGTGACCTCTTCACGTCGTTCTGGCACGAGCGTGACCATGTCGGGCTTGACCCGTACAGCAATCTCAACCATCTCGTCGGTGGCCGCCATTTCCAGATTCAACCTGCTGCGGACTGTCTGCCTGAGCAGATCCACATCACGGTCCTGGATATGACGACGATCTTCACGCAAATGAACGGTGATGCCGTCAGCTCCTCCGAGTTCTGCCAGCAGAGCCATGGGAACAGGATCGGGCTCCACGGTGCGCCTGGCCTGCCGGACATTCGCGATGTGGTCGATATTCACCCCGAGGCTGGCCACGATCAGTTGTTGCAAAGGCGTGAATCCTATTCAGCACGTGATCCGATGCGGCCGAAGGATCAACTGCCCAGCAGAGTCCTTGCTGCTGGGTCTTCCCCGGTAATTTCTCATGAGTGGATTTTTAGTTCGAGGCGGTGTCCAGCAGCCTGACGAAGCGTTCATCTGCCCTCGACACGGGGATCGATCCCTTCTGGGCGCCGCTTGCCATGTTTTTGACCCAGGACATGGCTCTTCATTACCTACGCGCCAGAATCGTTCTTGGTTCCGAGAACCTTCCGAAGGATGGTCCGGTTCTTCTCGCTCCAACGCACAGAGCCCGGTGGGATGCCCTGATGATCCCCATGGCAGCCGGACGACGGATCACTGGGCGTGACTGCCGTTTCATGGTCACAAGAACAGAAATGTCCGGATTGCAGGGTTGGTTCCTGCATCGCCTGGGCTGTTTCGCGGTCGACCAAGACAAACCTTCGCTGACAACCCTGAGATTCGCTCTCGACCTGCTTGAGAGCGGTCAGCAGCTGGTTGTCTTTCCTGAGGGACGCATCAGGAGAACAGACGCACCAATCACGTTGGAACAGGGACCAGTCCGACTGGCACAACTGGCTCATCGGCGTGGGATCGATGTGCAGGTTGTCCCTGTTGGTCTTGCCTACAACCCTGCTGTTCCAGGTCCACGCAGCCGCTCAGCAATCTGTTTCGGCCAACCTTTGTTTGTTGATGGCAGGGGCAAGGAGGAGGCCCTTCGCTTCAATCATCTGCTGGCCGAGCGGATGCATACGGCTGAACAAGCGGCCCGAGAGGCCATCGGACGACCGCTGAATTGCACTTAAAGTCCGCGCATTCAAGTTTGGTTTCATGGGCACCCGCCTTCTTTGCACAGCGTTTGCCCTGACTGCAGGTTTGTGCATCACCCCTGCATTGGCCCAGTCGGAATCAGATCCATCCGGATCCACCACCAAAGTGCTTGCTTCAAGTGGATCGGGATTCAATGTCTCGTCCGTTGAAGCCTTGATTCAGCGTGGAGATGCAGCAGTGGCATCCGGCAACCTGGCTCAGGCCAAGAAGGATTACGACAACGCCAGGACAGCGTCCAAGCAACTTCTGGCCTTCTACCGCGACCTCTCTGGATCATTCCGTGGTCTCGATGCCCGGATCCCCAGGGAAATGGATACCAAGGGACGTGCGGCACTGGCCCTGCTCGCTCAGTCAAACCTCCGTCTTGCAGCGCTCTTCCGCCGGCAGGGACAGCCCGAAATTGCTGTGCCTGTGCTGGTTGAAGTTGTTCGATTGATGACACCAGCCAAGCCGGAAGGTCAGAAGGCTTATCAGAGTTTACTCGAACTCGGCTTCGTCGATACCCCCTACCGGGGCGCGAGCGCTGGTGAGTGATCTGAGTCACACGCGACATCCATCTGCCAGCATCAATTGAGTTCAAGCTCTGTTCCGTGGTTCAGCCTGACGCCGTCTCTTCCGCAATTCGTCGCGCTATCCCAGATGCGCAGGTGAGCGTTGAGGATCTCACCGGTGGTGGTGATCATCTTCAGGTGAGTGTTGTGTCGACTGCCTTCGACGGTCTCAACCGCATCCGGCAACATCAGCTTGTTTACCGAGCCTTGCGGGAGGAGCTGGCTTCTGAGGCGATTCACGCCCTTGCTCTCAACACCTCCACACCCAACTGATTCACCTCTTTCTCTCATCGCCCGATTCCCATGGACTCACAGACCCAATCCCGCATCGAGAGCCTGATCCAGTCGAGCCCGATCTTCGTGTTCATGAAGGGCACCAAGTTGATGCCACAGTGCGGCTTCTCCAACAATGTTGTGCAGATTCTCAATGCACTTGGTGTGAGCTTTGAGAGTTTTGATGTGCTCTCGGATCCCGAAGTTCGTCAGGGGATCAAAGAGTTTTCCGATTGGCCCACAATCCCTCAGGTCTATGTCAAAGGCGAATTTATGGGTGGTTCCGACATTCTGATCGAGATGTACAACGAGGGCACTCTTAAGGAGAAGTTGGAGATCGCTCTGGCCAGCTGATCAGTCCAGCTGAATCAGAAAATCGTTGATCAGCTCAACGAATGCCTGGTTGCGATCAATGTAGGTTTTATGTCCTGCATCCTTGAGCACTTCCAGTTGTGCACATTCACCAATTGCGGATCGTGCATCCTGCATGGTTTGAGGTGTTGCTGTGTCGAATTCACCGCAGATGAGTAGCGTAGGATTCGACAAATCCTTAAAGCCTGGAAATAGGTCAAGGTCGCTGAGCATTCCGTGATGCTGGAATTCACTCGGCCCCCACATCTGCGTGTACAGCTTGTGGTTCCCTCGTTCACGTTCACAACGCAAAGCATCTTGATCTGATGCCCGCGCAGAACGACAGAAGTGTCGACGTTCAAATTCCTCTTCCAGATGTACTGATCCCCCAAGCTCCAGTTGAATGTTTTTAGTCAATTGATTGCAATCGGCAATCCACCTTTGTGTGGACAACAGAGGAGATGAGAGCAACAGGGCTTTGACTCGATCTGGATGATCAAGGCAGAACTGCGTCATGACGGCACCACCCCATGAATGTCCGAATACATGGGCACGGGGCATTCTGAGCTGATCAAGAATGCGCAGCGGCTCCGTCGCGAAGCGCTTCAGGGTCATCTGCTCAGGCGACAGATCAGCCGGTGATGCATAGGACCCCAGCTGGTCGTAGAAAATCGTCGGTCGTCGGTCTGCGAGGGGGTGCAGAGCGTCATAGAGCCCAACACTTGAACCACCCGGACCGCCGTGTGTGAGCAGCAGGGGAACCCGATCAGCAGCTTCGTCGCAGTGAGGTCGGTAGCAGCGGAGCTCAATCTGCCCTCCGCTGACGCTGACCGTTCTGACCGCCTCAAGTGAATGGCGATTGATGCCCATGACCGCAGAGGCTCAATACTGATTCGGGTGTCTGTAGAGAGCGCTCACATCCCCGTCAGGACCGATGAAACTGGATGGATCCAGAATCCAGCGTTCAATCAATGTCTCGAGCTTGGACAATTCCCTTGGGTCGAGATCACCAGTTCTGCGCAGAGCGTGCAAGTAACCGTCTGCATAGAGGCGAAGCTCGGATGGGCCGTGATAGCGAGTCGTCAGTTCCTGGCATGCATCACAGAGCGCCTGGAAGTGGCGAATGGCCTCCGGGTGCTGAAGAGATGTCATCTTTGGTGAGGACGGCAGCCTCTGTTACCAGCGTGCCTTAGGAATGGCATTAGCGTAAGACGGCTTTCGGACGCCTTGTGACCTCCTCCTCCCGCGATCTCCTCGCCCATGGAACCGGTCAGGCTCCTGTGCAGCAACTGACTGTTCCCGCGATTCCTTCTCGAGAACCCGCACGTGTTCTTGTTGTTGAACCTCATCCGACACTGAGAACCGTCCTTGTTCAGCGTCTGCGCCAGGACGGCCATCTCACTGCTGCGGTGTCGTCATCGCAGGAAGCCCTTGAGCTCTGCCAGGAGCAGTCCCCGGACCTACTGGTAAGTGCTGAACTGCTGGAACAGAGTTCTGCCCTGAGACTTGGCCAGCAATTGCGCTGTCCGGTGATTGTGCTGACAGCCCGCAACGGGGCTGAACCTGTTGTGGGATTGCTTGATGACGGCGCGGATGACGTGCTGCGCAAACCCTTTGGTCTTGAAGAGATGGCGGCACGCTGTCGCACTTTGCTCAAGCGAGGTCGTAGCGGACTTCAGGAACGTGTTGCCGTTGGCCCCCTTGAGGTGCATCTGCTTCTTCGGCAGGTGACCCTGCGCGAGCAACCGGTGGAACTCAGCCCTCGCGAATTCGCGTTGTTGTGTGCACTGCTTATGCCACCTGGAATGGTGCGCAGCCGACAGGAGCTTCTGAGAATGGCCTGGCCTCCTTTCAGCGGCGGCCCACGCTCTGTGGACACACAAGTCTTGACGCTCCGACGCAAACTTGAACAGGCCGGTCTTGGTGAGGGTGGTGGCATTACCACGGTTCGTCAGCAGGGCTACCGATTCAGCCTGGATAACCTTCCGGAATAACAATCCACCCGTATCCGACGCCCATGGCTACCGCGGATTCCACGATCAGCATGCCAAGCGCCAGACCAAACAGCAGCTGGTAGGTCCAGGGTGGAGTTAACCGTCGAATCGAGGCTGTCTTAAGACCTGTTCTCTGCTCAATGATTGAGAGAAAACGATCAAACTTTTCGAGGCGTTGCGGAAGCAGCCGTTGATCCTGGTTGGTTGTGGTGAGGTAATAAACCTTTCCTCCCTGGCTTGTGCCGACGGGAACCAGCCGCTTGATCTCATTCCACTGCAGCTGCCAACCACGACGAATCAACCAGTTGCACCAAGTGGGATGGCCCACGCTGATCCCGTTTTCATCCACGTTCACCTGCTCACTGAGCATGGCCAGCACCAGTGCCAGTCCGATCGGTGCAGCAACCCAGAGGCTGAGCTTCAACCCTGGAGGTGCCATCAACGGCAACGGCAGAACGAGAGCCAGATAAACGCTGATCAAAGTCCACCTGATCAACGGCGAAAGTCGAAACCGCTCCTGAAGCGCGGCAGGCATCACTCAGCGATCCTCCGGTGAACCCGGCAATGGCTCGATGACATCGTTGGGGCGGTAATCACCGTTGAAGACTTCTTGTTCTCGACCCTTCCAGAATTCACCCAGACGCATGAGGTCAGCGTGGGCCTCCTGAATTGATTTGAGGTAGGTCTCAGGGGTCATCTGATCACGCGCTTCCTTCAGTTTTGAGAGTCGCAGCATCTGCAGCATCCAGGGCTTCCCCAGCTCACCGCGTTGTTCCAGGTAGCGCGCAAGTTCAGCAGAACTGGGTTGAGGAGCTGATGCCATGGCGATGAAATTCTCAGATTGACCCTAAACAGCTGATCAGGTCTGATGTGGTCAGATTCAGGCGGGAAGGGCCCAGGGATTCAGACCGAGATCCGCTCCGATGCGATGGCTGCAGGCATAGCCACTGAAGGCAACCGCATTCAATCCCTGGCCCGGGAAGCAGGAGTCTCCAACGCAATAGAGACCGTTCAAACCCGTTCGATTGAACGGCATCGGCAGCAGCCCCGGCAGTCGACCTGCCGGAATTGGTCCATAGGAACCGCCCATCCGCCCGAGGAAGCGACGATGGGTACGAGGACTTCCGACCTCCTGAAGTTCGATGGCCTGCGATAAACCCGGAAGAATTGACTCGAGCCGCTGGATCAGTCGGGTCGCATCAAGCTGCTTTTTGGCTCTGTATTCCTTGGGCTTCAGATCGTTCCAGTGCTGGATATCACTCATGGTGAAGCAGTGAACGATATGCCGACCCTCAGGTGCCAGGGATGGATCCAGCAGGGTTGGAATGGAAACAAAGATCACTCCCTGCTCGGCTTCAAGTTCATTCCAGTCCTCCAGCAACAAGTGATGGCAGTGGAACCCCTCGGGCACAACATCTGCCCTTACCCCGAGGTGGACTGAAAGAAACGAACTGGAAGGTTGATAACGACGACGCCAGGTGGATTCGGCTGCAGGCGTGTGATCCTTTGTGACCAGCGTGCTCTCCGGTGAACCTTCTCCAGCGAAGGTATCCCAGCGAGTGGCATTGCTCACGATGCGACTGGCTCTGAGTTCTTGACCATCGGTAAGGCTAACGCCGACGGCACGACCTTGTTCGATCAGAACCTTCTTGACGCGGGTCCGATAGCGGATGGTGCCGCCATGAGCTTCAAGACCTGCCACCAGCTTCTCGGCGATCGTCCCGACGCCACCCTTGGGGTAATTGATGCCGCCGGCATGGCGGTCGGAAAAGACCATGCCGGCATTGATCATGGGGGTGCGATCGGCTGGCATCACCGACCAACAGAAACACTCCATATCGATCAGCCGAAGCAAGTCCTGATCGCGGATGTGTTTGCGAGCCACATCCCCCACATTGAAAGGCAGCCAGCGAGCCAGTCCCAGGCAAGCAAGGGGTGCCCTGAAAAAGACCTTGGCCAGATAGGCCGGATCCTCAAGCGAGAGAAGCGGCATGGCATCAAGACAGCGAAAGACCTGCCAACAGGTGTCATAAAAGGCTCTGATCCCCTTCGCTTCATCGGGAAATCTGGCGCTCATCCTGGCGATGAATCCCTCATAGTCTCGATCAACGGCCATGGTCAGACCATCAGGGAGGTGGTATTCCAGTTGCACCGGATCTGGCACCGTCTCGCAGCTCTGCCCCACATCGGCAAGAGCCCTCGTGAGCAAATTGGTGTGCCCGTGCTCGCCGAATCCGAAGATCATCGAAGCACCAACGTCGAAGGTATAACCCCTGCGTTGAAAGCTGCCACCTGAACCTCCTGGAATCAGGTACTGCTCAAGCACCAGGGTTCTGGCTCCTTTGGCAGCCAGCTGTGATGCCGTCACCAGCCCTCCTATACCTGAGCCGATCACGATCACATCCCAGTCTGGGTTTGAGCTCACGGCCACACCTCAGAAATTGCTGCAGCCTTAGACCCTAGGAAACACCGGCTGCAGCGAAGGGTGGAGTTGCGGTCAGAATCACTTCGGTGCGAACAGGACAGTTGAGCAGGGACTGACATCGCTGCTGGATGCGATCACGGATCAGGTCGATGGAGCCTCCGTCCATCGGTTGACTTGGATTCAAATAAACGACCACAAAGGCCGTCCGACCGACCTGATAAACCGTGAGATCAAGAAGCCAGCAAGACAGACCTGCCAGCAGATCCTCCAGGGCGAGCCGGGTGCTGCGGATCAGATCGGTCTCGGCCGAGGCACCAGCTGCCTGTCCCAGAGCGATCAGAAAGCCCTGTAAGGGCTCGCGCAACACCAAAAGACTCACCACCAGCACCAGTAACGAGTCGGTGACCGGAATCAGATCGGACAGCATCGTGCCATTGAGCAACGGTGCCCCGAGCAATGCCAGACCAGTCAGACCACTAATCAGTCCATCAAGCCGTGCTGCCTTGGCTTCGGTGAGCAGGATCTGGGAGTGACGCCCTGTCCGGCACCAGTCGTGATGATGGCGCCAGGCCAGCCCCCAGCATGTGGCCACCATGGCAATCGAATACCACGCGACAGGCCCGAGGCGAACGGAGCTCACGGGAACTCCGTAGGCGTAATCAATCACGGTGCTGAGAGCTGAAATCGCAGCAAAAGAAAGCACCCCCATCAGCAGCAGAGAACGAAAGAGCACGTACAACGCTTCCTGTCCGTCGTAGCCGAAGGGATAGGCGCGATCTGGCGGTCGCACGACGTTGCGACTGATCCTTGCGGCCACAAGGCCAGAACCCACCATCACCGCTGAATAGAGGCCATCCAGCAATAAAGCGTATGAGCCTGAAATCAAGTGAACGCAGACACCTGCCACCGCCATCAGGGCGCTGGCATAAACACCGATCTTCAGCGATCGGCGCTCAATCAGCCGGTCTTCAGGCAGGACAGGCGACATCAACAGACTCCTGCTTCTGTGTTGCTAGCAGCAAATCATTCAGTGCTCTGTCCCTGTAAGCGCCATAGCGACGGCGTTTGTCTCTGATCCTTTCAGGCAGAGCAGGCAACAAACCAAAGTTTGGAGGCATCGGCTGAAATTTGCCCGATGGGGCCTCACTGACGAAATGGGTGAGCGCTCCAATCATGGTCGTGGGAGGCAGATCGAACGTTGATTGTCCTAGAGCCAGGCGAGCTGCATTGGTGCCAGCAAGCCAGCCACCCGCAACTGCAGCGGCATACCCCTCGGTACCCGTGATCTGCCCAGCGGCGAGAAGACGTTCACGCGTTCGGAACTGAAGCGTGGGGTGCAACAGCTCAGGGGCCTCGAGAAAGGTGTTGCGATGCATCACGCCGAAGCGCACGAACTCAGCTTGTTCAAGACCTGGAATCATGCGCAGGACCCGTTTCTGTTCGCCCCATTTGAGATTTGTCTGGAAGCCAACCAGATTCCAGAGGCGGCCGTCTCTGTCCTCCTGACGCAGTTGGACAACGGCATGGGCGCGTCTGGCACGTCGCACATCCCGATCGTTGACATCACCCCAGCGTGGATCCCAGAGACCAATCGGCTTCAGCGGTCCATAGCGCATGGTGTCTTCACCACGGCGTGCAAGTTCCTCGATCGGTAAGCACCCTTCAAAAAAAGTGGCGCTGTTTTTTTCGAAGTCCTTCAGCTCAGCCTGTTCGGCGCTCAGCAGCGCTCCCAGAAAGTCTTTATAGCGAGGCTGATCCATCGGGCAGTTGATGTAATCAGCGTCGCCCTTGTCGTAACGGCTGGCTCGGAAAGCCTTTTTCATATCAATGGTTTCACCATCGACGATCGGACTTGCAGCATCAAAGAAGTGACAGTCATCACGGCCTGTGAAGGCGCGAAGGTGATTGGCCAGTGCATCGCTGGTCAGCGGGCCTGTCGCCAGGACCGTGATTTGATCTGCGTCAGGCAGATCCATCTGTTCACGACGTTCGATCGTGACCAGAGGATGCCGCTGAAGGATCTCTGTCAAAGCGGCGCTGTATCGTCCGCGATCAACAGCCAATGCACCACCTGCCGGCACTGCATGAGCATCCGCGGTTCGGATCACCAATGATCCCAGTCGACGCAGTTCCTCCTGCAGCAAACCAGCTGCGCGATCACTGCTGAGAGCCCCAAAGCTGTTGCTGCAGACAAGCTCAGCAAATTCACTGCTGTGATGAGCTGGAGATCTTCTAAGCGGGCGCATTTCGATCAGATGGACCGGCACCCCCGCTTGCGCAACCTGCCAAGCAGCTTCGGTACCGGCCAAACCGGCTCCAATGACAACGACGGGTCCGACGCTCAAGAATGATCAATCAACCGATCTCAACCCTATCGATCGGTACAGAAGTGAGCAAAAGGGTCAGACTTCTCCGCGCTTGAGCATCATTTGCAGTTGACCGATGGCAGCTCGGCTGATGTTGTATCCAGCCCAGCCCAGGGCAATCAGGATTGGAGCTGCCACGATGACGACGCGAAGGTCCATGGTTTCTAGGGATGGTCGGCAGATCCTAATGAATGCATGAGCAACGAAGGATCGAAAGCGTCAGTCCGTTTGGTTTTGCAGCAATTCAGCCCAATTGGCAGCCAGATGGGCGTAGTGGACTGCGTGCTGTTTCTGTTCAAGCACTGCTGAATCGCTCTGTTCGCGCTTCACCTGAGCGGGCACACCCGCTACCAGGCTGCGGGGTGGAACATCACGTGTCACAACTGCACCGGCGGCAACCAGCGCGCCTGCCCCAACGGTGACACCGTTGAGAACGATCGCTCCGATCCCAACCAGACAACCGTCTTCGAGGGTGGCTCCATGAACCACTGCGCGATGGCCGATCGTGACATCGGATCCGATCAACACCGGCGATCCAGGATCACCGTGAAGAACGGCACCATCCTGAACATTGCTGCCTGGTCCGATCACGATGGCTGACATGTCACCCCTTGCCACGGCAGTCGGCCAAAGGCTTGCACCTGCAGCGATCTCGACATCTCCCATCACAACAGCACTATCTGCAACCCAGGCCTGAGGATCAATCCTTGGAGAACCGATGTTCAACGGCTCTGGATTGGGCGAACCATTCATCAGCTCACAGTCCTGAACTCGGAATGCCGATTCAAGCGGTTGGGATCAACGCCTGACCAGATCAGATCAAATCATCAAGCCAATTCAAGCGGACCTCCATTCTGGAGAGCTCGTGGACGACGGTGGGTCAGGGTGATATTTTTCTTGGGTGCTTGAGGGCACAGCCTGTTCCGGATCGGTTGTTCCGGCTCAAGTGAGGGTCGCTAGCTCAGCGGTAGAGCACTCGGCTTTTAACCGATTGGTCCTGAGTTCGAATCTCAGGCGACCCACTTCACCATCACCGCTGGGACCCAAGTGATGATTGGGACATCTGACCAGAGTTGACCATGGATGAAAAACCACGGGTCGCTTTTGTCGATGATGATCCGCGGCTTCGCAGTCTGATCGCGGAAGAGTTGCTGGATGAAGGTGTACTCCCTGTCGCTTTCAGCAGCGGTCAGGAATTACTCGAGTGCGTGGAGGCAGAAGAGATTGACCTGATCCTCATCGATCTGATGATGCCGGTTATGGATGGGCTGACTTGTCTGCGACAGCTAAACAAGCGCACAGAAAATGTTCCGATCCTTGTCGTCACAGCATTCAATGACGATGTCAAGCGGCAGGAATCAATGGACAATGGTGCGGTTGACTACGTTTTCAAACCGGATCTTTTTGAGCGTCTTCCTGAACTGCTGGATCGACATCTCAAAACTCCAAGAAGTACAAGTTAAATCGTATCCATCAATGGAAAAAAACTAGACCTGGAGACCAGATGAAGAATTTGAGTCGTTTAGCAAAACCAATTTGATTGCACTTCACTCAATCACGATGCTCCTGGAGTTGAGGAAATCAATCAGGCAGAAGCAAAATCAGGCTTTTCTTGAATTCTGATAAAAAGCAAACAACTCATGCAAAGGGCGAGTAGTTAAAGCCCTTTTATCCAGAAGATGCAGCAAAACCTGCCGCTGATGCGGGATACAGAGAAACCTGGCAGGAAACGCTAAAAGCCAACATATGAAAATGGTCGACCTATCTCAAGAGGAATGATCATCGATTCCTGGAGGGCATAAGAGTGGATTGATGAATACTGTCGATGCAGTGAATTCATCTAGGTCTAACAATCAAATCCTCGCTAAGATGGCGCGGGCTTTTTGTTTCTTTATTGGTTCAAATAACAGCCTAAATCGTCTTGCAATAGCTGGCACAAATAAGAACAGAAATTACAAACCAAAGAATCTGCAGTAGAACAGTGCTGTGACTGCGGTATTTGCGGCTATCTCATGTCAGAAGAAAAACTTAAGGCATTCCTGGAAAAGTTCACAAGCGACGCCAGCCTTCAGGAGAAGCTCAAAGCAGCTGCTAATTCTGATGGAGTTTGTGCGATTGCAAAAGAGGCTGGTTTTAGTATCTCTGCTGACGACTTGAAGAACGCTCAGCAATCAGAACTTTCAAACGCAGAGCTGGAACGTGCGGCTGGGGTAGGTGACTCTCTGAAAAGCGACAGCGTCGCTTGCTTTTCTGTGTATTGCTGCCCCGATACGCTGTCAGATTTATAGTGTAAATAGTGACGGATTTATGTACTGACACTCTCTAAGTTACTCCTTCAAAAGCCCCTGCCGCCTCAAGGGAGTTTTTATTTCTTCAATTACCCCAAAAAGACCATCAATCAGCATTCAATACCTGGCACGATTGACTGCAGTAATTGTTAGCCAAAGACACTTCATGTTGTTGTTGCTATAACCGTTAAAGACTCCTGAAACCCATGTCAGAAGAGCAACTCAAAGCCTTTATGGAGAAGGTTCAAGGCGACACCAGCCTTCAGGAGAAGCTCAAAGCCGCAGCAGACCCCGATGCAGTAGTGACTATTGCTAAGGATGCTGGTTTTGTAATTACTGCTGAAGAGATTCGATCAGAACTGACAGATGAGGAGATGGAAAGCGCCGCTGGTGGTATTACTTCTTACGAGTGGTGCGATACGAAGTGCCAATACACTGGTCTGCGATGCTGTACCCAACACTGAAGACGGGCAGGGTAAGCCAACCAAAACCCCTACGACCTCAGGTATTTTTTATTTCTACAATCACTCCAAACAGCCCACAAATCAGCCTTCAATACCTGGCACGATTGAGCACATTAAGTATTAACTTAAGACGCTGCAGTAGACCATTGCTATAACCATTAAAGACTCCTGATACCCATGCCAGAAGAGCAGTTGAAAGCCTTTATTGAGAAGGTTCAGGGAGACGACAGTTTGCAAGAGAAACTTAAAGCAGCTGCTAATCCTGATGCAGTAGTTGCAATTGCGAAAGAGGCTGGGTTTAGTATTTCTGCTGATGAAGTTCGGACCAAGATTTCAGACGAGGAGTTGGAAGGTACAGCTGCTGGCGGGTCATTTTATGGCTGCTGCACAGACGAGCACCACCAGACTTTGTGCTAAAAAAGCCTTATTACCTGATTTTTAATATTATTTATCGTGCCTTTATTACAATGTAGCCTACGCCCACAAAACCCCTGCAACTGCAGGGGCTTCTTATTTTTTCAATCTCGCCAATAATCCCACAAATCAGCCTTCAATGCCTGGCACGATTGAGCACAGTTGAGCAGAGATAGTCAGGGCTTGCTTAGTAATCAAGGCTGCAATCAACTAGCAACTCCGGCCAATACTCGTTCAGCGGCAGCCCGATCCACCAGGACGCCCGAGCACCGGTGAACCGTTTGGCTTGCAGGAATCCCCAGTCACTTCCTCACGGGCCGACTCCTCAGTCATGCCACTAATCCCCAATATCGGGTTGATGTAGCTCTTGTGCATTGAAGGTCAAAGCAGCGGTCGCTCAATGTCGGCACCTCTGGCGTTGCACTTGCCGCTGTGGATGTCATTCACCCGGCGCAGATATCACGGGTCAAGTAGACGCCTCGGTTGGGGTCAACCCCATCGGTGTTCAACTGCAGCGCCTGCTGTTGCTCACTGATGCCCATCACTTCCAGGGCCAAAAAAGGCTACTGAGCAGGTCTTCCATGACCTCGGCGACTGCCTTCTTTGCCTCTAGACCAGCGATGCGGATCGCCTGTTCTGTGATGTTGACTGCTTTTTTGATCAGCTCTCGGTTGCTCTGAGCAGCAGTGTTCAAAGCACCGACTGAACGGCTTGCATCGTTGGTTTGCTGCTGCAGGTCTGCCAGAGCTAGGCGATACGTCTCAAAACTTCCGTTGATCTGCTCTTAATTGTTTTTCAGCAGTGCCAGTGACTGCTGCTGTAGCTGTTCACCAGTCTTTGCAGCTTTCTGCCATGGCATTGGTTCGCTCAAGCAGATCGTTGACGATGGCTTGCATTCCGATAACTTTCCCCGGTAGCCGAATTGACCTTGCGTCGATGGCGCTGTTTGCAATCGTCAAAGCCCTATCACTCTCGATAGAACAGTGGATTATTATAACTTAGACCTCTAAAAATTCAAGATAAGCAGTTTTTACCAAAAATCATGGTTCCGTTTTAAAATTGAAGTTTATACATTTTATACATCAGCAGCATGAATCAAATAATTGAAAATCCCTTGAATATTACTTCTTCATGGCTAACAGCAGTATTACGTAAGTCAGGCTTTATTAATCATCAGGTGATTCTTAATCTTAAACTCGAGCCTATTGGCGAGTCTACAGGGTTTCTTTCTAGGATTTTTCGCATTATTCCAAGATATTCAGAAGAGAATGAAGGCTTGCCCGAATCTATCATTCTAAAAATACATACAAACCGACCAGAGTTTTTTTCAGTTGGAGAAAGATTAAAGGCTTTCGACAGAGAGAGTGGATTTTATAGGCATATCAGCCCCCATATATACGGTCGATTGCCCAAAATCTTCGCTTCGTATTCGCAGGGTGGAAAGGGTTGGATTCTAATGGAGGATCTATCATACATGAAAAATGGTGATCAGGTTTATGGGCTAAATAATCAGGGAGTAAAAGCATCACTTTCAAGTATTGCTTCTGTGCATGCTGATTGCTGGCAGGCTTGCGATCAATATTCTTACCCATGGCTTCCAACCGATGACTTCTGGTTTCGTGTGGATCCTCAACCTTTGTGGACAAACCTCAAAGAATGTTACGGGCTACGGATTGGACAAGAAGCAGTAACCTTGTTAGATGAATATGTCATGCGTCATGATGAGATTTTTAGTCGACTCCAAAAATGTCCACGGACAATCGTCCATGGAGATCTGAGAGCAGACAACTTATTGATCGACAACAATGATCAGAATAATCCTAGTATTCTCATCATTGATTGGCAGACAGTCACCATTAGTGCTGCTGCAATAGACGTCGCTTTTTTAATTCTTGGTAGCGAGCCCCCCGCTGAAAGGCACGGCCACTTTAAGGATCTTGTTTCACACTGGCACTCACGTTTAGTTTCATTAGGAGTGAAAAATTATTCCTTTTCTGAAGCGTATAGTGATGTTCGACTGGCTTCTCTTGCATGTCTATCAGCTCCGATCAAGGCTTTTGCAGAGCTGGGTGGACCTAACTTCAAGAACGCCAAGGAAGCACAGTTGGCCGAATGCTTTATCTTTCGCCATATAGAAGCATCAGTGGAATTGAATCTCTCTGAGATCTTATAAATGGCCAACTTCATTCCCGTGTGATAGATTTAAAGCTAACACTTTCAGGATAAAAATCTTAGTATTTTTCAATTCATACGCTTTTCTATCATTGTCAAGCTTAGATAGAAAGAACGAGCAAACAAGAGAAAGCAGGGTTATAGATGCAATCCAACCTCGTCTCAGAGCAGTTCGGGGAATCAGGCTCAATCTGCTAAATAATTTCTGCTCCATCACCCTTTATGCGGGGGAGGCTGTTGAACTTAGCTGGTTCAGAGACCCAGAATCCAGTCAGGGAAATGGCTACGCCAAGCCAAAGACAATTAGTGAAAAAATTTGTGAGCTAGCGACAAAGCTGCGACAAAAAGCTTGCAGATGGCGGTTCTTGACCACTTCTGACACGAGAGCGAAACCCTCTGCAGCAGATGGTTTTGGCGACATCCCCGTCAGGCCCTACTATATGCAGGTAACGGGGCGTGGCGCAGTTTGGTAGCGCGGGTGCTTTGGGAGCACTAGGTCGCAGGTTCGAATCCTGTCGCCCCGACTGGTTTCTCAGCGATTGACCTTACGGGGTGTGTGCAAACGGTGTGCAACCGGGCACCACATATAGCGGTTTTTGCACACATATTTCTGATCACCTGTTGACAGGATTACGCCTGCGGATGAAGATTGGCCCAGCAACTTCTTGTTGCCACCGAATGAAATAGTCGCGGGACTTGGCAGCGCATCGCCTAAGAGCCCACAGATCCTCTGGCTATTCCCCGTTTTTCGGGTCGTACTGCTTACATCCGTTTGCGGGCTGATGAGTCGGTTTCTGTTTATCCCTTGTGCAAATGGCACGCAAGCAGGACCGTTTCTCTAAATCAGCTTCCGCGCAGGTCGTAGTCAACGGCCACACAATCAAGCTCGCCCATCCAAGTGATCGAGCTGAGATTGAACGTGTGGTTTCAGTTATTGATCGCAAGATTGCTGATGATGACTGGCGTCCGTTTGCTTCGAAAGAAGCAGCGGTTCAACGCTGGTCTGAATTGAAAGGTCTTCGCGCTGCAGTGTTGAGAGCCAAGGGGCTGATCTAGAGCCCGCAAATGAAAACCGCACCTGAATGGGTGCGCGAGCAGGAAGCTTCAGAGCTTCTTGGTATCGCACAAAGCACCCTTCGACTCATGCGCCGTGAGCGCAAACTGCTGCCTGGTGATCATTGGATCTTCGCCACTGGCAAACCCAATGGCCCAGTGCATTACGACATCGCTGCGATCCGCAAGCACCTAATTGAGCTGACGATTGCTGCAGCTAAGGAAGAGGATCAGCGCCGTCAAAGAGAGCTAACGACACGCAGAAATGCTGTCGAGACCTACGACGCCCCGCATCTGGATCAACTGATCGCAGAGGTGCAGAGCTGATGGCTGACTTCGATCTGAGCACCCTCCCATCCACCAGCGATGAGATGCAGGCTTACTCCGAGAAGTTGAGGAACGAACTGACCAAGGCTGTCGAAGAGAACGGCATCAATGAGGTCATTCCAATGATCGCCATGGCAATGGCAACAACGGCTTTCTTCTCCAATTCACACAGGCAAACAGCTGAAAAGGCGAATGAAAACTTCGAATGCCTACTGGAAATTGTTAAAGACCTGAAAGAGACGTTCAAGGTGCAAACCACAACGGTCTCCATGCGCCTCGAAGCGCTGGAGGGCAATTGATGCCAAGTCGCATCTCTCGTGTCGTTGGCAAAGCCAAAGAAGACACCGCCACCGTTCTCACAACGGGGCAAAGGTGGGAATCATTGCGGGCTGGTTTCTGGGGTGGTTTGAATCACCTTGAACTGGCGATTGATTGCCGTAATCGCGCCAATGAATACGAGACAGCCCTCACTAACCACCTGAACAATCAGAAAAAAGGGTAGGTATTTTTACCCTAATTTTCCCGTAAGTCCATTAACAGCTGCCATCAAATGTCAGCAGGTGTTTGGTATACGGAAACTCACGGATTGGGGGGTTGGGACTCCCTATCAGCAGTTCTACATTGCGATCATGAACGCTCTACAGACCCCCACGGATCACAAGGCATACATCTATCAAGAGTGCCGTTTTGGCGGCGTGAAAGATCGTAGCTCCATGGTTCGAATGCCTCGCCCGATGTTCGCTCACCTCGGAACAATCGCCAGGCAAAACAACTCCGACATCAGCACCGTCATCCGCCAAGCGGTTTACGAGTACCTGCAAGCATGGGGTTTTAAGCCTTTTACACAACTATGAAAAAAACGCCTCGGGTCTCCACACCCTCAGCGGTCTTCAGACAACGTGCTTTCTACAAATGAACTCTATCCGAGGTCGGCAGTCAACCGACACCCAACACATTCAATCGGTCACACAAGCAGCTGCAGCACGGTTTGCAGAACCGCTCCCGCTGCCTCCTGAATACGACTTTCAAGCAGACGTGCAGAACGATCTTCAATTCGCTGCTTTGCTCTGCGCCATCAGACAGATCGCAAAGCAACGCGGCACAACTATCATCCAGCAACTTGATACCTGGGAGGCGGGTGAGTGAAATCATCAGGGCACAATCAACCCTGCCCCGTTTGTTCCAGGGTCAAAGACGCTGATTGCAGATTCAACGATGAAGTTGTCCTCTGCCATACCGGCACTGATCTACGCCCAGGCGACACCATCACCATCAGCGGGGCGCAATGGGCATTCATTCACCACAAAGGCGGGTTCAGCGGCATGGCCGCAGTCTTCATGCCCCATAGAGAAAGGAGCTGACTAGGGGTCAACGCCTCCAAACCCCTACCACTACGCAGGAACTTCTATCCAGCCAGACCAAGCGCTCTCAATGGGCGCACATCCTTGATCAATTTCACGATGCCTACGACGAGGCGTGGAACATTCCCGACCTCTACACCTGCACCCCTAATCAATTCCAATCCGCCTGCGCAGCCGGATCAGACGCACAGGCCAAAGCAGCAGCTCTTCGACCACACCTCAGGACCATCTGGAGGGATCACGACGACCTCTCACAGCTGCATCGCCTACGCGTTGAAGCGCAGCTAAAATCCATCGCCTATATCGCAGAAGATCTCAGACAGTTTCAACAGAACGAACTCGGTCTTCCTTGCCCCGCGGCTGTTCAAGAACTGCTGGAGGCAACCTAATGACACTCTCTCCAGATTCAGATCTGGCCAAGGTTTACGGGATCTCACCTGTTGAACTAGTTCCAGAGGTTGCTGATGAAGATCTCCCGCTTGATCAATTCATCGAGCGGAAAGTTGATGAGCTACTAGACCTCAGGCTCCGCAGTATCGATACCTGGAACAAGGAGATGGCAATCATCTCTGAACTCACCTGCCGCAGAGTTCAACGTCAGGACATAGAAGGCCGAGTGCTCGAAGCTCTTGCCGATCGCTGGAACCTATCGATCAGCCAGCACCATTCAGGCAAGCGCCGCAACCGTCACGCCAATCAGTCACGAGAAGGCGAACGCCAGCAGATGCTCATTGATGGGTTCCTGCCTTGGAAACACGATGCGCTGCTGTTTAGCCCAGGCGGAGTTGGCAAAACAACTGCAGCAGTCGCGATGGCTTGGTGTGTCATCAGTGGCAAGTCATTCCTTGATTACGACATCTCCTCTGAAATCAAAGGCAAAGTCCTTTGGATTGGCTCTGACGGCGGTGATGGTGCCTATGAGATGTGGCAAAACACTGCTGAAGATTTCGGCATCGCCAACGATCTTCGATGGGAAAAAGGCTGCGTTTTCTGGGGTGCTGATCAGGAAGCTGGTACTGGCGCTTGGTCCTGCTCTCCATCCAATCTCTGCGAGCTGAAAGAAGAGCTGGAATCAAATGACTAAGCCCTTGTGGTCCTTGATTCTTGGAAAGCCGTCTTGGAACGTGCGGGCATTGATTTCGGTATCGGCCCAGTCGGCACCGTCGTGCGCTTCCTTCAAGCACTCATCGGCCAACACTGCAGCTCTCTACCTTCACCACCCATCCGGCAACACAAAAGGGAAAGGCATTAGCGGGGCAGGTGGAAACCAGAACGTCAATCAGATCCCCTACGCCGTCCACGAGCTGCGCGTTGAGCCCTCTTCAGAAGATCGCCCTAAGTGCGTTCGCTGGATCGCTCACAAGCTCCGTGGGTATCAATCCAGAGAGTTTCTCTACCGCCTCTCAGATGACGGCTTTCAAGTCGTTGAAGGCGAGGTCATCACAAACTGCGCCGATCAACTCCTCATCTCCATTTCTGATCTTGAAGGGCTCGAAACTGCAACCACCACGCATGCAATTAAAAACCTGAATCCAACAATCGCTCCAGCCACCGTTTCAAACAACCTCACGACGCATAGACAGCGCCAATTCATCAATAAATCCGGCAGCTCATGGCATCTCACGCATAGAGGCAAACTCGCAATTGATCGGATGATGAAATAGGGGACCCACACCCCCTACCTATGTATCGGGAGAAAGGGAAAATATCTTTATAAACCCTCATTATAACAAGCTTTTTACTTATAGACCTATCGGGAAAACCACAGGAAAACATCGGGAAGCAATCGGGAAAACATAATTCCACTTTCCCGGCTATCCCAACACTTTTCCCGACTCAGATGAACCCTCTTTTTCAGTGTTTGCAGCGCCTCTCAGCCATATTTACCCGATTTCCCCGCTACACATAGCCCCATGTGTCCCCCTCCCCCTGCGCAGGGTGAACAAAAGAGTTTTGCCGCATCTATTTATGACGTCATATAATTTTTGAAAGGCTTAGAGTTAGTAACATCGTGGCTGCATCGATTGAGCAGAGAAGACAAGCCAAAATTAAGCGCAATCGTGATTGTCAATTACATCTGAACGATGCCCCGCAATTTGCAATCTCTGCGGAGTTGGAGATAACCCAGGCCAGGGTGAGCCAATTCATCAAGCAATCAGCCAAGGCGCACCCGATCAATCAGCTGACGCTCGAAGAGCGGATGGCAGTCAGCGAAGAGCGCTGGAATCTGTCTAAGCGGGAATTACGCGAGCAGATTGCGGTGCAACGCCAACACGGACGCACCGTCACCGAAACAGTCACCGACGCCATGGGGCGCACCACCGTGAAGACCACGTACGAGCCTGGTGTCGATCCAGCTCTGCTCCGCGCACTCTCAACGCATCACGATCGCCGTGCTCGCCAGTTGAACAATCAGCTCAGCCCTGATGCAGGCGTCCAGGCGATGCAGGTCAATGTCGTGAAGGATTTCATCCAGCAGGGCGATGCTCAGGGCAAGCTCTCTGCAGAACAGTGGAATCAGCAGGCAATCGACGTTTGATTGCTTCGTAAGCAACGGGTCCACCAGTTACTGACTGAGTTTCTGCAACGCTGTGCG
This sequence comes from Synechococcus sp. BIOS-E4-1, assembly GCF_014279995.1. NCBI lineage: Bacteria > Bacillati > Cyanobacteriota > Cyanophyceae > Synechococcales > Synechococcaceae > Synechococcus > Synechococcus sp. BIOS-E4-1. The sequence goes on along the minus strand of NZ_CP047935.1, from coordinate 1,573,190 downwards.
CAAGAGTGTGCGCATACCGACCACCAGTGGTCCGTCATTGAGGATCTTTGGTCATTTTGGGGGATGCGCCTTCACCACCCTGTCAGCGACTGTGAATTGCCTTTAACTAATGGTTACTACGCTCAATCGTGCCAGGTATTGGAGGCTAATTTATGGGATTATTCAGACTGTTGAAGTAATAAAAAGCCACTACGACGGCAGGGTGTTTGATAAGTAGAATCAGGAGCCCGGAGGAGGGTCAGTAAATCTCCTACACAACCTGAGGTTACAGGCAGTCCAAAGAGATGGTAAACCTCTGCCAGCCAAGCCTTCTAGTTCCTCTTAACTGAGTTCAGCGATATTATCAGCAGTGAATTCATGACCGTGCTCCTTAGCGATCCCTACGACGTCTTCAGGAGTCTTTACTGCCTTTAGTTTGTCTTGAAGACTTTTGTCGCCTTTGACCTTCTCCAGGAAGGCTTTGAGTTGTTCTTCTGACATGAGATGTTTTTTAAAAACCAGAATAGCCGACTTTGAATGTGGCAGCTGTGCAACAGCAGAGATTGGGCGTATTAGCACCACCTGACAAACTTTCTAGCTCCTCTTCGCTGAGTTTTTCATATGTGTCTGAAGAGAATTCGTGACCATGTTCCTTAGCAAGGTTTGTTATACATACTGATTCGCTAGCTTCTTTCAGCTTTTCCTGAAGGCTTGTGTCTGCTTTGACCTTCTCTAGAAAGGCTTTGAGTTGTTCTTCTGACATGAGTAGTAGGTCCTTTCAGCAGTTATAGCAACAGTCTGCTGGAGAGGCTTTGAGTGTGTAAGTTTTGAAGCCGAGGAGAAAAGTTATGGACACAACTGCAGCCTGTTGTTTAGTTTCTTATGTTCTTTACGTAGGTTTAGTTATGGACACACTTCCAGTCCGATAAAGACATCTGGCCACCAGCCACGCCTTCTAGTTCCTCTTCACTGAGTTCAGTGACCTTATCAGCAGTGAATTCGTGGCCGTGCTCTTTAGCAATGCCTACAACATCTTCAGGTGACTTAGCTTCTTTTAGTTTCTCCTGAAGATTGGAATCACCTTTGACCTTGGCGAGGAATGCCTTGAGTTGTTCTAGGGACATGGGTATCAGGTCTGTTCAGCAGTCATAACAACGGTCTACTGCAGCGTCTTTGGCTAATACTTACTGCGCTCAATCGTGCCAGGTATTGAAGGCTGATTTGTGGGATTATTGGCGAGATTGAAGCAATAATAAGCCCCTGTCAACGCAGAGGCTTTGATGAGTAGGCTCACATAACACATTCACCACACATATTTAGTGCTTATTACAAATAAAACAGGTTCCCATATAGGAATCCCAGACTTGGTGAGTCATGATATCGCAGGAGTTAGCTCCACCAGCTGCACTTTCAAGGTCTCTCTGAGACAAGTCTTGGGGATTTGCTTTTAAGTCTTCTGTGCTAATCGCGAAACCAGCAGCTTTGGCAATAGCAACAGGGTCTGCACCTTCTGCCTTGAGCTGTTCCTGCAGTGAAGTATCGGCTTGAACTTTGGCGATGAATGCCTTGAGTTGTTCTTGAGTCATGGGTGTCTCCGAGTGGGACCTTTTCGTTCTATTCCCGCTGGATCACGCATGGAAGTGGGGCGACCGTCCGTCGAGGTTCGGTTTCAGGACCTTTTCGGACAGTTTGTGCGGGAGCAAAGTCGTATGTTTCGATGGCGCTGAATGAGCCAAGCCTTTTAAAACTGACAATAAAAGGCTCGGTGAGACGCTAAACCTTCAAATAGATGTATCACCCATAGAGACAATTACAGGCGCCTTGTAGAGGCTTCTAGCGAAAGTAGAAGCCGTTATAACTAGGATTTAGCGGTACGGTATTTGGCAGTGTGCCTGACATAAAGGGATTCCCTAGCAGCAGCTAAACCACAGTTATGATTGAACTGTTTTTGTGAATGGTTATAGGAAGGCAACCCAATATCCTTTTCAGCCTTTTCTCCTTCTTTTTTAGTCATTAGTGTTAGTAAATTAATTTATTGCACTCAGAGTACTAGCGTTAAGTGATCAAGCGTATGTCTATGAAATCTCTATTAGTATTAAGTGCTCTATTTCTTACATCTGCACCTGTCTATTCGCAGTACTACGCCGACGATGACTGCGTTCTCAATAAGGCAAGTGAAATACAAAGGATGGAAAGTGAGCTTCAAGAGCAAGTCAAAGAAACCGAAGAGCCTGGATTTATTGATTCTTTTGGAGATCGATTGGTTTTCACGGGTCACCTTCCAAAGGATGCGAGTGCAAGCATGAAGAAAGAGCTGGCTCTCTGGTTTATTGAGGGATGCAGAAGGGCATTGCAAAAGAATATTGATGCATTAAACATATCTCCTGACTGCTCAACGATTGATTGACTGGACAACACGAAGGAAGTCAGCTTGTCTGGTGCGTCGCTAGACGCGCCGCTGGCTTACGGAGAGTTGTTGCTATGTGGGAAGGATGTGCGTCACCAGGTCAGCTTTGAACCAGCGGATCACCACTGAGATGCCCCACTCATGAGAGCGGGGCTTTGCTTTGAAAGGTCGTGGCTCAGTCGTTCTGTGCAAGCTCAAATAGCGGTCAGCCCAACATTTGAAGCCAGAGTTTTGGATCAGGTGGACGACCAATCTCAACTGAAGCTCCTTCAAGTGGTTGAAAACCGCCATCTTCTGGAACGGGCTTGAGGGATTCACCAAAGCTGTCCATCTCAGGGACTGGCTTGAAGGTTTCGGTTATGTCTTCGAAAGTAGCTCCGGGGCCAAGACGGTATCTCTCTGAGGTATTTCCAGCTGCATCACGAAAGTTTCCAGCTGCATCTTTGCCCCAAACACTGTTCATCGCGCCTTGATGCATCGACATCTGGGGAGGTGTTGTATCTAGGACGATCCCACTGCCAGGTGCTTCAAGACCGCCAATCTCTGGATCAGGTCGTTGTCCAATCTCAACGGGTATCACTTCACGCGGCTCAAAGCCGCCGGTCAGCTCATCTGCCTGTTTAAGCGAGGTACCTTCATCGCAGATTTCACTCCAGTTCAAACCCTTCCGACCGGTCACGTCATCATTCGTAGAAGCGTCCTGCAACTTTGCTTGCCTTGGTTCAAAGCTTCCAAAGCTGTCCTTTTCGGGTTGAGGTACGACGTCGAAAGTCACAAAATGAGGCATGGATCTGAAAGCGGTGGAGGCTTGTTTCCTCTCGATGGCCACACCATCTCCGCAATCAACAGCTGACTTGATGACCTGCCTCAAGGAGGGTTGTGAGGTTGGTCACACCGCCCTTAGATCGCAGGAAGGATGTGAGTCACCAGATCAGCGTTGACCCAGCGGATCACGCCAGAATCCACATCAGCGATCTGGAACAGGTTGTGCATGGAGCGGTGGTGAGGAACCGCTGCAACATGCGCTGCCTGTTAGAGGTGGGCTCCCTCAAGATCCCCCAAAAGCCCCTTGACCACATCACCTGATCGGGTGATTCCGAAAGCCTTTCTGAACTCGCTTGACCACACCTCTCACCCTGTCTTAGTACGTCTGCACTACAGCAGAGAGGAGCGATGGAGGAGTGGGACTTTGTGGACGAGAAAGAGCTGCAGAACTGGAAAGGAGCCCGGATTTGCCTGACTTGCCAGCACTTCGCCTATGGAGTGGATGGCCACTGCCGAACGATGGTGGCCTGCAATCTCAGGCAACAGCAGCTCCAGCAGGGCGATCACCTGATCAAGCGTTGCCGCCACTGGACTCCCACCTGGCAAGACCAGGCCGGATGGTGCCCGGAGTTCGGGTGACGCTGCAGCTGGCCATGGCTAAGCCTTCTGTACTGGCCAGCCACCCAAGTCAGAAGAGCAACTCAAAGCTTTTCTAGAAAAGGTCAAAGCTGACACCAGCCTTCAGGAAAAGCTCAAAGCAGCTGCTGATGTTTAAGCAGCTCTTGCGATTGCAAAGAGGCGGGATTTAGTATCTCTGCTGACGATTTGAAGAAGGCTCAATCAAAGCCTTCTGAAGATGAGCTGGAAAGTGTTGCCGGCGGTGGACTCCAAGGTAAACCGTGCACCTGGCTGCACACTCACACCTACGCGCACACGTGTGTAATCTGCTTAATGTTGTAAGTAGCTGTAGTCCACTCATCAAATTCCATGCCGATGCAGGTTAATTTAATGCTTCAATATCCTAAATAATCCGATAAATCAGCATCAAACACCTGCCACGATTGAGCGCAGTAATTGTTAGCCAAAAACGCTGCAGCCGCTGGTATTATTTCTGATCAGACCTGATACCCATGACAGAAGAACAGCTCAAAGTTTCTAGAGAAAGTCAAAGGCGACACCAGCCTTCAGGAGAAGCTAAAAGCAGCTGCTAATGCCGATGCTGTGGCAGCCATTGCTCAAGAAGCAGGCTTCAATGTCTCAGCTGAAGCCATCGTCAAAGCTCAATCAATCTATACAGAACTTTCAGAAGGAGAACTCGAGGAAGTCTCTGGAGGAGCTAACTCCTGCAGCACTGGGTCATATTATATATATGGCACTCATTGCGGCACGTGTAAATGCGAGAAAAAATAATACTAAAAAGGGTAAATTGAAACCCCACACATCTGCCTAGAACTTTCACAACTTAAGTATTCTTTCAACAACACTCAGAAGCCTTCATGGCCTCAAATCTCTATATTTTAGAGTACATAATTATCAGCCAAAGCACCTTCATCAGGCCATTACTATAACCACTAAGGACTACAGATACCCATGTCGGAATAACAACTCAGAGCGTTCCTAGCAAAAGCGAAGGACGACCAGACAATTCAGGAGAAACTAAAAGCAGCTATATTAGCTGAAGATGTTCTATTGCTAAAGAGCATGGTCATGAATTCAATTCAGATCACCTCAGTCAGCTCAGTAAAGAGGAGCTAGAAGGCGTGGCTGGTGGAACTGGTAGCTGGGGTCTGGGCTGTAGCGGTTATAGTTGAGTAACCAAGCCTACACACAGCAAAGCTCTTGCATTGACAGGGGCTTTTATTTATTTCTTCAATCTCGCCAATAATCCCACAAATCAGCATTCAATACCTGGCATGATTGAGCACTGTAAGTATAAGCCAAAGACACATCAAAACATCGTTGCTATAACCTTTTAAGACACTTGATATCCATGTCAGAAGAACAACTCAAAGCATTCCTAGAAAAAGTCAAAGGCGAGACCAACCTTCAGGAGAAGCTCAAGGCAGCTGCTGGTTCCGATTCAGTTCTTGCGATTGCAAAAGAGGCGGGATTTATGATTTCTGCTGACGACTTGAAGAAGGCTCAATCAGAGATTTCTGAAGAGGAGCTAGAAGCTGCGGCTGGTGGTGGAACCTCCAATTTTATGACGACTTGCTGGTTATTGACGGCTGAGTGTTGAGCCTACTAAAAGACTACTCATCAAAGCCCTTGCAACGGCAGGGGTTTTTTATTTCTTCAATCACCCCTAAAAGACCATCAATCAGTCTCAGACATCTAATACGATTGTTCGCATTAGTTGTTAGCCAGAGACACTAGAAGATATCGATGCTATAACCGATAAAGACTCCCGATACCCATGTCAGAAGAACAACTCAAAGCCTTTTGGGAAGCAGTCAAGGCTGATACTTCTCTGCAGGAAAAGCTAAGGGCAACAACAGATGCTGATTCAATCGCTAGTCTTGCCAAAGAGGCAGGTTTTGAGATTACTGCTGAAGCGGTCGAGGAAGCACAAGCTCAGCTGTCAGAAGAAGAACTGAAGGGAGCTGCTGGTGGTTTGTGCATTCCTGGATGCGGACCGTGTAGTGGTGCTTGAATTGAGTGCGTCGTTTCTGCGGTGACTAGCCCGGGACCGGACAACAGCCTATTTTGCTGGTGACACAGCCAACACACTCACAGCCCTTGCATTAGCAGGGGCTTTTTATTGGTTCAATAGTCTGACTAACCCCATAAATCAGCCTTCAATATCTGGCACAATTGAGCGTATTAATCGATTGACAAAGGCTCTGCAGCAGACCGTTGCTATAACCGTTAGTGATTTCAGATACCCATGTCCCTAGAACAGCTCAAGGCATTCCTGGCCAAGGTCAAAGATGGTTCCAATCTTCTAAGCAAGCTAAAAGCAGCTAAGTCACCTGAAGATGTCGTAGGCATTGCTAAAGAACATGGTTACGAATTCAGCGCTGATAAGCTGAGTCAGCTCAGTGAAAAGGATTTAGAAGGCGTGACTGGTGGGAAGGTCAAACAGAATTGGCATGGTTGGACACCAGTTGAGAGAGCGATTTACTATGCGGAGGGTGGAGGATGGGGACTGATATAAAGGGTAACTTATAAATTTTTCCACTCGGCTTTAAAACTTACACACTCAAAGCCTCTGCAGCAGACAGTTACTATAATCGTTAAAGACTCCCGATACCCATATCAGAAGAGCAACTCAAAGCGTTCCTTGAAAAGGTCAAAGGCGATACAAGTCTTCAGGAGAAACTTAAAGCAGCAAAGTCACCTGAAGATGTTGTAGACATTGCCAAAGAGCACGGTTATGAATTCACTGCTGATAAAATTAACCAGCTCAGTGAAAGGGAGCTAGAAGGTGTTTCGGGTGGCGCGGCGAGTACGTTTGTGGGGGATTGTCAGTCTCAGGAAGGGCATGTATGTTTCAGTGAGGGCGAGGTTGTGTGTGGTAAAAGGTAGACTGCTGGTCTAGTTGAATTACTAGTTATATCAAACCTGAAGTCTCTTTTATCACTGAGATCTTGCTTCATTAGCTCAACTAAACCCATAAATACACCTTCAATACCTGGCACGATTGAGCGCGCTAAGTATTAACCAAAGACGCTGCAGCAGACCGTTGCTAAGGTTGCTGAATAGATTTCATACATATGTCAGAAGAACAGCTTCAAGCCTTCTTAGAAAAAGTCAAAGACGACACCAGCCTTCAGGAAAAGCTCAAAGCAGCCGCTGATGTTGATTCAGCTCTTGCGATTGCGAAAGAGGCTGGGTTTAGTATTTCTGCTGATGACATTCAGAACGAGATTTCAGAAGAGGAGCTGGAAAGAGCTGCTGGGGGTGCTTGCATTGATTGTTTTACTAGATATGGTACAGATGAAGATGTTACCTTGATCGATGACTGATACCGTTAAACCTGCTAATGCTAGGAAAGGAAGGAAAAAGAACTGTACTTTATTTATCAAAGCCACTGCCGTCGTAGAGGCTTTTCAATTCTTCAATATCCTGATTTATCCCATAAAGCAGTCTCTAAAAATTTTAAATTCGTCGCCATGTCTGGCTCGATTGAGCATTGTCACTGTTAGCTGAAGACACCGCTGCAAGTCGTTGCTATGACTGCTGAACAGAACTGCTATCCATGTCCCTAGAACAACTCAAGGCATTCCTGGCCAATGTCAAAGGTGATTCCAATCTTCAGCAGAAACTAAAGGCAGCTAAGTCGCCTGAAGATGTTGTAGGCATTGCTAAAGAATACGGTTATCAATTCACTGCTAACAAGTTCTGTCAGCTCAGTAAAGAGGAGCTTGAAGGTGTGGCTGGTGGGAAATTAAAGTGGCATGAAGCAGATGTGCCCTTAATGGGTTATCCCATTGATGCCTTTTGACAAAGAAAAGATCTGACGCTGCAGCACATAGTTGCTATGACTGCTGAACAGACCTGCTTCTTATGACAAAGAACTGCCGAAGCGGGAAAAAGATTAAGTGGAAGAAGCTCTTGTCTACTACTACTGGCAGAGTGGTAATCCTCTTTGCTTTGATACTCTTTATATTTAATGTTGGTAAATTGATAGGTATTGCTCCGACATTGATTGCTCTCATCGTTTTTGCTTGGTTGATAAATAAATTCTCCCAATGATTTCAGCGGAGTTGATTCTTTTTAGAGTTATGGCTTATAAAATTTTTCCATCCAAGCGTAGCCGCCAATAAGTAGCTAGCTGGCATGATCAGATTTATGTTTAGTCTTTTCACGAATAAGCATGAATAACTTAAACGCCAGAAAGCCGAAGACCAGGGCAACAATGATTTGTCCAATGGGATTGACAATTGCGAAGGTTGTATTAATTAAATTGCAAGCAAACGCCCAAATTGCAACAAGAATAGTCGCAGCAAGTGTGTAGAAAGCAAATTTTAGTTCAAGTGATTTGCCGTTGTTAGCCATAAGGAGCTTTAGATATTTGCCAAGATAGCTCCTTTTAAGCGATTAAACATCCCCCAAATATCACCAATAGTGCCAGCAAAGGAACTTGGCCGGCATCGTTTCGCTCAATGCTCATCGGATCACGTTGACTGATATGAGGGAAAGCGCTGTGGCTGAAAGCACTCTGTCGCCAGTCGCATTGAAAGACACCTTGCCATCGAAGCCTGGACACCATGCAGAAGTCAGGCGATTCGGTGCCTTGTCAGCCCTGGTATTGACGCTCAGCAAGCCAGTGCCACAAGAGCGACGATGACGACGGTGGCAGTAATGGGTTCCATGTCGTTGTGCTGTTTCCATCCATAATCGTTTGGATGCTCTGAATCCACCACTTCAAACACTGGTGAATCTGTGGTGAATTTCATGAGAGCCCCCCCAAATAGTCAATGAGTCTGTTCCTATGACAGCTGAAGACACCAGCTACCCATGTCCCTAGAACATCTCAAAGCAATTCTCTAAAAAGTCGAAGCCTACCCCTGTCTTCAGGAGAAACTAAAAACAGTTTACTCACCTGAAGATGTTATTGGCATTGGTAAAGAGCATGGCCATGAATTTACCGCTAAATAGTGCAGTCAGCTCAAGGAAGCGCAGCTATAAGAACCAATAAGAGGTGTTTTTTTCCCAGTATGGTAAATTTGAACAAATTAATTGATAAACAAGCGAGGACTTTGACTCATATTAGAAATCAGAAGATGTCACTTCCGTTCGATTTTTAATTGATTTAAATGCACCCATAAGCCCACAAAGAAGGCTTCAATATCTGGCTTGATTAATCTCAGTTGAGCAGGGACAAATGTAACCTTATTATTATAACGAGTTTTTGATTTGCGACTTTGCAGCCCGCATTAAATGACTCAACAGCAGGTTCGGTTATTGAATCGTGCTCGCAAGATGGCAGGCATTGATTCAGGCAAGATCAGCCCTAGTAATCCATTCGAGAAGAGTGAATCTGTTGCGGGAATTTTGCAGGCAGCAATTGCAGAATTAGACCCAGCGCAGGCACCAAAATGGGGCATTGCTGCTGGTGGATTGCTTTTTATTGCCACTCTGAATGAGCTTCAGAGCGGATAGAGCTGACCGCCGCTGCTGGGGCTGACCTTTTGTATCGCGATCCTGAAATTGTTGCTGAGGTCCAGCAGCAGCGAGAGAAGCTCTTCGAAGCACAGTTGAAGGCACTTGAGAACGGCACCAATCAGAAGCGTCTTCAGAACACGATGGTCTGCTCTGGTGGTGATGAACGGCATGCGAAGCGGATGATCGCTGCAGAAGACGCAGAAAACGAGCGCATCGAGCAGCAGCGCCTGGAAGTGATGGGCTGATGGCTGAAGCAATTCAGCTAGCACCGGCGGGTGCTGTTGATCGCCTTCGGAGACGAGCAGTTGGACGCTGAACCGCGGCTGAGACCATCAGCAATGCTCCGCTCTCTTGGTCGCCTCCGTGAAGAGCTGGAGGCAATGACAGAGCACTCAGCACTTGATGCACGGGTCTGCGTATCGCTTCAGGACGCGCTTGTGCTGATGAGTCAGCTCATGCAGAAGCTGCGCTGATGCCTCCAAAGTGAAGACGCAGGCCACCAGCACAAAAGGCAAGGGCAAAAGCGGAAGTCGAGATCCTGGAGTGTGGATGCAGAAGTCAGCTTCAGGCCAATGAAGCTCTCCACAGCGAAGAGGCAAACATCACCTTCTCAGCACTCTGCAGACACTTGCTCGAAGGTGGTGCAGCAGCGGCTGATTGGCTGGATCTATACGGGCAGAAGTGACTTCCATGCGTTTGGGGGTGCGGATCAACAGCTTCCGGTGCGATGACAGAGAGGCTTACCCCACCTGCCGATGAAACGCTTTGCACCCGTCGCCGCCATTGCGGTTGGCTCAATCCTGGTTCTCGGCTGTGCAAACAAAGACGTCGAAAGAATTGCTCGCAACCGGCATACCTGCTAATTGCTGAGCGCAGGAGACATCAAAGCCAAGGAAGCCGGGGAACGAATCGGCACGAAAAGTGCATTTCGGTACTGCGGCGAACTCATGCCCCGATGAATCAACCCGGTTCAAACGGGGTCAGTTCAGATCCGTTGGCGTGAGCTTCCAAACGGCATTTTCTGGAATCTCAGGGCCAACTTGCAGAGCCTCTGGCTCCTGAAACATCAGTCGCCAGTGGGCAATACGACACGCCACATAATCACCTGGTTCGATTCGAATGCAGCCCAGCACAGACGGCGCTGCATAGAACCCGCTCACCCAGAACGACGCAACACCAAGCCCACCATGGAACCAGAGCCGGCAACGGCAATTCAGCCGGGTGGTGGATTGCTTGGCGACGCAGACTCCCTATGAGCAAGGAGGCGCAGTGCGATTGAGAATTCTGCAGACAGAAGTAACCAGTCAGGCGTTCTTTGACTCCACCAGTTCAACCATCGCTTTGAACTTGAACCTCGCGTAGCTCTGCTGGTGGACCTGAAAGGTGTGATCCATTGCCTCGCTGATGTTGGCGATGGGTAAGCCTGCTGGGTGTATGCCTTTGGCGTATTGATGCCGGAAGCTGCGCGGCGTCAGCTGTTTACCCTGACTTTCAGCCTGATTGCGTAGCTCTCTCCACGCCTCACCCCTGCGCAGATAGATGCCAGCGCCTGCCCACCCTCTCCTTCACGGTTCAACGGCGGCAGCTCTTCATTGATCTGCACCCAGGCCTGCAGCTTCCAGTCGATCGCCTTGGGGGGCCTATCCCGCAGAAGCAGCGGATGCAGTCGCCTCGGTTCGGTTATTCGGCCTTTGGTGCCGCCCATCGACTTCTGATAGATCGACCACAGCTCGGGACCACTTGTCCCGCTCTTTACGACCAAGTGCCGCAGCTCTTCAGGGCGCTGTAAGCACGGTCCCCCAGTGAATTACACAATCAAAAAAATTTCGACCGCCAAAAGTCTTCCCCCACGCGTCGTCAGACCAATGGTCGAAACCATGAGGACGCAGCACTGAAAGAAGGACCGCAGGTTGCCGGCTTCAGGCTTGCTCACTGGCGAAGACTGCATTGCTCATCAGCCGAACTGCCTCAGTGTTTTGTCGGCGTTGGGCACCAATGATGCGCTGCACATCTCCAAACGTTGTGTGAAAAAGGAGTTTGGTGCAGCATTCAACCCCGCTAATAGCAGTTCACCTAGGCTTGACTGGATAAATTGCCACGGGCTGTTGCAGCTGATCAGCAGCTTCTTGTATGCCAGAGTTCTAGGCGCAGTGCATTTAATCCAACGCCACTGACATATCCACAATTCACAGGAAACGGACTCCTTCGCTGATCTGCCCTTCTGAGCGAAAGAATCAGTTGGTTGCTCTCCTGGCCGACATTATTGAAAGATGAAGACCTCAACTGTCTGTACAGCACCAGTGACAAATAATGATGATTTCCTTGCTACTTCGCAAGGCATGGCTCGGCGGACAGACTTTTAAGTATTTTGAACAATTGAGGCTATTTCAATTACGCCTTGGCAAAACTCTCACACCATTCTTTCCGAAGAATACTCTGAATATTATTCTCTAAATAGTCGCAATCAACAAATTTAATAATCAAAAATCGCAAATTACATATCACGTGGGTGGCGAGCTAAATCAACTGATCTACTCATAACATCAAATTCCGTGATCCTTTACTGCCTGTACGTCCTCAGCGACCATGATGGAAAAGAATTACAGAAAACCAACACTACAAGCTGTTTTGAAAGCATTTTACTCAATCCTTGGCAAGATCACCTTAGTCGTTTTATCATCTATATCTATATCAGCATCAGGACATGGGTACGGGAACAGCTGTTGCAAATACAATGGCAAAAAGGCCGGAGACTGTACTTTTTATCTAACCAAGCATGAATTAAGAATTGAATGGTCCGATGGACTGACCGAGACGTATAAGCTTATTTCCGCGCAAAGTATTGGTGACAGGAGTTATATAGACAAACGTGGTGGCTTATGGCATTATTTTCTCTATCCACAGGGAAACCAATCGCTAAAAAATAAGAAAAATGGCAACACAATCTTCAAACCATTGAGAGGTTGTGTTGATTAGTTTGCTATTAATAACCGGAAATAACTAAATAGTTTTATCTGCTACTTTTCATTCAACACTCTAATAGCTATCGATCAAGGTCCAGGCGGGACTCCCAATACATGTGGCTTTTGTGAGCGGCTTTGTTGTGCTCAGAGCTCATTCAAGCATTAGATCCTGAGCCATTCACCAGATGATCACCAGAATCTCTTGGCGTCTGCACCAATGCTGTGCAGTGGGGTTCACCAGAAAGGCTGCGATCTTCAAGGAGTCAATTGGGGCAATAACCCAAATATTCACTTTTTAAAGCGATGTTCACTTCACTCATTGCATCCATTGTCATGATGACCAACTCCTTCAAATCAACGACAGACGCTATGGTCGATGATCTTATAGCTGAAAGGTTGTACTACGCAGAAGGGCGTCAGCACCCAGATCATCCCATGCATGGCTCTCATCAAGGCCTTTGGGCAGGCTCTGAACATTGAATTGACTGTGAATGATCTTGACCAACAGATCAGTACTTCCGTCTACACTTATCACACGAATTCCAATCAAGAGCTCTGGGATAACAAAGAAGTCATTTTTTCAAATGACAATAGCCATGATTTATTGATGAACTGCTGAACTGGAGAATAAAATTGTACCTAAGGCTTTTTATGTGCACAAAAAGACGAACATTTCATTAGAAGATTAGTATGTATCTATAATCAACCACTAAAAACTCTGTATTTGCTAAAAATTATTTAACATTATATGGATTGTATGTTTTTCACTCTCAACAAATAAACCCAAATACCAGGTTGATACAATTAAAGCATGTACACACAACAGATCCCACTAAATCTTCTTAAGCAAACGAGCATAAAAATAGTTAAATTACTCACGCAGTAATATTCAAATGTAGCTAGAAGTACAACATTAGCCAATCTGTCTTTTGAATCCACTTATCATCAACGCAGCTTTTACAGTTCTGCGGATTCTATTTCCAATTGTTGGCATTGGCTATTTAGTCATTGAGTCACGAGAAGTGCTTGTCGTCAGACAATTATCAAATCTTACTTTATTTGTTGCTTTTTTCATGTTTGCTAATCTTCAAATGGTTACCAGTAGAGCACTCTTATCTACTACAAAGCACAGAGCTGGCATCAAAGCAGCTCAACTAGCCGGAACAATGTACATCGCGACCTTTTACGCTGCTGTAGACGCAGCATTGGATGCATTTTTTAGCCATTACAACTTATCTACCAATTGGCCAATAGGTTTTTCACTCTACCTTCTCGGTTGGTTGTGCAATCTAACTGCAGTGCTGTTCGCACTCGTTTCGATGCATCAATTTATTGGAATATTAAGTAATTTTGTTCAATCGCCAATCACTGAGTTGGATTAATTTTAAAATAATGTATAACATACCTATTGGTAAACATTTACTTGGATTCCACAAGACAATTCCTCTGCCACATTCAACGAAGAGAGAGTATTTTCATCAACTTGTTAAATACCATTCCCGACCATCCTCGCGTCGCAGTCAATTCGTGCTACAACTGGGATATTGTTTTAATATGGTGCTCGCAATCCCTTCGTTAATCACAATTGACAGTGCAGGGACTCTTGTTGAAATTCTTTCACCTCAATTGATTATTTCACATGCAGCGACAATGGATTCAAACTGGTGGACTACTGGCGTAGAAACATCATGGAAAAATTTTTAAAATCCATTGCTGTGTTCAGTGCCATTGCGGTGGCGTTATTCACTGGATCGCTTTATGTGCGTGGTATCAGAGATGATATTCACAGCCAAGAGGATCTGAATCGTCGCTTGAACGAACTTTGCGATCAAGCACGACAATCAAACTGGACTGAAGCCAATCGCTCTAAATTTCTCAAAAGAAACTGTGAGCAACAACAATCCTGACAAGCCTAGGGCCTGTCATTGTATTGCTTATGCGAGAAAGTTTATATATTCAAATAAAAGAGTTTTTTGCTCCCATTAATTAATAGATCTTTCGTCAGGCTAATGAATTGACCATTTTTTGCTTGTGAATAAAATTAAAACATATGCTTCATTGAGATTGTTCAATTTTTACACTAAGTGCAGCTCAATGGCGTGCATTGCATAGTTTGTTTTACCTTCACAAGACAAATACCTTGAATAGCGCATAAATACAAATTGACTATTCTGTTGACGACTTTATACCGCATAAATTTTAAACTTTTCATCATGCTTGAAAAGTTCACTTTTCTTGCATAGAATGTACTCAATACAGGAATTTTAGATGAAGGAATCACCAGACACACTCTGCATTGACATTGGCGGAACTGGAGTCAAGCTTATTGTTGTCGATTCAAAGGGGAGTCAGCTATGCGACCGACAACGTCGTGAAACTCCTCATCCTGGAACACCAGAGGCGATCATTGAGGTGATAGAAGGATTAACAACTCAAGTACCCGGATTTGATCGTATTGCTGTGGGTTTTCCAGGGGTTGTGCGAAATGGAATTATTGAGACAGCTGCGAACTTAGATATCAATTGGCCGGGCACCAATTTAGCCACTCTCTTGCAGGAACGATTGAACAAACCAACACGTGTGGCCAATGACGCGGATGTTCAGGGATATGGTTGTGTTTCTGGAGAGGGTGTTGAAATGGTTTTGACACTTGGTACAGGTATGGGTTCAGCATTGTTTGTTGATGGAGGTCTTGTACCCAACCTCGAACTTGCGCATCATCTGTTTAAAAAGAGCAAAACCTATGAGGACTACGTTGGCAGAGCAGCCCTTGAAGCGATCGGAAAAGACAAATGGATTAAGCGTGTTGAAAGAGTGATCTCAACCACTAAGCATATCTGGAATTGGGATTTGCTGCATTTGGGTGGTGGCAACAGCAAGCTCCTAAAAGGTTTTGAATTCTCCAATGAAGTGATCTTGCACTCAAACAAAGCAGGAGTCCTGGGAGGTTATTTTTTGTGGGAAAGTCACTAAGCTTGCATACCATTCAACAATTTAAATGTCTACTAAAGGGCTGGGAAATTTAAAAATTATCCTTGATTGTTTTTGCGCATCCAATAACTCTTCGATTAAAAATCTAAATTAGAGGATTTTTTGAAGACCTGTTGGTAACCGAATGTTGATTGCTATTCAGAAATAACTATCTGTCTTCAATCAATATTGATCGGCATCATTCGATTGTTCGCACAACTGAGCACTGCTTTTGCTTTCCACAAAGCGGTATCCGTTGAAACCGCAGAGGGCCTTTACATCAAGCAATATTCTGATGACTAGGACATCGGCAATGGAAATCCTTACAGCCATTGCGGTTCTGCCCTTTCTTGCCGCTCTGATCGTTGGTGCCAGAGAAGCGGAGCAAGATCAACGCTGAATCGTGGCGCCAGATCCTGATCCATGGCTATGCCTGATGAAACGGGCTCGGTTATGCGCTGGCTGTTGGTCTTTTCCGGCCTCATGATGTCCGGGATGTGGCTTGATCTGAAAGCAGAACAACGGCCGCCTGATCTCCAGGCTGGTCAATCAATTCTGGTTGTTGATCAGACGCTCACTTCAACTGGATGGAATCCGGCTCCTGTTGATCCAGCTCGCAACTTTGAACAACAGCTGGCGGGTAACCAGCTTTCGTCGCTGGCGTCCTGTTCAGGAACAGGTGTGGGCTACTGCCGCTATGACTATCAGCGCAGCAACAAAAGGCTTGTGGTGGTGACTGTTCCAGCCAGTCAGCCTGATGAGGCTGGCCGTGTTGCCCGTTGGTGGATGGAATCCACGACCCTCAACCCAGCACATTGATCAGTCTCAGGGTTCCCCACAGGTCGAACACACAGAAAATCAGACCAATCACAATCAGGTCCCAGGCACGATGGCGCAGCGCCCAGGGAGCCAGAAAAACTTCGGCAACGCCATGCAGAGCTGTACCCAGTGCTATGTGCTCAAGCACGAGCAAACCATGGGCCAGCAGGAAAAGGCCGCTCGCAAAGAAGCGCATTAGCACCGTCCAGGAGACCGACACTCTTTTCTTCGAACGGCAAGTCAGCCTATCGGGTTTGCCACCATGCTCCTGAGCAACCTGTTGAGGCTTGTTAAGGCCGATGTCAAATCGATTGCAGTGAACGGGCGCATCGATGGCTCCAGCACCCCTGCAAAGAGCCACTGATGGCCCGGCTCAACGGCTTGTCTGTATCAGAAGTCACGTAGAAGACCAGCCAAAGGAGGACCCAATTCGTCAACGAGCACTGGTGTTGACTCTCAATAGTGCGTACTATTGAGAAATACCGCATTCGGTTTGCATGTCGCCTGCAACCTCTTCTGCTGAAGCGACCGGAACTCTGAAGAAGGGGCTTCACCAAGAAGGGCGTCGTATGACGCCACAAAGGCGACTGGTGCTTGATCTGTTTGAAGAGATCGGCAGCGGAAGCCATCTCAGTGCGGAAGAGGTCCACCGTCAGCTTGTCGACAATCAGTCAAAAGTCTCCCTGGCAACCATCTATCGCACCCTGCGGTTGTTGGTGGAGATGGATTTTCTCCAGGAACTGGAGCTCCGTGATGGTGGCAGCCGTTTCGAGCTGGCCGACGCCGAACATATTCACCACCATCACCTTGTCTGTGTGCGCTGCGGTCGAACGGAGGAATTTGAAGATGAGCCGGTTCTTCAGGCTGGGCGTGATGCCTGCAAGCAGTTCGACTTTGAACTGATCGATTCCAGCCTGAACGTGCGTGGAATCTGCCAAGAGTGTCGCTGAGCGGTTGTTCACTCGTGATGGTTCGTTGAATGCTCAGCACAAGCCATCCAGTGACTTCCCATCTGATGCACTCCCTCACAGCCGATCAGCCTGGCCTGTTTTTCGGCTTCAGTCTTGGTGGGATAAGCCATGAAGCGGGGATCATCCTCTAAAGCAGCGTCAGCATCGCTGCTGCTTTGGCTGTTTTGGTGATGGCTGTTTTGGTGATGGCTGTTTTGGTGATGGCTGTTTTGGTGATGGCTGTTGTGGTCATGACTGCTTCGAGCACCGATCTGCACCAACCCCATGCTCATTGGCCCTACCGTCCAGATCCCCATGGTGTTGGCTCCAATCGCCAGCAAGCCCATCCCAACGATTGAGAGATTGATCACACCCATGGCGACCACACCGATGGAGACAACCCCCATCGGAACGATGCCAATACAAATCACGCCCATGGGAACGATCCCGATTGAGACAGTCCCGAGAGGAGCGATTCCGACAGCCAAGCGTTTGGGCTTACTGCCGCAGTGAGCGGGAGCCGGATCAGGTGAGGAGGATTTAGTCATCACTGCATGGTGACGGTTGCTGCGACTTTCCTCCAGCCTCGCCAGGCTGAGAGTAATGAATCAATTCACTCAAGAGCGATCACAGGAGTTGCTTGTGATCCGTCCGCAGACCGTGACGGAGGGGATGTCAGCCGTTCTGGCCGTTCGCAGTCAGAAAACGGTGGTCCTTGATCTCAGTGGCATGGACAGGGCCCAGGCACAACGCACCGCTGATTTCGTTTCCGGTGGTGTCAGAGCCGTCGACGGTGAGGAACATCGTCTGGGAGAACACGTTTTCCTGATGACGCCAGCTGGGGTGCAGGTAACGCTCAACTGAGAGAACCACCACAGCTGGAGCCATTGCCAGCTGTGCACCCGAAACAATGATCTGCGACAGCGATCGGTTGATCCATCAGTCCGTCGGCTGCGCTGAGTAAATCAGGCAGATGTCGTGGTCCGCACTTGGATGCAAGATCCAGCTGCTGGTTGAAATCGCAGTCGTAAAGGGCACCGGTCCAACTCACACTGATCAGGCTTCGGCACATGACTGCATTGATGTTTTCCGGTCGATGCGCATCTCGCAAAATCTGCTGATAGGGCTCAAGTTGACCCTGATGCTGCAAATCGCGCGCGAAGCGTTGGATCGGCATGTTGGTGATCGTGAGCAAGTGAGAAAACGAAATCCCGTGGCTGGATGACAATGCCTGCCTATATTGAGCTTCCAGGGGCTCCTGAGCCGGCGGAAGCGAAGGACCTGATGGGTTGAAGACCAGATCCAGCTGCAACGGTGATCCTGGTTGGGCATACCCCAACTGATTCAACTGCTTCAAACCGGCAATGCTGCGCTCGTAAACGCCCCGGCCTCGCTGCAGATCCACTCTCTCCTGCTCGTAACAGGGGAGAGATGCAACCACCCTCACTCCCATGCTCGCCAGAAATTCAGCGAGATCCTCGTATCCGGGTTCGCTGAGAATCGTGAGGTTGCAGCGATCAATCACCTCAACGCCAAGCGTCCTGGCCGCCGAAACAAGCTCACGAAACTGTGGATGCAGCTCCGGCGCACCGCCAGTGAGATCTAGACAGCGAAGATCAAGCCGGGCGAGCACCTCAGGGATCAGATCAATCAGCTCCCCGGCCATCATTTCCTTTCTCCAGGGACCCGCATTCACGTGACAGTGACTGCAGGTCTGATTGCAGCGATAACCGAGATTGACCTGCAGGGTGGTCAATTTGCCTCGGCGAACGGGGGGGAATCTCAGCGTTGCTGGAAAGGTTGATGTCAACGTCGGAAAGCGATCTGAGCCATGACCTGTTGCAATTCTGGCCAAACACCCCCGCCTTAGGAAACCGACGACTTAACTCAAGCAATGATGAGACATCAGCTTGAGTCGGCAGGAAGACCTAACCCGGGCCAGCTGAGCGAAGCATCGACGCAGCTGCGATGGTCACAGCGCGTTCATCCAGTCAGAACCATTTCAAGCTGTGAGCTCGCTGCGAGATTTGGATAAACCGCTAAACCAGTTCACATAGGCCTCTGGACCACCAGGAATGCAGACATCGAAATGGAGGGGATCCTCGGGATCACTGATCCCGGCCAGCGAACCATCAGCCAGAGAAGGACGGTCCACTTCTCCCGCACTGCTGTCGACGAGCACAACCCGGTTTGGACGCCCAAAGCTGCATCCCAGTTCCTGAAGAAGAGTCAGAAAACCGCGGTCGCTGCCTCCTCGCAACCAGCCATCTCCCGAAGGGTTGATTGTTGAAGTAACGGTGTCACCGACGCCCACCAGGTGAGGCATCTGATCAACGGGTATCCGTTGTTTGCACAGGGCAAGCAGCGATGCATGGTCGTGGGGTGCGGTTCGAACGTTGAACTCTTCACCGAGAGGCGCGGTGCCTGTGCGCGCTTGGATATGGCGATTGATCAAGACCAGTAACCCGGCTTCCTTGATAGCTCCCCGCAACATGAACTGGATATCGGTGCTGCCAACATTGCCCTGCTCGGCTGGCTTGAGCCGTTCATGGCCAAGGGAGTCGCGCCCGAGGTTGGGAGCAACGTGCAGAAAGAAAGAGTCCTGAAGCCCTTCGGCCACAGCCATCGCCATCAGTTGCTGCATGAGCGACTCCAGCATTGACTGCAATCGCCGCTGATGCGCAACATCGTCAGGGGTTCGACTGAACAGGTGGTTGAGATTGATGGTTGGTGAGAGCTGAGTGTCTAAAACAGCCAGCTCCAACTCAACGGCAAGCTGCTCATCGTTCAATTCCGGCATCAAGGCAGGAAGCATGGAACTCATCAGAGCCTTCATCCGCTCCGGGACGGAAGCCAGGAAGCTGATTTCAGACTCACTGACTCCTGGATGCGTGACATGGCCGAATTCATCCTGGAACTGCACTCCACCAGCGGCAAGACCAGGTAGGTAGAGGCCTTGGCTGCGCGCTATTGCACTGTCACCGAGTGCCGTTTCAACCAGACGATTCACTCCACGACGACCTTCGTGCTCACCATTGGTGAGCACGGCGAAACTGCCTCGTAATCGGGCAGCGGCTTGCACGTATTCCGGAGAAAGGGTCCTGGTCAGGGGATCCTTCACAAGTGGAATGCAGACCCCATCGAGATCCTGAACAATCAACAGGTCAGGACTGTCAACGAGTTCCCGATGCAATGAAGCGAGATCCATCCGAACCAGGGTTGCCGCAGTCATTTTGCACACCTTCCCATGCATTGACTGAATCGCCAATCAACATGAACAAAGAGGATGATCACAGTTCAGGAATAACCCATGACCAACCTGTAGGCCGGACGTCGACTCGTGCACTCAATCACTGCCTGAACGACGGGATAAGGGCTGAGATCGATCTCAGGAAAAAACAGTGGCAGGTAACTGAGGTAAGCCTGAACAGCACAGTCCGCTGCTCCCCAACACTCACCAACGAGAGGACGTTCAGGATCCAATTGCTGATTGAGCGTCTCCATGAGTCGTGGGAATTCACGCTCGCGATTGGAGGGAACGAACAAAGCAATGGAAAGAGTTGAGTTAGCAAACAACAGCCACTGGCTGGTCAGAGCTCGCTGTGCAGGCGTGATGATCTCGCCGCTGTAATGCTCGGCCAGATGCAACAGGATTGCACCGCTTTCAAACAACTTCAGGGGAGAACCATCCTCAAGCAGCACGTCGCTGTCGATCAGAGCGGGCAACTTTCCAAATGGGTTGATGCCAAGAAATTCGGGCTGGCGATGTTGATTCGACTGAAGGTCCAGTTCCACCAGCTCGTAGTCGATCGCTTTCTCCTCCATGAACCAGCGAGGCATGCTGGCTCGCGTTCTGGGACCACCGAAGAGCTTTAAAGCCATGGATCACTTCAACAAAACTCAATGCTGGCAATGAACAGGTCTAGTTTCAAGTTGCTAAAAGGCTCGACATCTCTTTTTGATAGCCTGTCAAACTCAAAGCTGTGAAGCATTGTTCTGATTAAGCGTTCAGACAGTCGGAAACATCAGTTAACCTCAGAAGTCAAGCACAATCAAAAGACATCGTTCAAATGCCATTCGATTTGAGTTCTTCAGAATTGTTCGGCTTCGCAGCGGCAACACTATCAACAATCGCATTTTTGCCACAAGTCATCAAAACCTGGAAAAGCCAATCGGCGAAGGACGTTTCTTATGCCTTGTTACTGACTTTCAGCACTGGCTGTCTGTGTTGGGTGATCTATGGCTTTCAGGTTGAGGCCAAACCGGTGATGATCGCAAATGCATTTACATTGACGTTAAACTTGGCCATTCTGGCGATGAAATTCAGCTTCGAGAGGGAACCAAAACCCGCTTCCGAAGAAGTTTAGTAGTGACTTTTTAGAATCTGAAGAATATCCTGAAGTTCATCAATTTGAATCGAGTCTCTTTTTTGCTCGTCGAGCAAGATCATTTCAAAACCATCCCAGTTTTTAATCAGATCAACTTCGACAAATTCATTATTCAACGTCATTCTGATATTGACACCCCAATCTGCCGAGTCAACCAAGAGACCCTCTAACAAGCCAATATCTGAATTCCCGAGCAGTGTACGGATCTCATTTTCCATCTCAGCACTGTTCATCAAACCAATTCAAAATTGCAATCATAGGTGTGTCGGTACCATCATGGTACACCTTCAAGGCAAGTCATTCGTCACATATGCAGGAAAAACTGTATCAATGACATCTGATTCCCTAACACAAATTAGATACGACGCGAAGAATGAACATCTTTGCTCAAACTATATCAATAAAAAAATTCCCTGATTGAAGCCAAGGAAAGCTGAAGAGATCGAAACCAATCACTGATCAATCAGCAATTGCTCAGTAGTCAATGAACTCGCGTTAATGAAGCAAACAATACAATGAACGAATGAGATGAGTAAAACATAAACAAACCGAAATCAATCATGATCTAGAGATACTAGGCAAGGCTAGGTATTAACAAGCTCATATATCATCAACACTTGGTGAAAAATTATGAGTACTGATCGAAAAAAAATTTCGGGCGTGAGTCGATACACGACAAATCAAATTAAATTATAACTTGTGGATTATCAAGATAGGTTAGTATTGGATGAGGAGCAAAACCCTTGCAATCTAATTTCAGAAGCTTGAAATCAGATTCAACAATATCAATAAAAACACTCAACACAACTGGTGATACAAACTTTCCGATACATGAGTACTCCCCAAATCCAAACGTAAAGGTACGATGTTTGCTTACGCCCATCAGACAATTAATAGCCTGGATGGAAATCATAACAGTATCACCTGATCTAACTGTAAAATCATCAAAATTAAGATCCGAGGTAGAAACTCTGGCAATAAACCTAAAATATGGGAAATATGCAAGGATATAATCAGCCTTTCGACCAGAATCCATGGATGAGAAATGTGGATATAATTGCTGATTAGATCTGAGATACAAATAAACCTCAAAAAGGCTGATGATTGTATCGCTGCCCGAAAAGAATATGAAAAAAAGGGATTCTATACTTTGCTTGGCAGTTTCTACGTCTATGTTTGGATCATCATCTAGACATACCTTGTAGAGCTCATCCACAAGGTCAATAGAAATTTGCGTGAAATCAAAGGGAAATGTCTTGAAAGCGGCAGCAAATTGAGGAGTAAGCTTTGAAAAAATTTTTTCAACAGGATCACTTAAATGAAGTATTTTTGAGTTGATCTTCATAGTTAGATCACTAAGATTATTTGACAGTGAATCCCCTGATTTCAATAGGCAAAGTGAATCTTGAATATATTGACTTGCAATGCTACCACAATAAAGATGAGATTGCTTTAAATAGTTTTTCCCTATAAATCCTCGAAATTTACGATGGATCTCGACAGACGAAAAAACAGGAAAATTCTTAATAAGACTGGCAATTTCTGGAGGTATATCAAATAGTATATCACCAATATTTGGCAATAATAAAGTTGAGCTAAGCATCTGTTCAGCAAGCTGGCTTGCGAAAATATAATGTGTATTATTTTGGGGCAGTAATATTGAATAAGTAGGACATCCCTTTGCAAAAGAGCTGACAAATTCAAAATTTAATGGTACAAACGATGGATCTCGATGAAGTCTTTGAATAAAATCAGTTTGATTCATTGAACTAATCACTGGGACTCAGACAAAATTCTCCGACTGCAGGCATTTTGAGTGGATCTTCTCCAATAATTTGACTAAACCGGAATGAGTCACTATTGCCCATTGGGCAGCCATATAAATTGAGCAAAGAAGCTACTTGTGACATAAAACCTAAAATCACTCCAGTATTCTTAAGGGTAACGTGGTATGCCATTCGCTCATATTTCCAGGACAACCTCTCGAGTCTTGAGACTAATATTATAAAAACGGCAGGAAGTGATTCTTTTCCAGAGGAATGATATGCTTCAGAAATCGTCGATTTAAGATCAGAATGACTAACAGAGAGTAAAGATAATTGGTGGTGGAAAGGTGAATAATGATAGATACCTGAATCGAGACCTGAAACGCGATTGACAACAACAAAAGGCTCTAATTCGTGAACACCACCACCATTTGGGTAAAATCTTAAACATGAATCATAGCTATTAGGATATTCATCTGAACGCAAAAATATTCTTGTAGTGTAAAAGACAGTGCCTAAAAATCTCGAAAGGTCATCGAATGATAAAAAACGATTGATATCGAGACTCTTTCGCGAACGTCGTGATGAGATTGTTGTTGTAAAACTAACAGCAGGTAGAGAGGATAAGACTAATTGATTGAGTGAAATAGGATCCGCTTTTGATTTATTTGATTTATAGAAGAGATGAGGAGGATCAACATCATAGGGGAAGGTTGCTCCAATTGGCTGTGTGTGGTCGAAACCCTTGCGTGAATGAGCTATATGTAATTGATCGACAATATCAATAGGGATATGCCGAGATGCTTGATCAATTGAGTCTTGAGATGATGTATTAGACTGTTGGGGGATCTCATCACAAATAGATCTCATCAAATTGATGAACGAGCTATCGGAGTTCAATAATATTTCGACAGTTGGAATGAGTTCAATTTTAGAAGTAAGTCTCCAAGCAGAACTAGGTGACATATATATTGCCTTAGTACTATCTGTTCGGATAATGTATTCATGGTTATCATAAAAGAAAATTGTTTTATGTTTTTTAAGAGAGATACGGCAAGAACGCTTTAACTCAAAAACAATGCCCCTGCATTCTGAAAATATTTTCACCCTTCCGAATCCACATGAAAATGCCAACACTGGAAGGAGATCATTAATATGCTGCTCGAAGGAATCTGTCGAAATTGGTTGACTGATAAGAGCAATGATCCGATCATCTATGATTTGCGAAGGAACAATGGTATCAATAACACCGGAGCGAAGTCTGATTGCATTGTCAATTTTGATAAACTCAGGGAACTGAATAAGAAAGTTCATAAGAACATTGGGATTGGATTGAAATCAGTCTCCTTATTTTGGTGCTGAAGATAACCCATACGAACCGGCACTTCAAATAATCGATCACAACCATATCTAGCCCAGAAATGTGATAATTGTGGAACTATTGTTTTTGTACATGAAATATTGATATTAGGTTTAGTGTAGTTATAGGCATAAAAATCGAAATTATGATTCATACAGAGCTGTTTTATCTGATCAAGCAGTTCACGAGATGTTGATGGACCTTCACCCTCAAAATAATTAGAAGGGAGATCTCCATAGGATGAGGGCACCAGATAGGGTTGATTCTCAAAATTGGCGGCAGACCACCATTGAAGGGATTGTGGATCATCATAGAGATAATTTGAGTCAGTGTCATCTTTAATATCTGAAACAGCTGGAAAGAACTGGTTGATTTCGCCTAAAGCACGTTGCGCTGCAATTACAGGATCAAAATGAGCACCAAATGCCATCAATATATCCTTTTTATTTTTATCTGTTCTAAAACATATAGCAGCGATCACAGGAATGTGGATATCAGTTGTTAAATCTATAAAATACAATTCTCTATTCTTTGTCTTATAAAAAGAGTGAAGATCATCAATATATTTTGTATGAAACTTTGAAGGATGAATTCCCGGACACCGAAGCATATTATTCCACCAAATTCCAACTGCATCACGCTCTATAAGTTCTAAAAAACCTTGAATGATTGAATCCTGACAGTTGGCACCAACGGATATACCATTCGAAGAACCAATGGAATAAAAATTGTCTTCATAATCAGAGTCATAGCCAAAAAAAAGATACCCAGAGGGAAGAAGTATTTCTCTATCATTAATCAAATCGTAGCCTTTTGACCACTCAAGTTGAGTGTTCATATTGGTTGGGAAAGGAATATTAGCAAACCGATAATTTTGATCATTCCATAATTCACGTTGTTGATATTGTAAATCTGAAAATTTTAAGCATGCTTGTAATGAAACGGAAGGCAAAGTAAGATCACACTGGGCGCTAAAAATAACAGTCTGTTCCTTATTGTGTAACGGTGAAAATCGCTCAATCGCCTCAGCAATGGCTCCAGCTTTTGCTTGTGCATCGCTCTCACCTTTGCCTTGGGAATTCGTACGTAATCCTGCTTTTAAATCATTGATTGAATTCAGATGAACAGCCCAATTATGCCCTGAATTATAAACATGATACATATCAGACTCACTTTGCTTTACTTTCGTTAGGAATTTAACGACACCTGTTAACGGACTTACTAAGTGCTCAGCGTTATCGATGAACATATTAGCGGATAGGCTACGGAAGCCAGATTGAGAATTTTGTAGATGAACTTCAACGTTTAAATCAGCTTTGAGATTCTGAATTGGGTCGAAATCAAATTGACAATTATAGTTTTGGCATGAGAGATGTCTACGCAGTACATGATATTGTTGCCTATCAATGCTAAGATAATCAATATATTCAACGAAGGGAAATTTTGGCAATGTTGAATCCAATAAATGAAGTCGTTTTAATAGATTTGCATAGATCATCACAGCAAAAGATTCTGTATTCCACCAATTTCGTAGAAATAAACTGGTGTTTGACAACTTCGAACTTCTTACATTATTTTGATAAAGACGTATTTCATCTCTTTCTTCCAGTGTATTAAACAAACAGTTTGAGCAAGGGCTACTTCCGTTATTAAATGGTTCGGAGATAATTATACCTGTCTTCGTGGAAATAATTATTTGGAATAGATCGCGATCTATCCTACTGTTTGCAATCTCCTGGTATATATATTCTTTATCTGCAATGGTAGGCTTATCATTAACGAGAAAAATCCTAATGTTTAGACCCTGTAAATGCTTTGAAGTACAACAACTATATAAATTTGCCAATTGATTATCATCTGATTGATAAGATTGCTTGGTCAGATCTTCTACTCTTAGACAGCAAGAATTTTCATCAAATATTAGATCGCTAAGATTTAATCCAAGTCGCATGTGAAACAGATATTGATTCTGAATTTGCTCATTCTCGAAATCAAGAATGAAATAGTTTTTACTAATCCATTCGGCACATTTAAAGATTAATATGGATAAATCCTGATTTATTTTTTCTGACAATCCATGAAAATCTATAGAGCCTATACCCTCTAGTTGCTTATATATATCAATAAATAATTTGTCGTAAACTACATTAGATGAATCTAATGTAGATACAACGATAGACTCGTCGTCGAACAAATAGTCATTAAAAGGACTTAAGCGGATCCTGCGTGTTGGCCTTAATAATCTTACTACCAATAGTAAAGTATGATGCAACATCATTTTAGCCACAGATTTCTAAGCTTGCATATATATTGCGAGTTTTAACTTATGCCGGCTTGCACCCCTAGGACTGATGCAAATCATCAGAATTTTGATAATCAACAATTGTTCTTTTGCTATTAAATTGTATGATGGCAACTTAGCTCAATACTTTGTGCTCTGTTAAAAAATAAAGTTTAACTTGCAACGATTTTAATTATCAACCTTAGCAAAGATCATGCAAAGTGTAAAAAATCATCAAGCCTTTGTAAAGGCTTTAATAAAGATGAAAACAGTAGATCATTATTGTCAATTTTACCTATGAATATTAGACAATCTCAGTCCAATTAAACAATACTAACCATTATACTAGCAAATCACCTGGAACGCAGACAATCAATAACGTCTGAAATAACTATTACTTATTATGCGCTATATTTCAAGAATAACTAATCTCACTCAAAAATTATTCCGTCAAATCAAGGCAATATCCTCTCCAGATCCAATTATGTTCTTAACCATTCTTTTTGGGCTTCGTGCAGTGGCTTCCAGCTGAACCTGAGGTGCTTGCTGAACCTGCTGGGCAGCCCATCGTTCCAGCGGTTCCTGCACAGGCAGCTGACGAACTCCCTTCTGATAAGGAGGATAATTGCTCTTCACTCAAAACGTCACTGGTCGGTTTTTGAGGAAGAGGAAGATGTAGCGTGTTGCTGTAATCTGTTTCATAAGCCACAAACTTAAATCCTTCTGTATCAAAACCATTTTCTTCCAAGACACCACTTAAATCAGATTTCAGGCGTTCTCTCAATTCTGGGTTTGACCAAGACTCTTCCACAAGCCTTTCATAGATGTGCATGAATTGTTTAGCACGATTTTCGTCGTAAGAGAGTTTGAAATGTCCTTGAGCGACTCCAAAAATCATAATAAATACAAAGGGAGAAAGAAAATGCAAGAAAAAGAATGGTAATAACTAAATTTAAATCACTACTCCACACCCTCTAGTTTTGCTGCTACATGCATAATCGTGCTCTGCGTCTGCTTGGAAGGAGGAGCACCACATGACCCTGTTGAACTTGCCGATCCAAGCGGACAACTTGCAGTTGCTGCAGTACTTGTTGTACCAGTACTTGACGATCCTCCGGAAATAGAACTTAATTCCTCTTCACTGATAATTTGTGCGTCTGGCTTCCTCGGTAAGGGGATAATCACTGGCTCTTCTCCCGGCGCATAAAGCTGTGTCTCAAACATCTGAATGGAAATACCATGTTTCTTTAATTCACTGGTATCAAAGCCTCGTTCTGCAAATACTTCCTCTGGATTTTCAATCAATCGAGTGCGAAGAGCTGGATCGGACCATGTTTCTTCGACAAGTCTTTCATACATCAACATGAAATCATGAGCAACTGATTCATCTATGAATGAATTGCTCAGATCGAGTTTTCCATTCCTGACGCCGAACACCATTAATAATTAAGCTGCTTTATTTATGATAAGCCCATATGTGCCACTTAGCTCCTGAAATAAAAGACGTTGTTTGATTAAAAAATTGTGTTTAAAATTATCTCCCAGTCAAGAAATACGTAAGATACAGCGAAATACTTTTAATGATGCTGGCATCGGTGTACTCTTTTTTTAAATCCCTGGAAGTGATGATCAATTATTGACCCAGGATAGGTTTTTTTGTTCGGGGGTCTTTCTTCCACCAGAGCAACGGCTTCCAACTGATTCTGCTGTACATGCGGGACAACTCAACGTACTGGCAGACGCAGCACTAGCACTAACCGATGTACCGCCAACAATAACTGCTAACTTTTCCTTTGTAAGATTAGCCAAAACAGCTTTATTGGGTAATGGAATCTTGATTGATTCAGTTTCAGGACCTGATAAATCTATTGAAACCATTCGAAATCTGAAACCATTTTCTTTCATCTCACAGGTGTCAAATCTTCGCTTATTAAAGACTTCTTCTGGATTCTCTATCAGTCGATCGCAAAGTTCTTGATCATCCCATGATTCTTTTACGAGCTATTCATACATCAGCATGAATTCTAAAGCCGTATGTTTTTTAGTGAAGTTTTCATGTAATTCTTCTAATCTGATTTAACCGCTTCGAATCCCAAAAGGCATAACGATGAAACGAATTGTTTTATGTTAAACGAGCAGGTTTCGCGAGTCGACAAGTCTCATGCTTTTGTTAGCAATGTACTCAACGGCCACTTTGCTCAAACAAATTACTTACGGCATCAAATATTACATTCCGCTCTTGTTGAACCGTATCAATTTTTTGTGATCAATCCACCAAAGAAATCTTTGCTAATATGTCAAGCTTGGCCGTATAAAGTATATGTAAACAATGACTTACTGAAATGCAAATATAGAAATTTATTGGCAGATACAAAAGGCTTGTCGACAGTAATTACTTGCAAATATTGAAGTTAAACCTATTCAGCACCCTTAAGATTTAATCAAAAAACTCTGTATGGTCGACAAAATAATTGTATTATAATTATGAGCCTATGCGACCATCATTAATCAGGGGTCACCGGGATATTTTGTGAGTGTTCTACCTTGGTAACCCCTGCACCGCCACAAGAGGTCCCTGCGGAGCTGCTTGTACTGGCACTGCTTACGGGACAACCAGCAGTCCCAGACGTGCCTGCACTTCCAACACAAGAACTAGAACCGCCATAAATCTTAGTTAGCTGCTCTTCGGTGATATTCTCTTTTGACGGCTTTCTCGGAAGGGGCAAATGGACAATATGCTTCTCTTCCCACGGTGTTTCATAAGCTTCAATTGTTCGACCTTCGGTATTGAGTCCATGTTCTTGAAATAAGCCTGTCAAATCACTCTTCATACGTTCCTTGAGTTCAGGATTTGTCCATGATTCCGCGACTAATTTTTCATAGACATACATGAACACTTCTGCCTTTTTTTTATCAAAGGGTAAATCGAAAGTTCCTGCGGCAGCTCCGAATGGCATAAGTAATCAGCGAATGAATGGTTTTTGAAAAAGTGTCTTATTAATACTGATGATCAATTTTTACCATCCCCTATTTCCCCCCCCTAGGGTGCGGTTACAATGCCTGTGATTGTCTGACTGCTAGTCTTCCCCCCCTCCGCATTGCACTGGCAGCCAGCTGATCCGACTGATCCTGCTGAACATGCAGGACAACTCAACGTACTGGCAGACCCGGCACTACCATTAGTTGATGTACCGCCAGCAATAACTGCTAACTCTTCCTCTGTAAGATTAGTCGAAGCAGGTTTATTGGGTAAAGGAATCTTGATTGATTCAGTTTCAGGATCAGATAAATCTGTCTCAACCATTCGAAATCTGTAACCTTTTTCTTTCATCTCACTGGTATCAAATCCTCGCTCATTAAAGACTTCTTCTGGATTCTCTATTAGTCGAGCGCGAAGTTCTTGATCATCCCAAGATTCTTTAACAAGCTTTTCATACATCAGCATGAATTCTTTAGCCGTTGCTCTTTTTTCAGTGGGATTTTCATACAAATCATCTAATCTAATTTTACCGCTTCGAACCCCAAATGGCATAATAGACTAAGCGAATACTTCATTATACAAAGAAGATCCAAAAATCTCCAATCTTTTTACTTTTTAAACAATTCACTGGAGAGCCTTGGATATTACAAACATGCTTGATGTATCATATGATGACTTGAATAATGACTTTCGTAAGAAGAAAACTTTTAAATCTATCGTTAAAAAAGACAAGGTATTAACCCTCGAACGATGAGTTTAAATAATCTGGTCATTCAAATTCAAATTTGACGTTACTTGGTAATTCATATCCAAGTTCTTTTAATGCTTCGTGCGGATGATCCCTAAGCATGTCTGCAAAGGACTCATCTGACCAAGCCACAGCAATCGCATGCTTGATAGCAAGCTGCGTATCTAAACTCAGTTTTTCAAAATTAATGCTGCTCATTCATGAAATCTACCAGCCTCATGCAAGCCATGTCTTAAATTATTATTTATTAATCAATAGCTTCTTTGTTGTCAAGGCATATACTATAGATTAATCTTACCTCCAAGGCTTGAATCTTTGTTCTTGCTTTTGCTATATTTATTGCACTTTTGATCACATAAAATTTATCTAAGGTCCTCCGATGTCAATCAGGAGTTTATTTTTAAGCCTTGCATCAATTTCCAGCCGTATTAAAGCATCCGATCTTTCTCTTCTCTCCCTATGCGTCAATAGTGAAGCCATCGGTAACAGTTTATTTCACCGAGACATTGATCTAAAGCTCGTTGAATCACGGGAGTTTCAATTTTTCGCTGATCTATTGTCAACCACTTTTTTTTCTGAATTTCTTATTGATATCAATTCTCTCACCAACTATTTCGAATATCAAATTCATTCTGAATTGAAAAAATCATTTACTGAATTCCCTTCGATTCAAAGTTATCAATTTAATACTTTGAGGATCAGCACAAGTTTAGCGGAACAAAGCTATCATATCTTAAGATTTAATACTCAATTTCTCAAGGGAAACAGCCTCAATCAAGCATTTTTATATTGCTATCGCATCGCTGTAATTCTTTCCAACAAGATCCAAGAGTTACTTTTATTTTTAAACGACTTTGATGTTTGCAGAGATGAGATTCAAAAATTAATCATGCCAACTGAGTTTTTGCTGTTTGATGGCCTTGGTGATCCACACAATAATGCTAGGTCGGTCTTGAAGTTGTCTTGTACGAAGACAAGGCAATTTATTTTTTATAAACCAAGATTTTATGATGGTGAAATTCTTTGGGATTCAATTTGTTCTTGTCTATCCCCGCCAGCTCACTATCAATCAACTCAAAGAACTCGTTTATTGGCATCAAATGGATTTTTTGAGGAAGGAGTTAGTTACTCGCAAGTAGCCAGAGATCGATGGCCATCACTTTATCAAAAATTTGGTTTCGAACTTTTTGTTGCCCATCTGAGTCGACATACCGATCTTTGGTTTGATAACTTAATTTGCACATCTGAAGGTTTTATTTTCATTGACCATGAAAATATCATGCAACCGATCTCGATATCTCCCTTCCGACTCCGTAATCAAAATGGTTCTGAAAGAGACATATCCTTAGATCCTGCTTTATCGGTGCTTATGACGATGGCATTGGCACAGCCTATGGCTATGTCATCGTCTTCCATGTTTCAAGATATGGGATGTTTAAGTTATCAGTCTAATTATCGCTGGCCACATCTGCTTAACGATGATTCTATGTGGAGTCATCCCGAACATCTTCCTGATGTAGAGGGTCAGTGTTTTCCTTTTGAGTTCATTGATTCCATTAAGCTTGGTTATACTCAAGCTCATAGTTTAATGATAAAACATAAAAAAAATGTTGCCAATTTATTGCATACATTTAAGGGGCGAACTCGTGTGATTCGGAGATCCACCTTTGACTACTATGACATTCAAAGAAATCTTTTCTCATTGCAAAACTGCATCACAGGCCTTCAAAGATGGACATACTTGGTGAAGACGCTATCAGATCAAATACATACAACATCTTATGGCGACTTTTCCTGGGATGAAAATCTAGCACTCACCTCAGAAGTTATCCAATTAGATAACGGAGATATTCCATACTTTTATTCAGATTTTGATCAGTACAATCTTTTTGATTCTTCTATGAATGCCGTTGGCACGTTTAGTCTTGATATTGATGCGCATCTCAGAAACTTAGATTCTCCTGTTTATATTTCACATCAACTTGAGCTCCTATCGCTTAGCGCATCTCTTCACGCATCTATTTCACCTTCTCAATTACTGGTGTGTTCTGATAATCTTAAACAACAATCAAACCTCACCTATAGAGATGAATCACAGGACTTTGCTCTGATACTTTTCAATCGGCTATCTAATTATTTGGAGCAATTTGTTGAAAGTTCAACAATGTCTCCTGTTATTTTATACAATTTTCATGCTAACTGTTTATACATTTCAGAGCCTATTCCTTATAGTCTTTCTGGCATAGCCTCAACATTGGATGCCTATTTGAGTCTTTTACTTCTCCGTCCAGGTTTCTTTCAACAATCCAATCTGAGCACGCTATCAACCGCATTTCACTCTTTAAATTCATGGCTTGACAAAGAAAACTCTAGAATTACTGATTCCCTATCCAAATTATTATATTTGAATAACATAGATTTGTTGGCACATAAGCTTGGTTTTTGCATGGATTATATTGATCGAATTGATCAGTCAGCAATAGGGTCAGATGGTTGTCTGGATCAAGAAAACACTTTTAAGTTCACATCTGATTTATTTTTGCCCAACTTTTCTTTGCATGAGTTGTCTTTAAACATTAAATCATCAGATCCCAGGGATTCTCTGTCAACGGATAAAATCATCAGTCTTCGGTATAAGACTTATCAAGCGCTAGTTGAACATGATATAGATGCTTTTGGGGTATTCATTCGTGATGAGTCGTTACAGCATTTATTGGTTCCTTCCATCGTAGACAATTCCAATTCCTTGGTTGACTTGTCTATCTCTCAATTATTCGCATCGGCTTGTCGAGGTTTTGATTCCGGCTGGAAAGGCTGGATTAATTGTGGCATTTTCCTCGATTTGGCTCTGATTAAGCATCTGAAACCCATGCGTTGATATAATTTCAGCAACCAAATCTGTATGTTGTTCCTGTTCTTATTCCTTCTAAACTTCAAGCTCTTTCTCGACTAGACATTGGTGGATCGTTTTTTTAGATGGATTCAATATAATCTCTTTTGAATCTTTTTGTTCATTGTTTTAAATCGATGAGTTATAGTTAAGATTGATCTTCGATTACCGGAAATTAAATCTATTGCATTTTTTCTGGTTAACCAAATCGCTGCCTGAACAACCTCCACTGCCACAAAGCATCTGAAAGGGATAGCGGGCGCTTAATATTGCGCCGCTCAGTACATGATGATCATCCGATTCAATCGCTCACAAGACCTGCAGAGATAAACTGTTGATGCCCCGAGGAACAGTCTTCCAGCTCAGGTCATCAGACGGATCATTGATGCGGTTGATACAGATCCATCGGTGTCCACACCAGTCATCAGGGCAGAAACAGCGATATCAGCCGCCGGCCACTTTGAGCCTCGACCACTTGCTCACCAAATTTTCTCAGTTATTGCAATGAGTTTCAGCACTGCGGCACTGTTGAACTCAAACGGCTTCTTTCCACCAAGCCTCGACAGAGATCAGGTTCGACAACGAATCTGGGAGTTGGAAACCGGAAAGGTCGGCTTCTACAGCGTGGGGCTTTATCCCGCTTCTCTCGCCTACAACTGCGCCATGCAGCAGAAGGACGAGGACAATCTGCTGCTGGCCCCAAGACCGGAGCGTGAGCTGCTCGGTGCGTTCTCGCAGTCTGATTTAGACGGCATGGACCCGAAGCACGTTGCCGTCATGGAGCGGATGGGCAGCCATCCAGGCGATGGCGGACGTCAGCCCAACACCCTGGCTGACCTGCTCAGGCGCTGCGAGCTGGTGGTGCTCAGTGCCAACAGCAACCATGTGGAAGAAGACCTGCTTGAAGCGATTCAACTCCGGGATCAACTGGGACGCCAACATGTTGTACTGGCCTGTCTGGCCGGATCGTTCAGCCATGACAACCTGGCCAACGAGTCGTATGTGCTGTGCGAAAAAGTCCCGAGCCTGGGATTTTTCTCAGGGTTTCACCGCCATGGCGCTCTGCGCAATCCTCTCGACAGTTTCACGGCCAACTTCTGCCATCCCAACGCACTGACAGCACTGCTTGGAGCACGAATGCTGGATCGATTATCCCCGAACATCCAGGTCTCAGCTGGCGTTCACAACATCGAGGGGCAGTACATCAAGGCAGCAAAAAACATGTCGTCGGTGTTTGCCGGCTTCGGGTATGCCTACCACCAGGACAACCCTGGTGTGCTTCCAACCCTGCTGACGCTTTTGCTGGACCAGTGCCTGGATCAGGCAGCCACGGTGTCAATGGCCAGGCGCAATCGCCAAAGGCTCTACAACCGCCAACCGTTTGCCCTGACAGAGCTCGGGTATGGCGTCCAAAGAATCGAGGCCGCTCTGGTGCGCGGCGGAGACATGGAGAAGGTGCGCGACCACACCTTTGCGCAACTCACAGCCATGGTGGCTGATGTTCGCGGCAGCATGATGTTGCCGGTTTCGGGAACGCCGACCCGTAATTTCCATGCAGGGCAGGTGTTGGCAGAGCACATGCGAGCCGAAAATCGCTGTCCGCACTCAATGGAAGAGCTGGAGAACTGGTGTGAACAGGCAGGTCTGCGCAAAGGCGGGCTGGAAGGTCTCAAGTCGCTGCGCTACTGGCCACAGATCGTGCGCAAGTACGCCATTCCCGCTCACGACGCTTCGATGGTGAACCTGCTCTACATGGCCATCTATGGAAATTCCACCACCAAGGATGTGGCGTTTTCGGTGATGACCGAAAGCCGGGAGTTGTCGACCTACTGCCAGGAATCGGTACGACCCACCCACAGTCGGCGTTATGCAGAAGCAATCCAGAACCTTGATCAACCAGAAGCGATGGATCTACTGGTGAATGCCGTGATTGCCGATAACGCCCGTCGCTTGATTCGGGATGACAACGGCATCGAGGAATCAGAGACAGCCGACGAACCACCGGCTTACCTCAAAGCCATGAATGTGATCGAAAACGCACTCTGAGTCAGCACCCACCCATTCCAGAACATCAGTGATGATCGAGATCAATCACTGAATCAGCAATCTCTCGGTAGGGATCAGGGTCGCAACTCAGAAGCACCACCTGAAGACCCAGATCGACAGCCTGCCGGAGCATGCAGCCCACCGCTTCCAGTCGCGACGGATCGCTGTTGGTAAAGGCGTCATCAAACAGCAAAGGAAGACAGCCGTCATGGCCATCGCGCAGGGCCTCGGCAATGGCCAGGCGAACGGCGGCATTCAGTTGTTCCTTGAGTCCTCCGCTGAGTTGTGAAAACTCGAGGGTCTGACCTGAACGTTGAAGACGCAGATCCTTCAGACCATCGCTGGCATCAAAGCGGAGCTCAGAGCTGTCGCCGGGGTTCTGCAGAAATGGAGCAATGAAACGGTTGATGCTGGACTTGAGTGGTGATGAGTAGCGCCGTGAAAGATCGGCGCGTGCTTCCTGAAATCGTTTGAGAAGCAGCACGCGTGCCTCAACCAGCTGGGTCTCCTGTTGTTCTGCCTGCTGGGCCACCTCCAGACGATTACAAGCTTCCTCCAGTTCTGCATGCAGTTCCCGACTTCCGAGACGTTCGCAGCGCTCCAGTAATGAGCCGCGTTCACGGCTCAGATCCGTACGCTGACGAATGAGCTTCAGCTCACGGGCATCCAATGCAGACAGTGATGTCTCAACGTCGGCGTCGACATTGAGGCCACAATCACGACTCAACACAAGCAGTTGGTCCTGCAATTGCTCACATTGATGAGACAGCTTCCTGAGATCGTCGGCGATTGTGTTGGCTGTGCCATGCCGTGTCTCGATCTCGTGTTGCTGTTGAAGCTGCTGGGCATGCCGTGCCTCCTGACGCTCCAGTCGAATCTGCAGCTCCTGAAGCTGCTTGGTGTGTCCGTTCTGTTCACGTTCTGCACGATCACAATCGGAACGCAGAGAGCGAACCTGTTCCTGGACTGATTGATAGGTCTTGCGACAATTGTTCAAGGCCTGCTCGAGATCCTCCTCCGCGGCAAGGTCTGGCTCATCTTGATGTTGTTGCAATTCGGCGAGCTGCTGATCAAGTTGTTCAAGAGTTTCACCACCCTTCTGCTCGCCACGGTGCTGCTCCATCAGCTGACGAAGACGTGCTTCGAGAACAGCGAGCTGATGTTGAAGCTCCTTACGTTCCTGCAACTGAGCCTCCGCAGCTTCAATGTTGCTAACCCCCCAGAGTTTGAGGTTGTGCACCAACTGAGCCTCACATCGTGCCCTCTCAGCCAACAGTGAAGACAGGCCTGTTCCTTCACCAGGACTGACAAGCAGGGTGACACCTTCACCGACATCGACTCGGAAAGCCCCCGTCCTTTGTGCAACGTCGCCTTGCCTGAGCTGTTCACCATCAAGACGCACAGTCGTGTCTGAAGACTGCAATTCGATCCTGGATGCCATGCTTTGCAAACGAATATCCAGCTCACGAAGCTGAGATTGCTGAGCCTGCAAGGCAGCCAGAGCGTTGGCATCACGCCCTGGTAATTGCATCAGCTGTTGTTTGAGCACAGATTGCTGTTGTTCCAGTTTGGTCCTTTGATCGCTTTGACGACGAATGCTCTCAATGCGTTGCTGAAGCCGTTGCTGATCCTGACGACGTCGCAGAGCATGGCCACGCTCCTCAAGCGCCTGACGTTTGCGGTCGAGTTGTTCGAAGGCACCCCGTTGTCGAGCGAGATTGCTTGCAAGAGTTTCTGCGGAATCGTTCATCACACCGAGCTCCAGTCGATGCGCCTTCATCGTTGTTTGTGAAGCCTGCATCTCCTGCGCCAGACGATTCAGAACACTGAATTGCTGCTGCCATTGGGTCTGCTGAAGACGCAGCGGGGCTAACTGTTGTTGAAGATCCTTCAGTGAAAGAAGCTTCCGACGCAGCGTCTGCACTTCTGGTGCATCACACTCCAGCTGATCTAGAGCCTGCTCGTTCGCATCGAGCTCGATGCAGGCCGTTTCGTAGCTGAGCAGACGATCCTGTGCTTCAGCCTTGCGTTCAGAAGCCTGCTGCAGCTCCTGCCGACGTTTCCACAGTTCACTGTTCTGTTTC
The DNA here is from genome assembly GCF_014279995.1 of Synechococcus sp. BIOS-E4-1. Taxonomy (NCBI): domain Bacteria; kingdom Bacillati; phylum Cyanobacteriota; class Cyanophyceae; order Synechococcales; family Synechococcaceae; genus Synechococcus; species Synechococcus sp. BIOS-E4-1. Next base: position 1,535,683 of record NZ_CP047935.1, on the reverse strand, counting down.
ACCCCGCGACTGGTGAAACTGGAGGCAACAAGCTGTTCAAGTTGGTTGAAGACCTTTTGGTCGATCGGCGACTGCAGCGATTGCTCCGCCTGTCCCTCCAGAGCCGTGATCAATCCCTTGAGGTCATAGTGCTCGCCACTGAGTTCCAGCAGATTGCGACCGGCCAGTCCCTGCATCACCCAGAGATGTGCCCAACGGGTGGGAAGCACACGGTTCACCTGGCGGCTGCCGATGATCTCCTCGACTCCAAGCAGAGCGGCCAGTTGATCCTCGGCATCTCCACCGAGCAAAACCTGCTGACCAGCTCGGCTGAGGCGGCAGGTTCCGCCGGCACCGCTGAAGCATTTCAACAACGACCAACGCTGCCCGCCGACATCGAAATCGATTTCCACCTGCGGATGGCCTGCATGTGTGGCAGATCTCAGATCACGAATGGCAGCTCCGGTGGCAGAGGCGCGCACAAACAGAGCCCGATGCATCGCGTCCACAAGCGAGCTTTTGCCGGATTCATTGGCACCACCGATCAGAGTCAGCCCTGGAGCGAAGGGAATCTCCAGAGCTCGATGACGGCGAACGCTTTCCAGCCGGCAGCGAATCAGGCGCATGAGTCGGTGGTCACAGGGTGCGTGGCAACTGGAACCGTTGCAAGTGAATCCCTGGCGCAAAGACGATGCAATTCGATCAGAGCCTGCTCAACCAGAGGATCAGCATTGCTCTGCAGCTCCTCCTGAAGACCAGCAGCGATCGTGCTGACCAGGGGGCTGTCCATCCGAAGCAGCAGCTCATCCCTCTCCTCGGCAGTTGGTTGACGGTGCAGCTTGCCTCGCAGACGCAGGTGAAGAAGCTGTTGACTGAGCAGCGCCAAACGGTCCTGCAGCTGGAGGTGTCCCTGGAGACCCAGTTGACCGTTGAGTTCAAGCCGCAACAGGTCGCGCCCTACGCGACTGCCGACAGACTCGGCCAGCTGTTGCTCCAAGCGGGCCAGATCGGCATCGCCGTTGAGCGTCATGGTGATCCGATGCCAGCGCATTCGACCGGTGGACTGGACCTTCACGATCGGCTGTTGACCTCTCTCCAGATCAACCAGCAGAACCTGTGACCTCAGGTCATCGGGCCCGCTCGGAAAGCGGTCGGGTTCCGGTGTGCCGCTGTACCAGGTTTTGCGATCGATCTCCATCAGCGCATGCCAGTCGCCGAGAGCGATGTAATCGATTTGATCCCGGGGAAGGGAATCGAGGCAAAGCTGATTCACCTGGGCTTCGCCACCGAAACCCTGCACCGAGCCATGGGCCAGAACAACACGGGGTTGCAGAGAATCGAGCTCAGTCCAGTTGAGCTGATTAAGCCAGAGAGACGGGCTGCGGCTCTCCCGCTGCCGAAGCAATGGGCATGGCAACAGAGTGATCCCAGCAACACTGACCGGTTCCTGCTTGAGCAGCAATTGGAGGTTGGCGGCACGCTGCCGCATCTGCCCGAGCAGATCTTCACGCCTCCAGATGCCACCGGCTCCGCCGTGATCATGATTGCCCGGTATCACAACTACAGGTGATGGGATCGATCCGATCGCTTCCAGCACCTCCATGACCATGTCAGCGGCCACAGTGCTCGAGTCGAACAAATCACCAGCAACCAGCACAACGTCCGCCTGTTGCTGACTGGCCTGCTCAGCAATTCTTAGAACCGCATCAACACGCTCCTGCTGCAAACGAGCCTGTTTCTGCGAGTTTTCGATCCAGCGATAGGGCTTGCCGATCTGCCAGTCAGCGGTGTGAAGGATTCGTGGCACCCGTGCCGTTCAAATATCGCTCACCATGCTGCCGCCTTCCCGCCTGATTTTCCGCACACTCATCGCTGGCAGTGGGGGAAGAACACGGCATGTTTCGTGATGAGACCCATGCGATTCGACGTGCCTTCCCCATTCTCCAGCTCCAACTCGATCCTGGAGACCATCGCTGGACTGTTCCACCCGCCAGAACAGATCGACGGGATCAGCCAGCTGGGGTCAGGAAATGTCAATGACACTTTTCTGGTGACACTGAACCGCAGTGCATCACGATCAGCCTTCGTGATGCAGCGTTTGAACACTGAGGTGTTTGAACAACCTGAATTGGTGATGAGCAATCTGCTGAAACTGGGCAACCACGTTGAGCAGCGTCTTGCCCAGCAACCACCGGAACTCCTGGGCCGACGCTGGGAGGTTCCCAAAGTTCTGCCGACCCTCGATGCCCACGGACACTGGGTTGAGCATCAGGGTGAGTTCTGGCGATCCATCACCCACATTGGTGCAGCAACCACGACGGATGTGATTCAAGACGACCTGCATGCCCGCGAACTGGGTTACGGGTTGGGCATGTTTCATCACCTGATCAGTGATCTGGCCACTGACGAACTGGCTGACACGCTGGAAAATTTCCACATTGCCCCGGCCTACCTTGCCGAATTTGACCTGGTGTTCTCCAGGGCGAATGATCGAAACAGCCATCGCATCGCCAATGCTGTCTCCTTCATCGAGAACCGAAGGACAGGGATCGACGTTCTTGAGCAGGCCTGTGCAAGAGGTGAACTGAAGCGGCGACCAATCCACGGAGATCCGAAGATCAATAATGTGATGATCGATAACGCCTCCGGACAAGCCGTGGGATTGATCGACCTCGACACAGTCAAACCGGGCCTTGTTCATTACGACATCGGTGACTGTCTGCGTTCCTGCTGCAATCGATCGGGCGAAGAGGCTCTCGATGCCCAGAACGTCAGCTTTGATTTGGATCTTTGCCGGGCAATCCTTGAGGGTTATCTATCCGTGGGTCGATCATTCCTCACGCCGGAGGATTTCCGCTATATGCCTGATTGCATTCGTCTGATTCCCCTTGAGCTCGGTATCCGCTTTCTCACAGACCATCTTTCCGGTGACCGTTATTTCCGCACAACAAGGCCTCAACACAATCTTGACCGTGCTGAGGTTCAGTTTGCACTCACCCAATCGATCGAAAATCAGTGGAGGGAACTGAGTAACCTGATCGACGAATTATCGCAAGAATTGTGAGATAGAGCATCTTCCAGTGATGATGAATCATCTCAGGTTGAAGTCGATACGATTCACATGATTCGCACTTTAGATCAGACCTTGATCAAAGATAGGGTGATATAAACAAAAATGTTTAAACAAAGAAAAAATAATTTCGTTCTTATCGTTACCAACGACCTGAGAATTGCCGAGGAGGACTCACAGCTTTCAAAAGGACTTCAGCGAAGAGAACGTAATGCGCTGAAGACAACCAACACAAACAGAATGACTGTTGGGTAAAACGTCAAGGCAAAACCGATGGCTCTCGAAGCAGCGCCTTTAAGGAATCCTGTGATAAACAATATCCGTCCAACAAGGAAGCAACCGGCAGAGAGAGGAAGTACTGACAACCACACAGAGGGAGTCATCAGGATCCATAAAAATAGACAATCGCAGCAAGAACCGTTTACTCAAGAGTGTTCTGGAGAATGGATTGAAGGCATAAAAGTGATGAAGATGGTACTGCAACCGCAGTCGAATCTATATCTTCACTAGAAAAGAAGCGGTACCTAGCAATTCTTGCAATGGAGAAGATGAGTACAAACAATGGGATCAGCGAACACCTACCAAACACAACAAGCTTCTCATCAAACGTCTCCAATTCAGGACCAGAGAATGGGTTAAAGATGATGCCGTAGAGAACCAGGAAAAAAGAAATCAATAATCCCAGTCCCATGCCACGCAATACGCTTGCCTGCATTTCTGCCAAGGTCAGTGCCATCTTCATGGGTTGCACTCTTGACCATCAATACTATGACAGCGAACCAAAACCTCTTTGAAGGAATAGAACTTCAAAAATCCGATAACAACAAGAACTGGTGATGACGAAATCACCTACTCAACAGCCATAACAAGGACCTTTCTGCGCAATCCCAAAAAGTGTGCTGGTATCATTGTCCAGTCCTAAATCTTATATTAATTGGTAAAAAATATTATCATGGAATCTCTAAAATTAAATTTACTATGATGTTATTTGCATCAAATTGATTTGAATCCCATACCCCATCCCAAGCCATTTCGCACTTACAAACTGGATCTATTGTTTTAATTAAGCAATTGAAAAAACGACGTTATTCTGTATAAATTAGTTTTTTAAAGGCTTGTTCAATCTGGCCAAATCATAAAGCATGAACAGCCAAATTTTTCAGATCCTTGGCTTTGTTCTCGTCGTAGCAGCCTGCACCGCCAATGATTCTCTACAGACCCTGGGCACCTTCCTGGTCAGTAATCGTGGAAGAACATCCATTCATCTGCAGGTGATATGGATCTGTTTGGCAACAACCTTTATATTGATTTTCGGCTGGTTTATATATTCAGGTGATCCTGCGTGGGGACTGCTGTCTCAGTTCCCATTACCAGGTAATTTCACTCTTTATTATCTGATCCCACCATTGACCGTGGCGGCTCTTACCTGGTGGGGTGCACCGGTCGGGACTTCCATCCTCGTGTTGGCTGCTTTTTCACCTATACAAACATCTGCACTGATTACTACATCAATCTTCGGCGGAGTCTTCGCGCTGATGGCCTCAGCTGTGGTTTATGGGCTGACGTTATGGATTCTCGAGCGACGATTTGTCGTCAATCCACAGGACAGCCATCAGCTACCACGACGGTGGTTAATTCTTCAATGGTTCAGTACTGCCTGGCTATGGTGTCAGTGGATGATTCAGAATGCAGCCAGCTTCTATGTTTACCTGCCGAGAAAACTCAGTTTTTTTGAACTTTTAATCAGTATTTTTGTAATCTGCTGCTCTATTGCATTGATTTTCGCATGGGGTGGAGGAGCTGTACAGAAGATTATTCGTAGAAAGGCTAATATTCGTGATATCCGGTCAGCAACACTTTGCGACTTAGTATTTGGAACAATTTTATTTGCACGAGCACTTAGCTTATCCGTGATTCCGATGAGCACCACATGGGTCTTTCTTGGCTTGCTGGCTGGCCGCGAATTAGCCTTGGTTGCCCGAATAAAAGTTTCAACGCCATTGGCAGCATTCAATCAGCTTGCCAAAGACTTCTTTAAAGCTTTCGTTGGTGTTCTGGTGAGTGTGGGAGTGGTCTCCGTTCTTCAGTGGCTGAAAACCTGAGCCATCCAAACCAACCCTTAGTGTGGGTAAAACCTGAATACAATGTTATTTGTCATTGAGCTGACTTCAGCACCTTGAGACACCAGGCTAACAACTAATCAAGTTAAGAAACACTCTGGAATCAGTAAAGAGAAGCTGATTTCATGAAATTCTGGAATGGTCTTTCATATTTCAAATGTTGCTTCAATGCAACCAATCCAATGGCGACCGATTTTAAAATTCTTTTTTCATAACAGTTATATTGTAATTCTTTGAGATGAGAATAGAGATAGTCGCGATCGCTTGCTGCAGAACAAGATCAGTATGTTGATTCATCTCTTCATTGAATTCGGGAATCATTGCTTCAGAATCCTGTACTTCTGGAGCTGCAATCAGCTTCAAGCGCGCTCGATCGTCCTCTGAACAATGATCAAGCGAATCTCGACAGCAGCAGCGATCAACCAGCTCCTAGCAGTTCTGTATTGATGGGAACAAACATCCAGTCCAGCAGCTTTTGGCATCCTGTATTCCTTGTTAGGCATCAAACCACAATGACTCAATGCAGTCTCAATCGTGACCGACTCGCCCCAACTTCAGTTGGGTCAACCCCTCAGACAGCATTCGCATCACAGAGATTGCTCCTGTGAGCTGAAGTCAACAAATCAGCCCTCATGAGTGTGCTCTTGTTCATCGTTGTGTTCTTGCTCATCGTTGTCGTCCTGAGGGATGGCCAATTCCAACTGATGCCTAGTGAGCTCAACTGAACAGGACTCAATGAGGTCTGCTGCAAGGTCCTGCTCTTCTCCCTCCAGTCGAAGGTCCTGAGAGATCGGTGCTTCTGGGCAACTGATGGCAGCAACCTGCTGCAAAGCATTGGTAATGGCGGAGAGATCGTTTTGCCAGGTCACTGCCAGACCCTCGATCTCAGCGAGCACTTCAGGACTGGCAGCTTTGACACCAGAAGCGGCATTGATCCGAGCAGCGATTCGCCTTTCGTCCCAGACGGAAGCACCGACTAAGTGGGCTGCATGAAGGGTGGCAAGGGAACTGATCGCTTCAGCCTTGAGGGTTTTGACTGAGCGACTGATCACGCGTTGATCAAGCGATAAGGGTTCCACCGAAGGCAGATCGGCAGCATCCGCACAAGTGGAGTCGATGAGGGATTCACCCTCCTGTTCTGGCTCCAACCGCAGCGTCAACTCCCTGATTTCATCGGATTTGACGGGTGGTGCGATACGGCAGGCAGCTCGAATCAAAAGATCAGCAAAGCGTTCTCTCAAACTCATCTCTGGTCAGTTGCCCTTACACCCATTCTGACTATGGCCCTAATCTGCCGATCTCAACAGGCCGAACGGAACAACTCAACAGAAACAACGAGACAGGCCATCAATCACAGAGCTGAACGCACAACTGCCTTCAGGAGGCCGAGGTGGAAGCCGTAACGCTGGATTTGGTGACTGCGGTCAGAGAAATTTGCCTGGGAGCTTTGGCAGCGGAGAGAAGAGGCAGCCACCGGATGCCCAATGTGTTGTTAGGGCGCTCCAGCAACGTCGCGCCAATGCCGATCGACCCCGCAAAATCCTGGTCAACTTCGATCATGGAAAGAAGCAGAGCCTGGTCTCAGCACCGTGCTTGCTTGTGATGGCAAAAGCCAGTTGGAATGGGTTCAGGACCGGCCCATAGTCAATGTCTGCCCCCCCGGGTCAAACGATCGACCGGTGCTCGGGCAGCACGGTGGATGCGGCTGTTGATTGAAGGTCTTGGCCGGAGTGTCTAGTTGATAAAAGGCTTAAATTGTGATTTAGGCTTGAACATCTCTGCTCAATTGCGATCAATCGTGCCAGATATTGGAGGCTTATTCATGGGATTAGTTAGGCTATTGAAGTAATAAAAAACCCCTGCCACTGGTGGGACTTGGGCTGAGTGAGCTAATTGTGAAACTTTCTAGGGTTGGGATTTCTTTTCGAGTGTTTGTGTCTTAATGCTCTTATTAATCCTTTAAGCTAGGAATCCAAGGTGACATGTAGCACTGTCCCCCAGACACGCCTTCCAGCTCCTCTTCACTGAGATGACCGAAGTTGTCAGAAGTGAAATCATGACCATGTTCTTTAGCAATACCTACAACATCTTCAGGTGACTTAGCTGTTTTTAGTTTCTCCTGAAGATTCGAATTATCTTTCACTTTGGCAAGGAAGGCTTTGAGTTGTTCTAGCGACATGGGCATCAAATGTGTTTAGGGGTTATCGCAACGTATTACTGCAGCATCATTAACTAATAATTACTGCACTCAATCGCACCAAGCACCAGAGGATGATTAGTGGAATTCATCATGCTATTTCAGCAATTAAACCCTCAGCATCCTCAGGGGCTTTAATTACTGAATTACCTTATTTCGTTGGAGCTGTATCCATACAGCCCAAACAATCAGTGTCCTTGTTGCCACCAGCCACGCCTTCCAGCTCCTCTTCAGAAATCTCTGATTGAAATAGCCTCTTAGGAGCCTTCTTCAATTCGTCAGCCGAGATGCTAAATCCTGCTTCTTTCGCAATCGCGACTACTGCATCAGGATCAGCAGCTGCTTTTAGCTTCGCCTGCAGATTGTCGTCTCCCTGAACCTTCTCAATAAAGGTTTTCAATTGTTCTTCTGACATGAAAGTGAGATATCTTCAGTATTTATAGCAATTGCACGGAAATTAAATGGTATAAGCTGATGGCCCCTGCTCCTTTTTAGTGAAGATGATTGCATCAAACATTTAGAGCGAAGGTAATGGACGAGTCAATTCATCGCCCTAACTGACCCTCCCCCTGTATCAAAGGTACAAGGAGTACAGGCCTGGCCTCCGGCAAGCCCTTCAAGTTCTTGTTCGCTGATTTGGTTGAGCTGGTCGGCAGTAAACCTATAACCAAGATCTGAAGCAAGACTCACCACATCATCCGCTGACTTGGCAGTTTTGAACTTTTCATGAAGGCTAGTATCTCCTTTGACTTTATCCAGAAATGCTTTGAGTTGTTCTTCAGACATGAATGATTTATCTCCAAACTGTTGATAGCAATAATCAGATAGTGGCTCTGTGCTGAATGTTGCAGCAACAAAACACAAAAGAATCACTGATGATGAGAAGGGAAGCGCTAACTATTTTGAAACAATCAAAAGGCAGTCTTGTGCACTTGACGACAAGTTTTGGGTTATCGGATCACGATTTAAGAGCTTTGCACAGTTGACTAACAAAACGACGCATGGCGGTAGTAGGCAGTATAATTTGTACATTGAATGCAATCACCTCCAACCAGAGCTTCTAATTCTTCATCGCCAAGCTTGTTGATCATTTCTACAGAAACTTCATAACCGTGCGCCTTGGCGACAGAAACTACTTCTTTAGGTGACTTTGCAGCTTTGAGCTTCTGCAGAATACTGTTGTCTGCTTTGACCTTCTGAATGAACGCTTTAAGTTGTTCTTCTGACATGGACATTAGGAGTCTTTAACGGTTATAGCATTAATGGCATTAACTGTCTTTTGCTAATATTTACTGCGCTCAATCGTTCCAGGTATCGGAGGCTGATTTGTGGGATTATTGGCGAGATTGAAGAAGGATAAGCCCCTGGCAAGGCAGGGCCGATGGATGACGACAACTCGCACATGGCTGAGGCTACGGCCTGCATGACAATCGCGATCAGCAAGGGGCTCACATCCTGGACAGTCCGCAGCAGCGAGAGCATTTCGGTCTGGTGATCATCACTTCACTTCAACGACAAGACTGAAGCGCTGAGGAGACAGGTGTTCCCTTTCACGAATCAAAAATTGCCCTCAAAAGAGAGCAATTTGCCAACATCTACGATCTCATTCTTTAGGATAACCGACTTCATGTGGGAGGGACTGCTTGCAAACACATCCCCAAGAACAGCTTTTCTCTACCTTGGCACCTCCACCGCCGGAAACCGCTTCAAGTTCCTGTGCTGAAAGGGAATCACCTGCGTACAAATCATCCACAGGAACTGTGTAACCAAGTTCCTTGGCTATTTCAGCGACAGCCTGGGGACTTGTTGCTGCTTTAAGTCTAGACCGCAGACCTTCGTCAGCTGAAACCCGCTCCATGAAGGCATTGAGTTGATCCTTTGACATCAGAAATAATGGCTTAATTCAACTTTATAGCCATATCTTCTGAAACAATTAGGTGAAATTGGAGCCAAAATCGGGTTAATTTAATTACCTGAGCAAGTTCATTTTTTACAGGGAATTCTCGACTTCGCTCCGATGGCTGATTACTTTCGGAGTTACAAAAAACTGAGGCGAGAGCTTGACAATGTTTTGGTGTCAATGAGATTTCGCGGAATTTAGCGAAAAGGGAAGTTCTCATCACCAAGCAGCTGACCTGACGATCCCAGATCTTGACGGGCAAGAAGAAGCGCTGGACACCCATCAATACCCCGAAATTTTACAAAGCTGTTGCGCTCAATCGTGCCAGGTATTGGAGGCTGATCTGTTGGCTGTTTGGGGTGATTGAAGAAATGAAAAACCCCTGCCGTTGCAGCGGCTTTGATGAGTAAACTTCTACAGCCACTCTCTACAAGGTGAAGTCAGTAGGTGAAGTAACAGCATGCAGTGTCCCGAGCCGGCCAGCAGCCAGTTTCAGCACCTCCAGCCGCTCCTTCCAGCTCACCGTCAGAAAGCTTTGATTGAGCCTTCTTCAAGTCATCAGCGGAGATACTAAATCCTGCATCTTTCGCAATCGCAAGAACTGCATCTGAATCAGCAGCAGCTTTGAGCTACTCCTGAAGGCTCGTGTCAGCTTTGACTTTGGCGAGGAATGCCTTGAGTTGCTCTTCTGTCATGGGTATCAAGTCTGTTCAGGAGTGATAGCAACAGAAAACTGCAGCATCTTTGGTTAGTGCTTACTGCGCTCAATCGTGCCAGGTATTGGAGATTGATTTCTGAGATTTAAGGGATGACTGATGAAGTAAAAGCAGCAAGGCATTTAGTGAGGGGGTTGCGGGTATGAACTACAAACTTATTTGCACATTGCGTGATGAGTACAATCGTCAGAGCACCCATATAACAATGTACCCAAGTTCATTGTTCTCTCTGTACAGTAACCACCAGCCAGGGCCTCTAACTCTTCGTCTGAAAGATCTACTGTTTCTACGTTTTTCAAATCGTCAACAGAAATCATAAATCCTGCATCTCTTGCAATCTCCAGAACAGCGTTGGCATCCGTAGCTGCCTTGAGCTTCAACTGAAGGCTGCTGTCAGCTTTTACTTTTTCGAGGAATGCATTGAGTTGCTCATCTGACATGGGTATGAGGCTTTTTTACGGTTATAGCAAAGGTCTGCGGAAGAGGCTTTGGCTAATACTTACTGCACTCAGTCTTGTGATGTATCGGGGACTGATTTGTAGGATTAGTCAAGCCATTGAAGAAATCAAAACCGTTACGGCAGGGGCTTTGATGAGTAGGTGGGTCAGGATATTTGCAGTTTAGAATTTGATGTGTAGAGTAGAATGCTTAGGCGAGGAATTCAGCCTTTAGAGGCAGCCCATTCTGGACATTTAGGAATATGACATACTCCATACATGTTCGTGGGACCCGTGTCATTTCCTGTGTATTCACCCCCAGAAATAGCTTCCAATACCTCTTCAGCAAGCTCTATCTTTTCAATTAAGTCATCAGCATAAATACTAAACCCAGCCTTCTTGGCAATTGCAAGAACTGCATCAGAATCATCTGCAGCTTTGAGCTGTTCCTGAAGGCTGGTGTCAGCTTGGACCTTCTCAAGGAAAGCTTTGAGTTGCTCTTCTGACACAGGTATTTGGTATTTTTACAATACTAGCAATAGTCTGCTGCGGCATCTTTGAATAATTCTTATTGCGCTCAATCGTGCCAGGTCTTGGAGGAGTTTATGGGATTAGTCAAACGATTGAAACGATAAAAACGAGTGCGGCGGCAGGGACTTTAATGAGTAGACTAATATTTTAATTTGAGGAAGTCTTAAGCAAAGGGTGCTGGTATAGGTTTTCAATAATAGTGGCTTTTATTTCCCCCAACCACTTCTTCTAACTCCTCTTCACTGAGCTGACTAATCTTTTCAGAAGTGAATTCATGACCATATTCTTTGCCAATGCTTACAACATCTTCAAGTGAGTTTGCTGCTTTTAGTTTCTCCTGCAGGTTGGAGTCGCCTTTGACTTTGGTGAGGAATGCCTTGAGTTGTTCTTCTGACATAGGTATCGGGAGTCCTGAACGGTTATAGCAACGATTTGCTAAAGGGCCTTTAGCTAACAATTGGTTCGATCAATTGCACCAAGTAATGATTTTTTTTCAATAGCTTATCAGGCAAATTCAGGAGTTTTAAGCTCATGCAACTGTAGAGATTTAGAGGTAGCTGGCCAAACAATCTCTATATACTTGGCTGCAAATAATGTCGCAAATATTTTTATGCTATATCGTTGAAGTTACCTACAGCCAAATTCGGCACCCATGCCGGTGCCACCACCAGCCACGCCTTCCAACTCCTCTTCACTGAGCTGACTGAACTTGTCAGCAGTGAATTCATGACCATGTTCTTTAGCAATGCCTACAACATCTTCAGGTGACTTAGCTGCTTTTAGTTTCTGCTGAAGATTGGAATCACCTTTGACCTTGGCGAGGAATGCCTTGAGTTGTTCTAGGGACATGGGTAGCAGATCTGCGCAGCAGTCATAGCAGCGACCGGCAACGCGCACTCTGGGCCAAACGGGCTGGACGTGCCTTGGAGCTAGAGCATATGGCAACTGATGAAAAGGTGCTGGATCGGGCTTGACAGGCGTATTGATGGATCGCCCTATTTGGTGACGTAATCCATGGGGTTGTCGAAGGTTTCAGTGCCACATGGGCTCGAATCACGTCCTCCGGGAAGCATCGTGTCGGGAATCATTTTGTCTGAGTAAAGCTGACAGAGCTCTGCAGGGGGACGACTATCCACCCACTGCTGGAACGAAGAATCCTGAGCCAGAAGCTGAGCGACCAAAAGAACTTCGTACATGGCGATGTGATGAGCTATCTCATTACTAGCCAGGTGGAGCCGAGCATCACTCTTCAATCCAAACCAGCACCGGTGTCCTGGTTATACAGGCGTGTCGATTGAACAAAGTTTTACAGCTCACAAGAGACAGAGCGTCCGTTTTTTCGGTCGTAACCCCAAGTATCACTGTCAGATCGTCAAACACGATGATCTGAGCGGTGAAAGGGCTGACAAAGAGTGGTAGATCGGCCAGTTAATCCATTGCGGCGGAAAGCATCCGGTGATTCCGCGCGCATAACCTCTTTTAGAGCGCTTACATGGATACAGGAATGATCAGGTGAGTCAACGCAGATCTCGTTGGTAAAAATGTATTTGCAAAATGCTTAAATAGATTTCCGTTTATCAGTAGGAGAACGAATCTCACCACCTTTGTCATCATTCCTTAGTCGCTTACGCAGTTCGTCTTTAATTGCTTTGTGTTTATTCTTCCAGCCACACTCCTTAAGCTGGTCTATGTAGAGCTCTTCTAGGCGATAAAAGAAATCCCATTCGTCACTGAGTTTTTTTTGAGATCTCTCTAGTTTTTTAACTTTTCCTCTGTATAATTCTATAAGAATTACTCCCACCACTGTAATAAGTGACGGTATAGCGCCTGATATCACCCCCTTCCAATATGAATCAATCCAAAATCCATCCATTTGCAATTTTGCCACTGCCATCAGCATCGTCGACTTTTGGTTCAGCTTCAACCCATGTTTCAAATGATGCAAAATCAGATCGCACCAAGGCTCCTGGACAATGAAGATCCCCGCACTTGAAGGGTGAGTCATTGGTTCAAGGTTTTTTTGCGCAGGGAGGTGAGATTATGCTTGCGGCTATCTCTTGATTGAACCAATATAAAAGACCGATTTTCAATTAAATAAAAAAGTTGCTTATTCGCATACTTCGACAATCAAGGCTTTAACCTCAAGATTAAGCCTGTAAATTCAATTGATTGGTTTACGCAAAGATTACGCACTAAAGCCCTTTGTTGTTAAAAATGTATTTGTTGACAGCTTTGAGGTGAGAGTTGAAGGGTAGATCTCCACGCAGGAGGCAACCATGACAAGAAACAACCACTATGACATTGCTTCCGATCTCAACTTTACTAACTTTTATCGTGTCAATCCAGCAACTACACAATTATGCTAAGCATTAAGTGCATTAACATTTATTGTACTACAAATAATTATCTGAAGACTGCAAATTTACAAACTCATTTTTGAGGATATCCAAATTCAATATCCCAGGACACCTTACAAGCGCATCCAACAGAACAGCTTCTCCCTGCTCCACCACCACCGGCAACACCCTCAAGCTCCTCTGCTGACAAAGAATCACCCGCATACAAATCATCGACAGGAACTGAGTAACCAAGCTCCTTTGCTATTTCAGCGACAGCCTGCGGACTTCCAGCATCCTTGAGCCTTGACTGAAGGCCTTTATCAGCCAAAGCCTTCTCCATAAATGCCATAAGTTGATCGTTGGACATTAAAAACCTAATCTCTCAATTCCTTATAGCAAGAACTGCTATCTCTTCTTGGTGATATTCAAGCCACAACGGTGTTCTTTATTTAGCCTAACATCGTCCAAAATTTTGCCTTTCACTCCTTTTCCGCGTTTGAAGATTGCGAGTATTCGAAGCAGCCAAGAAAAGCAGCTTCCCTAGTGGACTCTTTGACGTTTTTCATTGCTATGAAACTCCCTCTTGTTTCGAATCAACATAGAGAGGAAAGTCTTGGACAGCTGGAGTAAATATCAATTCTCGTTCTGTGCGATGCCGTAGAACACAGCAATCCAAGTGAACGCAATCAACAGATAAAGGATGCTCACTGAACGCCCTGATGATACGAGAATTATAAAGAATACACCCAGAGCGTTGTGAGAAAACTTACAGGGATAAAACTTATACTCCCCCCAATTCAATACCACTGATGGTGGTTTGCTATCGGAAAATGCTCGATCCAAAACAATTAAGTTCCGAGGCAATGAACACTATACGCATGAGTGTGAGACAAAAAATCAGTGAATCACCTCCCCCGGTGTTTTGAAGAGATGAAAGAAATCCAGGACAACTGCGGGAACCACTCGAACTCCCATGAATAAGGATCTGGCACCACCCCTTACCGCATTAGGAAATTCAGGAGCTGTCGCCACAGCGAAAAGGCACTGTCTCCTGCAGACAGCCACTCCCCGTTCAGACATTTCGCATCGTGTGAAATTCCGACTATGGCAAGCATGGCGGCGGGGAAGGGACTTGCACTCCTGCTCGCCTGTTCAAGCAACCTGAACCGAAGGCTGTGGTTGAAGACAACCCAACTTGCGCAAACAGCAAGTTCAACGGCACTCGGATGTTGTTCACTGAAGTCCGCTGCCACTGATGTCTGCAAAGCATGGTCTTACCAGATGGGAGAGATGGCCTTCCTCTATTGGGTCAATGCGAGGTGCTCCTCCCTGCCAACGTCGTTGATCCGATCAGCAGCGGACATCAGCCATGAGACCAGCCGATTTCCATGTGCGGAATCAAGCGGTGAAGTGAGGCTTTCCCAGGTCTGTCGACGGTGCGAAGCTGACCTCAGCGCAACAAGCGAAACGGCCATTCAAGAACCAAATCAAGAACTAAAACCGACGTTGAGATCTAAAGCCGTTGCAGCAAGAGGGGTTTAGAGCGTGGGAAGACATCCGGTGATGGTGAGGCAGGTCTGCCCACTGATTCCCTTCGACTTTGATCAATGTCCAGCAGTGCTCGCCATGGCGGAGTTTGTTTGGAAAGAAAATGCCCCTCTTGAACTGAGCTTCAGTCTTAGCCCAAAGCTGAACACAAGCTCCATCGATTGCCTCGCCTTGAACACCGGCAAGACACATACTTCAGCGCAAAGACTGGACAACCTGTGGAGCCATACCTGCTTCGAAGCTTTTCTGGCTCGTCCGGGTGCGAAAGGGTACTGGGAGATGAATGTTTCTCCGAACGGAGACTGGAACCTTTACCAGTTCAGCGATTACCGAATGGGTGGCATGGCGGACCCTCTGGCCAAGGCCCCTGTTGTGAACTTCAGCATGGATCGTGTCGGTTGCCTCTGCACCATTCAGATACCACTGAAGCCATGGTGGCAGCACACAGAGATTCCTGAAATCGCCCTGACCATGGTTCTGGAAGACCAAAGCGGCTGCCTCAGCTACTGGGCTCTGAACCATCCGCGAGACAAGCCAGACTTCCATGACCGAAGAGGTTTCCTGTGTTGGTGAACAGTCGTTTGCGTGACACCAGGATCTGGGTGCGCTGTTTGTTGAGCATCCCCGTCTTGCTCAGTCCGATCACAGTGGCCTGCAAGACGGTTGCAAGCACCGATACAGCTGAAGTTCAGACCTCGAGCAGCGCCTCAATCCCGATCCTGCCAAACCGGACAGACCTGCCCGTTGCCCCGAATGGGCGGCACTACCCGCTGGTGCCGACGGAGCCAAGTGAAATCGCCGAGCTGATTGTCGACATCGAGGCTGCCTTGATCATTCCTGAGATGTCTGAACAAAACCTCGCTGCGCTTGCCCATCAACAACAGGTGATCTACAGGGTTCTGTCCAAACGCAAGGGCCTGAGTGAAGACGTTCGCACTCAACTGGATCCACGCTGGCGCTGGGTCTTTGACCAGCACATCGCTGCGCGCAGAGAGTTTCTGGCGATGCATCGCGGTCCTGCCTCTTCCACATTGCCAGCCTGGAGGATCAAGACTCCAGCACCGGCGGATCAATTACTCGAGGCTTACCGCAGTGCATCGGCAGCCACAGGAATCGACTGGACCGTATTGGCCGCAGTGAATCTGGTGGAAACAGGAATGGGGCGAATCGACGGCGTCTCTGTAGCCAATGCGCAGGGACCGATGCAGTTTCTACCCACCACCTGGTCAGAGCCGGGCATCGGTAATGGCGGCAATATCCGTGACCCATGGGATTCCATTCATGCTGCAGCTCGCTATCTGGTCCGACGTGGAGGTCTCAAGGACATCCGCCGTGGCTTATGGGGCTACAACAACAGCGATCACTACGGCAGAGCCGTGCTTCATTACGCGGCACTTCTCAAACGAGAACCACTGACCTACCGGAGTCTTCACCAATGGCAGATCCATTACGCCTCCTCCGCTGGTGACCTCTGGCTGCATGAGGGTTATGAGCAACCACAACCCATTGCGGTCAACGCCTATCTGCAACGAAACCGTCACAGCGCGCCGCCAATGTGAGAGCAATCAACCCTGGTCTTTCATCCCCCGGCATCTACGCTTCGGGAACCAGGACTCAACAAGCTGCGTGGCAAAAGAACTTACCCATCGCGCCGATGAACTGGCTGGCCTTGGCTGGTCCGCCGACGACGTGAGTCGCTACGCGGAACTCTGGGAGTATCGGCAGCGCTGGGGGGCAATGAACCTGGAACGTGAGGATCGGCTTTTTCTGCGCAAAGCCGAAGCGGCCCTGCCTGTGCTGACGACCGGTAAAGCAGCCGTCAAAAAGAACACGCAAGACAAGTCTTACTACCGCTGGCTACGTTTCCACCTTGATGCCATGAACACGGCTCAGTCCCAAATGGAACTCGCTGAAGGATCCCAGGGGGCGTGGGCCATTCTCCTGGAGGAAGAGCTGCGTCTTCTGGATCACTATCAGCCGGTCCTGGGTCTGCCCGACACCATCAAAGCCAAAAGCTTCGATGCTTTCCGAGAGCAGATGGCCGAACAGGCAGCTGCGCTTGGAAGCGAAGAAATGCAATTACGCAGCCATGATTTTCAGGCCGCACTGATGGAACTCATAGAAAAGGAAAACAGCAAGTGGCGTCATCTCCGTGAGCAGAGCGGTGACCAGCCCTATCCGGTGTTGCTGGGAGAGACGGTCGATTCCTTCCGGAGCGAAGTGCGCAACAGGCTGACACCACTACTGCGACAGACCCTTCCCTCGTTGGCGGAAACAGACAAACCTGATCCAGACGCGGACTGAGGTCGTCCGATCGCTGCAACGCTAGAAATAAGGTGACTTCCCTGCGATTGCCGTGACGGATCAGCGTTTTGAGACCCTGCAACTGCATGCGGGACAGGTCCCTGATTCCACCACAAATTCAAGGGCGGTGCCGATCTACCAGACCAGTTCCTATGTCTTCAACGACGCGGAACACGGAGCCAATCTGTTCGCTCTGAAGGAATTCGGGAACATTTACACCCGGCTGATGAATCCGACAACGGATGTTTTCGAGAAGCGGGTGGCTGCTCTTGAAGGAGGCGTCGCTGCGCTTGCCACGGCATCAGGTCAGTCAGCACAGTTCCTGGCCGTCACCAACTGCATGCAGGCGGGTGACAATTTCGTGTCCACATCATTTCTGTATGGAGGTACCTACAACCAGTTCAAGGTTCAGTTCCCACGACTGGGAATCGACGTCAGATTCGCGGAAGGAGATGATGTTGCCAGCTTTGCAACACAGATCGATGACAACACCAAGGCGATCTATGTGGAAGCCATGGGCAACCCACGATTCAACATCCCCGATTTTGAAGGTCTATCTGCTCTGGCCAAGGAACGAGATATTCCTCTGATCGTGGACAACACCCTTGGCGCCTGCGGTGCATTGCTGCGACCGATCGAACATGGTGCTGATGTGGTGGTGGAAAGCGCCACCAAATGGATTGGTGGCCATGGCACGAGTCTGGGTGGTGTGATTGTGGATGCGGGCACCTTCAACTGGGGCAACGGCAAATTCCCGCTGATGAGCCAGCCAAGCCCCGCTTATCACGGTCTTGTGCACTGGGATGCGTTCGGCTTCGGCAGTGACGTCTGCAAAATGTTGGGGCTACCTGACAATCGCAATATTGCTTTTGCCTTGAGAGCCCGGGTGGAAGCACTGCGTGACTGGGGCCCTGCATTGAGTCCCTTCAATAGCTTCCTGCTGCTGCAGGGACTGGAAACCCTGAGTCTGCGTGTCGAACGCCATGCCCAGAACGCGATGGAACTTGCCACATGGCTGCAACAGCATCCGAAGGTGACAAGCGTCAGCTATCCCGGCCTGAGCAACGATCCCTATCATTCAGCTGCCAAGAAATACCTTACGGGACGCGGCATGGGCTGCATGCTGATGTTCTCGCTGAATGGCGGCTATGACGATGCAGTGCGGTTCATTAACAGCCTGAAACTGGCGAGTCACTTAGCCAATGTGGGAGATGCCAAGACATTGGTGATCCATCCCGCATCCACCACTCACCAGCAGCTGAGTGAAAGTGAGCAGTCTTCGGCAGGTGTGACTCCGACCATGGTCAGAGTGTCAGTGGGGCTTGAACACATCGATGACATCAAGGCCGACTTCGATCAGGCCCTGGCAACAGGAGCCTGATTGGAGAGGTTGTGACATGGCTCTGATCCTCCCAGCCAACTATCACAAGATCACAGCCGTTGAGCGCAATCGCATTTCCTGGATCAAACCAGAACAGGCAGAACGCCAGGACATCCGACCATTAAGGATCGGAATTCTCAACATCATGCCGCTGGGAAAACAGTACGAATTCAATCTGTTACATCCACTGGGACTTTCGGTGCTTCAGATCGAACCGATCTGGATTCGGCTACAGACTCATGCTTACAAGAGCTGGGACCAATCACACCTCGATGACCTGTATATGAGTTGGAAAGAGGCCAATGCCAAGGGGCCTCTGGATGGATTGATCATCACCGGCGCACCCGTTGAACACCTCAATTTCGAGGATGTCACGTACTGGTCTGAATTCGTGAATCTTGTTAATGAAGCCCGTGTCAGCTGCGCCAGCACTCTTGGCTTGTGCTGGGCGGGATTTGCTTTGGCTTATCTGGCTGGAGTGAGGAAGGTGGCACTGCAGCAAAAACTGTTCGGTGTGTTTCCAATGCGCAGCCTTGTGCCAGGCCATTCGCTGATGGGAACACAAAATGATCAATTTCTTTGTCCACAAAGTCGCTACGCAACGCTTCCAGATACAGCGATGGAGGCAGCCCAACGTCAGGGACGTCTGCGATTACTGGCACATGGAGAATCAGTTGGCTACACAATTTTCGAAACGCCAGATCAACGACAACTCATGCATCTTGGACATCCCGAATACAATGTTGACAGAATTCTGGCGGAGATGGAAAGAGACAAAGCCCGGGGTGATGTTCCACCACCACAAAACTTTGACGCTGATCATCCTCAAACATTGTGGAGATCACATCGAAACCTTCTCTTTCAGCAATGGCTGTGGTTCTGTTATCAACGTGTGAGTTTTCAAGCCTGATTAAAAAACAGTGAACATGCATCCTCTTGAAATATTTGGTCAATGGCGCAGACAATGGTTCGGTTGGCTTCCCAACCAACGACGATGGGAGCGCTTGGGCAGAGACATTGCACCTAGACAACAAGACGATTGGTTATTGGAACCCGTCAGTCAACAGGAAGCATCAGCTCTCTTTCCGCACCTGACAAAGGAGAAAGCCATCCTTCAATATCAGAAATTACGACTACAATTGCGTGAACAGCATGAACGAAGATTCTGAACAAAGCCAGAGCAAATAATTGTCCTGCTCGTAAAACTCGCATCAACTTGATCAACATCCTCTGAATAAAGAAAACAATACCTCAAGAACGAAGTTCTCTTTAGAACCATGAGGCTCAAACCTCAGTGCAATAATCGAGAGCCACAGAAGAGCAAAAAATATCAACTTAGACAATTCAGAACCGAAACGTCCAACATCCAGGTCGCAGAATACAGCTCTGAACGATTGCTTTGATACATCAAGAGTAGAAACATCAAACACAAGATAAAATTTGAACAATCAGACGGGCCTTAGTGGGCCAAGATGGAAAGTGTTGGCCAAACCCCATCAATTAAACTCACGGTTACTGGATTGAATTCGCCATAATCTACGAATGAAAAATTTACTGCTGAAATTTCTTGGCCCGCTACTCGCGATCGCAGGCGTACTGGGTCTAACAGGCTCTTCCATTCTGTGGAATTTCCAGGGTCGCGCCCTTGGACTTCCAGCAACGGTACTTTCTTTGTTGCTTCTTGGTGTGGGCGTTGTTCTGTTACGACCGCTACAACCTGCAGCAACGGCAGAAGCAACGGAAACCATTAAATCCTCAGCCTCAGAGGCAGAAATCACTGCTGGTTCAACAAGTTCCAACGAAACCCAGGAGCCTCAAACCAGTGATTCAACCCAGCCTGAACAAGGGACTACCGAAGCTGGTTCAGTTGATTTGCTGCCAAGTAAACAACCATCATTGACCACAGCTGAAGCCATCGCTGCAGAACTTGCCGCAGCTGAAGCAGATAAACCTGAGCTGATTCTTGTCAATTTCGCTCCAGAGGCACTACGTCCAGGAAATTCGATTCGTTTCAACAAGCGTGTCCCCGGACGCAATTTATCTGGTTATAGGGATATGGCTTCAGAACTCTTCAAATCCAACTAAAATCTGTGTTATTTCTCACTTTAATTTTGATCGATTTTAATCACAATATCCACCCATGACTTACAAATAAGCATTGACATATACAACCATTCAACCGTGAATCAACCATTAAGACAATATTTGCAATTTATTTAGGCTGTTACTATTTACAATATTTTCTCAAGAAACTGATGGACTGCTGATCTCCAAGCTCAACTGCTTGATTCCAATCCAGGCACGCATGCTGAAGATCATTAGACATTTCCATTGCCATACCATGATTAAAATAGGCGTTGCCATCATCAGGATTCATCTGGATAGCAACATCAAAATCAAGGACTGCTCCAGCAACATCTCCAGAACGTGCTTTTGCAATACCACGATTTGCATAGGATTCGGTACTACTTGAATCAAGCTCTATAGATTTACTGTAGTCGATAATTGAACCCTCAAAATCACCATATCTAGCTTTAGCAACTCCACGATATTGATACGCAGATGAATTCCTTGGATCCAGTTCAATAGCCTTGTTGAATTCAATCAGTGCACCTCTGTAATCTCCGGATTCGGATTTTTCAACCCCAGCATGCAGATAGGTATCAACATTCACAGCAAGGCTTGGAGGTACAAAGGTCATCAAACAAATAATTAACGCAACAACAACGTTTCGAGAGAACATCTGCTGACAAGTCTCAGTTCTCCCAGCTTAGTCACCAGGATCAAGAGAGTAAACCAACGAACTCTGAAATCGATGATCGTAGGGATGACCCTTCAGGAGTAAAAAGATATCCAGCATGAAGGGACGCTGAATAAAGCGCTTTTCAAGCAATGGCAGATGACATCCACTCAAAAATTGAATCCACCACCGTGTAAGTGACTTGGACAGCTTTTTTGTGAACAGCGAGCTGCATCAGACATATTCCTTGGTGGAGTTGCCTAACAGGTAACGACGAATCAGCAAGCTCATTCAAAAATTCAACGAGATATGCGTTGGGATGAAATTCTCATTGATTCAGAATACGGGTTACATCAAGATGCCACTAATACAAAAAAAGACTGTAAAATGATTTAGAGAGACAAACAATCAATGACGCACACTATTAAATCGGTGTAGCAATCAAGCTTGAGTGATCGGTTCTTGATCAATCAACACTAACTTCCAGTCATTAGGGTCATACTCACCATCACCAAACATAATATTAGAAGCTTCATCAAAACAAGCCGCTTCGACCTCCACCGTTCTTTCATTTTTCCGATTTAAGAAAGAATAAATATGACCTTCCTCGTAATAAGCAAATGGCTTTGATGGCATTTCGGCATCAGGAAGCCAATCATCCTGATCGAGGATTTTCTGCGTAATGTCTTCAATCATTTTCAACGAATTAATGTCACCGTCCTCAAAATAACCTTGCCAGCTCATCTCTACCCATTTTCCATTGTCTTCCATATACAGAATATAATTGCGATCATCGACTGACTCTCTCATGAGACAAAAGTTTTCTCCAGAAAATCCAAATTCAGCTGACTGCAGTTTGTTGTTCTCAGACATCTTAAAACCTCGGCAACACATCCTACAAGCTAGGAACTCAATGCAAGTTATATCATCATCCAGTATCAAGACTGAAACAATCAAGTTGACTGATTATCCCTCAACATCGGAACTGAAAGCTTTCACGATTACATCCTACACGCCATGACCACTTAGCAAGTGGTTCAGTCAAAGGGGGTTCAGCATGTTATTCCACTGTGATTTACTTCAACGATGTTTAATTCAATCTTGCATTCACACCTCAGCGGTGTGGTCTATTTCAATAACGATTTGTACACTTCTTTCGCCTACTCACATGCTGTTATGATTCACTTTAATTACTCAATTGAGACTTAAGACGTGTTGGAACAGCAGCCAATATCATGAATTGATTGGAGAGTTTCACAGCTCGTACGTGATTAATCATGACCTGAAACGCCCCCCACACTTCCATCGCAAAAGCAGCTATAAGAGACTGCAGAGCCATCCACTGCAATCAGGTCACAGGTCTTTAATTTCCTAAATCATCACGAGAATTCATGACAAATTCAAACATGAGAAGAGCCTGTTACGTTGTTAATCTCAATGATGGTAATCTCCTGGTTGAAGTCAACACCTTTGAGACCCATGCAGAAGCATTAGAACAGTTCAACCAAATCATCCGAATGGGCTCGTTTGGTCGCTGGAAAGAAGTCTATTTAGAGGGAAAAGACCGAGCAGGTGAATTTGTTGATGTGTATTCCGTTCATTACTTTGATCAAAACTAGCCGATTGCGGTGAATGAGCTGCAACTTCAGAAGCATATAACAAGAGTCCAATTTACTAACAATCGACTACACGAGCAATTTCGCTGATGTACCAACACTAAATTCAAGGGATCGATCGATCCTTATTCCCCCCAATAGAGCCAAGCTTGGTGCCGTTTTTGGTACGAATGGGGGAGGACAGCTCAAACCCCAGAGCTGATACTGGGACCAATAGAGGTCTGAAATGTGCTTACTGAATGGTACTGGTATAAGGATCTAACAGACGAACAGAGATGTCTGTACGACGAGCTTCTGCAGATAGAGACAGAGGTTTATCTGAGTCCTCGTGACTGCAAACAACTCGTAAAGGGCTTGAAACGAATAGGAATCAGAACTCCAAAACAACTCAGAGAATGGTTTATTGCCTTAGCCGAAGCAGAAGATGACTAATCAACGAGAGTGGATCATTCATCGCTTAAATCCTGTTCAAACACTGGTGGTTATGGAATTTGCAAGGCCTTCTGAAATGCTGAAACATCTGAGCTTTAGCAGGAACCTTTTACAACCACTCTCATTGATCCTTCATTATTGGAAGTTGTGGCATCCGCATCCAATCTTCCACGAGGAGAGGTCTGCATGGATGAGAAGCTTTTGTGAGTCTAACCATCTTAAACCACATCGATATTCTAAATAGCAACACCATCGACAATATTTACTTCCATCCATTCAGCCGTATTTGCCATCATCATCTTGCTATTCGCTGTATCAACTTTAAAGTATTCCACTAGTGAAGTTTACTCCACATCGATTTGATCCTTAAATGGATACTCATAGGTGCGTTTCATTTCGACATCACACTTCAAATAAACAAAGTCGTCAGCAACGGCAGATGATGCTGAGAGGAGTAGATCTCCAAGGAATGGAAGGCATTTCATTGTCGTTTGTCTCCTTGAAGTTCTGAACAGTCAGGCAGGCTTTTATACACCTCAAGCTGACTTTTCATTTGAGTAAGTTGATCTGTCATCAATTTGTAAGCAATGCCATTCTTCTCAGCTTGGCTCAAGTCTTGAGATAGTTGACCTGCATCCTCCATTTGCCTTGCTATCTCAACCATATTCTCCGGATTTAACACTTGTTGAGAAGCAGTCCGATATAGTCTTTCATACCTTTGCATTTCACTTTCCTTATTTCTTATGCAGTTATTTTGATCATTATCTTGAGCAACGGCAGGTGATAATGTGAGTAGAAGGGTTGAGAGAAGAAGTGGAATTTTCATTGCTTGTGAGAGTATCCTTGGTATCCATTACGAGTGCAGAACTGAATCAGGTAATAATCAAGGACATCATCGATAAAGGTGTGAAAATCCTCTCCCCATTGCCGAAATAAATGCATCCACTTCACCTGTTTCAAAATCAATATCAAATGCAGATGAAACAATGTCACCATCCTCATCTTTGACAGATCTTGATTCAATCACTGAGACAGAATACTTGTGTTCTGTATTGGGATAAGGATGAAAAGTCATTTTATACTTTTCTGCCTCGAAGACTCCACTTCTATAATTCTCATCAGCCGAAGCAGGTGATGCTAAGAGGAGCAAGGCACCGAAAAGGGCGAGATATTTCATATTCACAGGCTAGGGACGAGTCCCTTTTCCATCTACCAGCTAAATAGTTCGGGAGATATGAAATCCTGGGCACTCAGATATAAGGGCTGGATTTCTATGGGTATTACAGTTTTGTTTGCAGTATCAAATGGGGGAGGGGTGAGTATGGAGTTAGAGATTCATCGGCACATCAAGCTCAATCGCCCTTATCATTGCAATAACTGCATCAAAAGCTTGTAAGGAGAACTGGGAGTTTCATTGATTCATACCCTTTTCAGCAGTTTCTCTATCAGTGTCTTGACAAGTACCCGTCATCACCATTTTCAATAAAATATCATCTTGTGAAGCAGTGTATTGCATGTTGAAGACCCCAGGAGGAGAGAACTCTATCAATGCCTTACCTACAACAGTTACTCCATTTTCAACTTCATTGAACTGACCTGTGGCAATACCATTAGCAATAGTTGCGTCTTCCCAATCACCTGAATTATCACTGGTGAGTCGGCTGTTGATGGTATCTATCTTGTAAAAACCTACAGTTGCCAAGTCTCTCTTCTCCAAAATCTCATTCGTGCTTGACTGGATAGTAGTTTCAGTCGCTTTTACATCACATTCCAAATAGATGAGGTCTTCAGCAATGGCAGGTGATGCTGAGAGGAGCAAGACTCCGAAGAGGGCATGGTATTTCATATTCACAGGCTAGAGACGATTCTCTATTCCATCTACCACCTAAACAGGTCTGGAGGTCAGAAATGCTGGCCGGGAAAATTTTGGGTTTGAGCGAACTCAGAGATCGGTCTTGACTGGCTCGGGTGGATATAAAATTTATAGCTTAGGCAAGATATGAGAAGAACTCAGTAAGAGACTTATACAAAACACTCCGTTGCATCCAAAAATAGCCCGTTTGGCGGATGTGCATCAGATGGATGCGGAGATAATCTATGACATCTTGTTTCTTCTCCGAAACACAACTCGGAATTCAAACACAAAGCTGGTTCAGAACATCAAGAAAAATGTCACTAGTGGTCTGGCGTATGGCTCACACCCTTGTGTGTGACCACCACAGACAAGTGTTGTGAGTGGCCCCTATCCCCTACCCCTCACTCATTACATCAATGTGTTGATCATCAATAGCCATAGGCCATAGGGGTACTCCCACCCCTCTCCTGTAACTCCTCACTGAAGATCATCTGAAGGTTCTCCAGCGCCTATGCACGAGCCTCTTCAACTGTGTGTTGACCAGTTGATCGAGTGATGTATCGCCCAGCGTTCCTGTCGTATCTCCTGACTCCAAGGCAACTCCTTCCCTTGTGCTCGTAGATCTCCAGGCCACTGCAAGGGATCACTTCAACGAACTCAGAGGTCCTTGGTCTTGCCACACAGTACAGAGGAATTACTCCTAAGACGGTTTCCCCTTTCAATCAAGCGGGTGGTCAAAACTGGGCAAAACCCAAAACCTGTATTTACCCGTTATCCAAAAAACCAGCCATAACTGTGCAAACCGATGCCCAGCAGATTGACCCCGATGTAACACACAACAATCACCACCAGACCTGATGCCGCAACCAGTGCCGGACGACGACCCTGCCAGCCGCGACTGAGACGGGTATGGAGATAGGCGGCATACACCAGCCAACAAATCAACGCCCAGGTTTCCTTCGGGTCCCAGCTCCACCAGCTTCCCCAGGCCTCATTCGCCCAGACGGCACCGCTGATGATGCCCACTGTGAGCAACAGAAAACCGACCGTGATCGTGCGATAACTCAGGCTGTCGAGCTGTTCAGTGCGACTGAAATGAATGGATGAAAGCTGAACTTCCGGTGGATTTTGCACAGCAACACCTCCTTCTGTGGCCAGAACCTTTGGTCGCCGATAAGCGCCGGTTCCAATGGAGCTGCTGCGGAGTTCCAGTTCCTCTCCACGGTCTGTCAGCAACACCGCAACGGAAAGCAGTGAACCCACCATGAGTGCCGCATAACTGACCATGATCACACTCACATGCATCACCAGCCAGCTGCTGCGCAGAGCAGGCACAAGTGGTGATGCCTGCTGGAGCTGGTCAGGGAGTGCGAAACTGGCAAAGGCGATACAGCCAAGCCCCATCGGTGTGGCGGCAGCTGCCACCAATGGCGAGGACCAGTTGCGTTCGACCAGCAGCTGGGTGAGTGTGCAGGCCCAGGCGAGAAAACAAAGCGACTCGTAGAGGTTGCTGATCGGAAAATGTCCGGATTGCCACCAGCGCAGCACAAGCTGGGCGGTCAGCAACAGGTTGGACAGTGCGATCAGTGAGCGGACACCGCTCGAGCTACGACCGTTGGACAGAGCCCAGAAACTCCAGGGGAGTGCTGCCAGCAGAAGCGCAAAGGCCATCAGACCCAGAAGCAGAACGGGTTCGGAGACGATCGCTTCCAGACCGGAAAAGCCCATCCAATACCTCAAGCAGAGGACTCACTGGTGTTGATTCTGACGGTCTGACTCATCGACTGGCCTGTCTGAGTAAGAAACCGCCACCGCCGAGGCAGATCAGGATCGGGCTCCAAGCAGCCAGTATTGGTGTCAGTGTTCCTTTGACACCCAGTGCACTGAAGCTTGAAGCAAGCAGGTAATACGTCAAAATCATCACGATGCTGAGCGCAAAACCCTGACCTCGATTGGTTCGATTATTTGGTTTAGAGCCAAGGCTTGCTCCAATCAACCCGAAAACAAGGCACGCCATGGGAAAAGTGAATTTCTCCTGGATCCGAACCTGCAATTTCCTTGCGCCCTTCAAATCACCGGAGTTCTGAAGTAGCTGCTCGGCCTGCAACGCCTCAGCCACGGTCATGTTGCGTGCATCCTTCGGCAGTTGGGCGATCCTGATCGGTGCTGCACTAAGCGGGTACAAATACCGATCAAAATCGGCAGAAGTGGTGCTTCCTGATGGGGTCAACGTAAGGATCTGACCATTCAAAAATTCCCACTTCGCTTCCTGTTCATTCCATTGGCCTCTTTCAGCCAGCAACATCTGAGTGAAGCCGACCCTTGAGAAATCAAGCAGGGTGACCCGGGTCATGATTCCGTCTTCGAATTTGCCCGCATAGAAGAGCTGAAGCAGACCTTTGCTGGACGAACCATCAGGTTCCTGCACACGCCCAAAGCGTGGATAGATGATGTTGTTACCTTTCTCAGTGGAGATAGCCCTGCCAAGAGCACTGCTCAGGGTCACTTCCGCCAACCGGTTACTTCGCGGCACCAACACGTCGTTGAACAGAAAGGTGAGGTTGGTCATCAGAAAAGCCAACACCAACGCAGGAATAATCATGCGTGTTGAGGTGACACCAACACTGCGCAGGGCTGTGAGTTCACTGTTGCTCGAGAGTCGGCCATAAGCCAGCAACGTGGCAAACAGGGTGGCCATCGGGAAAGAAAGCACCAGGAAGCTGGGCAGACGCTGCAACAACACCTGTATGGCAATCAGCACAGGCAGATTTTTTTCAGAAATCAGACGAACCAGCTCGAACAGCGCCCCCACAGTGATGGCGAGCACTGTGAACATGGCGATGGCGAACAGAAGGGGGCCGATCAACTCGCCGAGCAGCCAGCGATCAAGGAGCGGAATCCTGCGCAGTTGAGTTTGAATTCTCTGAATCAAAGCCTCGATCACAGCTGAAATCCCTCGCCGAGGTAATGACGGCGCACCAGAGGATCCGATGCCACCTGATCCGAGAGCCCTGAAGCCAGAACGCTGCCGTCCGTGAGGATGTAGGCCCGATCCGTGATCGACAGGGTTTCCCTCACGTTGTGATCGGTGATCAGAATTCCCATCCCCCGTTGACGCAACGCCTGAATCAGTTGCTGCAGGTCAGCCACTGCCAGAGGATCCACACCGGCAAAAGGCTCATCCAACAGCAAATAACGCGGTCCTTCAAGGCCGACCGCCAGGGCACGGGCCACCTCACAACGACGACGTTCGCCACCGGACAGCTGGAAACCCTTGCGATTCAGAAACGGCTGCAGATGAAAATCGTCGATCAGTTGATGCAGGCGTTCACGGGCCTGAGGCTTGGCAAGACCGGTCTGTGACAGCACGAGCTCCAGGTTCTCCCGTACCGTTAATTGTCTGAAAACACTGGGTTCCTGGGGCAGATAACCGATCCCGAGTCGTGCCCTCTCAGGCATCGAGAGGCTGGCAACGGGATGTCCATCCATCAAGACCTCTCCCTGATCGGGCTTGAGCAGGCCGATGACAAGGTTGAAACTTGTGGTTTTACCAGCACCGTTAGGGCCTAGAAGACCAATCACTTCACCCGGTTCCAGCGTCAGCGTGAGGTCTTTCACCAGAGGTCGACCTCCCAGGGAGAGAGAGACCCGATTGAGACTGAGACTCATGGCGTCAGCGGGGTCTGCCCTGGCTGATCAGGGCGCAGGATCATGGTGGAGCGAACCTGCTCGCCACTCGGCGGTACAGCCACAGCCCGTTCATCCTCAAGGTTGTAGGTCACACGTTCTGCCCTGAGTGAGCTGCCATCTTCCTGCACGACGTCGACATCACCACTCAGCACCAGGCGCCCCTCGCGACTGAAATACTGAGCTTGACGGGACGTCGCCACCATTCCGCGCGAGGGGTAAACGATGCGGACATTGCCGATGGCGGTGACCACACCCGTGATGTTGTCAGCCGTCTGGCTGTCGGATTCGATGGTGATCAGACCATCGTCCGACGGTGGACCCTCCAGAGGCGCGACAAACTCCTGTGCCAGCGAAGGTCCTGCCATGGCAAGAACCAGACCCGCGCAAAAGCTCAAGCAACCACGGAGCACGGTTATCGATCGCTGAAACGGAAGGAACACGATCGGCCCAGGCGCTGAGGAAAGGATGTGTCATGGTCCCACGAATCACTCCGCTGCAAGCAGTCGGGGTGGCGGAAGAACCTCTGGGTCCGAGCCGGACTGAAGGGCGCTCAGGCGGTCAGCGACCGCCTTATGCAACGCCGTGAGGTCAAGCCCCAGAGCAGTGGGTAATGAGGGTCTGAGGCGACCGATACCCTCACCGAGAAGAATGGTGGCTCCGCGTGTATTGCCCCGTTCGAGGTGCACATGCGCGACAGCGATCTGCACAATCGCCTGAATCAACTTGCGATCGGGATCGATCTGTTCGTGCCAGATCTCCTCAAAGGCATCGTGGGCCTCGTACCAGGCTCCGGAGTTGAACAGCTCCAGAGCCTGCGGGAAACGGGGATCGTCAGCCGGACTCAACGCTTGGCCATCTTCTTCGCAGGCAGTTTGCGCAGACGAATCGATTCCGGAGTGACCTCGAGCATTTCGCCGGGACCGATGTATTCAAGGGCGCGTTCGAGCGTCATCTGCACGGGAGCCTGCAGGGTGTCGAGTTCTTCAGCACCGGCGGAACGCATGTTGGTGAGCTGCTTCGACTTGCAGACATTGATCTCTAGATCCTGAGGGCGATTGTTCTCGCCGATGATCATGCCTTTGTAGACCTTGGTTCCCGGGGCAATGAAGAACTGGCCGCGATCTTCAGCGTTCTTGAGGGCATAGAAGGTGGCAGTTCCTTCCTCAAATGCGATCAGAACACCGTTTCGGCGGGTGTCGAAATCACCCGTCATTGGCCGGTATTCAAAAAAGGAATGGCTCATGATCCCTTCACCACGGGTGGCGCGAATGAATTCACCGCGGAAACCGATCAGGCCCCGTGAAGGAACAACAAATTCCAGCTGTGTTCGCCCATCAGAACTGGTTTCCATGTTCTGCATCTCAGCCTTGCGTGATCCCAGTTTTTCAATGCAACTTCCCACAGCTGCTTCAGGAACATCCATCACAAGGGTCTCGACAGGCTCACAGGGTGTGCCGTCGATGGTCCTGAAAATCACCTGTGGCTGCGACACCTGGAATTCGTAACCCTCGCGACGCATGGTTTCGATGAGGATGCCGAGGTGCAGCTCACCGCGACCGCTCACTGCAAATCGGTCAGGTGAATCCGTGTCTTCAACCCGGAGTGCAACGTTGGTCAACAGCTCTCGCTGGAGACGGTCGCGCACCTGACGGCTGGTCACGAACTTGCCTTCTTTGCCTGCAAAGGGTGAGTCGTTGACCACAAAGGTCATCTGCAGGGTGGGCTCATCAACCTTGATGAGTGGCAGAGCCTTGGGTTCATCGGGACAGGCAATCGTCTCGCCGATGTTGACCTCGTCGAACCCGGCCACAGCCACCAGATCACCGGCACTGGCTTCAGCGATTTCAACCCGCTGCAAACCTTCAAAACCAAGCAGTTTGCTGATCCTCCCCTTCTTGAGGTTGCCGTCATCTTTGATCAGAACAGCATTCTGACCCTGCTTGATCACGCCGTTGTGCACACGGCCAATGATGATCCGACCAAGAAAATCGGAGTAATCAAGCGTAGTGATCTGAAGCTGGAGAGGCTTGGTGGAATCGCCCACCGGAGGTGGAACATGGCGCAGAATCGCATCGAAGAGCGGACGCATGGTGTCGCTCTCGGTTTTCATATCGGGCTTGGCGAATCCGCCCAGGCCACTTCCGAACAGATAAGGGAAATCACACTGGTCGTCGTCGGCGCCCAGCTCGAGGAACAGATCAAGCACCTTGTCGACAGCAGTCTCAGGATCAACCCGAGCACGATCGATCTTGTTCACAAAAACAATGGGCCTCAGACCCTGTTCGAGTGCCTTTTTCAGCACGAATCGTGTCTGAGGCATCGGACCTTCATTGGCGTCAACGATCAGAAGGCAACCGTCCACCATTCCGAGCACACGCTCGACTTCACCACCGAAATCAGCGTGTCCTGGGGTGTCAACAATATTGATTCGGGTGTCGTTGTAGGTGACAGCCGTGTTTTTGGAAAGGATGGTGATTCCGCGCTCGCGCTCCAGGTCGTTGGAATCCATGACGCAGGTGGGAACTGCTTCGTTGTCACGAAAAATGCCTGACTGGGCCAGCAGTGAGTCGACCAGGGTCGTCTTTCCATGGTCAACGTGGGCGATGATCGCGATATTGCGAATCGCCTTTTGCTGGGCGCTCATAGGGGTCTGTAGGGGGCGGAATGTCTCTGAGCGCCCGCAGGCGCAGTCGACGCACCTTATCTCAACGTGAGATCGTTTCGGGTCGATGTGGACGGTCTGGATGAAGGTTACTCCGGCTCAAAGCTCCAGATCAGAGCAATCCAGCTGTGCTGACCGACAGTCGGATCAGCGTCAATCACGACCATCAACCCCCGTTGGCCAGGCGACGTGCGGGTTCAAACCTACGCAATGCATCTGCTGAACCTTCAAAACGCCAGTGCCAGGGCTCATAACTGACACCTTGCGAATTCACAGCAGGGAAAGAGAGCGTGAAGTGATAGCTAGCGGCATGATCCTGAAGCCAGCTGAAGGCGTAGGTCTGCTCAAAAGAGGTGGACAGATTCGTGGCCGGGTCGTCTCCATCACCGAGGTCGACGGCATAGCCGGTGCTGTGCTCGGAATATCCAGGTGGTGCCGAAACCTTGGCCCGCTCCGCAGCGGTTTGATTGCGCTCGGATTTGACGTCGAAGAAAATACTTTTCTGAAGGTCCTGGGAGCGATAACCGCTCAGCAACCTCAGATCAACACCATCGGCTGCAGCGGCACGACGCATGGCATCGAGTGAAATGGCGGCATCTCGATGCAATTCAATTCCCGCCTCCACTGGCACCAGTTGATCGACAATCGCCTCCGGATAGGGGAAATGACCGAGCAGGCGACCATCACGGCCTGGCTGTTCATCAATGCCCTCAACCACCTGGGTCTTGGAGCCGAAGGGCAGCAGCTCCGGAAGGAACAGCACCGTGGCCAGAGACAGTGAGAAGACAACTCCACAGGCGAGCAGAAGTCCCAGACCACTCCCACGCTTCGGTTGTGAGGAACGACTGCGGCGGGCGATGGGGATGTCATCGCGGCTGCTGTCACGCTTCCTGCTTCGGGTTGCGACAGCCCGGGACAAAAGAACACCTCACTGATGTTTCGATCGTAAGGGGGTGCGCCAGTGCCAGCAGCGAAAGGACTGATTGCGGTGTAACTTCGATTTAGAGTCCAGCGGAGAGTGCTGAGATGCTGAGAGTTGCTGTCATCGGCGGAGGTCCGAGCGGATCCTGCGCCGCTGAAGTGCTTGCAAAAGCTGGCATCAACACCTGGCTGTTCGAGCGCAAACTCGACAATGCCAAGCCCTGTGGAGGAGCGATCCCACTCTGCATGGTCGAGGAATTCGAACTTCCCGAATCGATCATCGATCGAAAAGTCCGCAACATGAAGATGATCTCCCCCTCCAACAAGGAGGTGGACATCAGGCTGGATCCACTCGGCTACGACAACGATGCCTACATCGGCATGTGTCGTCGTGAGGTTTTTGATGCCTTCCTGCGCAACCGCTCCGCCGAGCTAGGGGCGACTCTCGTGAATGCGCTCGTACAGAAAATTGATACCGGAACCAATCGTCAGGGCCCATACACCCTGCATTACGCCGACTACAGCAATGGAGGTCCAACCGGAGAGCTGAAGACTCTGGAGGTGGATCTGATCATTGGCGCTGACGGTGCAAACTCCCGCGTCGCCAAGGCCATGGATGCCGGTGATTACAACGTGGCGATCGCTTTCCAGGAACGCATCAAGCTGCCTGCCGAGGAGATGACCTACTACGAGGATCTCGCCGAGATGTATGTGGGCACCGACGTCTCACCTGATTTTTATGCCTGGGTGTTCCCCAAGTTCGACCACGTTGCTGTGGGAACAGGAACGATGCAGCAGAACCAGTCGCTGATCAAAGGCCTTCAGAAAGGGATTCGTGAGCGTGCACGCAAGCGTCTGTTCAAGGGTGAGGTGATCAAGGTCGAAGCCCATCCCATCCCCGAACATCCCCGTCCAAGACGGGTCGTGGGTCGAATGGCCCTGGTTGGCGACGCCGCTGGCTATGTCACCAAGAGCTCCGGCGAAGGGATTTACTTCGCAGCCAAGAGCGGACGGATGTGTGCGGAAGCCATCGTGGAGATCTCCGCGAATGGAAGCCGCATCCCCACGGAGAAGCAGATCAAGTCGACCTACCTGAAGCGCTGGGACCGGAAGTACGGCGCCACTTATGCGGTGCTCGACATACTCCAGAGGATTTTCTACAGGAACGACGCCGCCCGGGAAGCCTTCGTGGAAATGTGCGATGACCGCGATGTTCAGAAACTCACCTTTGACAGCTACCTGTACAAGCGGGTGGTGATGATGAATCCCTGGCAGCAGGTCAAACTCACCCTGCGCACGGTTGGCAGCCTGTTGCGCGGTCAGGCCCTTGCACCGTCCAACTACGGGTCTGTTCCCTCAGCGGTGGGACGCACAGACGGTGACTTCCTGGCGGAGGAAGCGGCCCAGGCGATCAAATCGCAAAGCAGTGAAGACCACGCCTCAAGCGGCGAGGAGCGTTCAAAGGTCACCACCAGCTGATCCCATCAGCGGCTGAGCTCATCATCTGTTGAGATCAGCCGCTTGTTCAGGACTGGATGTTGTCGAAACGCGCCAGAACGGAAGCCTGATTGCGCAGGACGCCAAGCAGGTTCAGACGGTTGCGTCTCACAGCATCGTCATCAGCCATCACCATCACGCTGTTCTCACCGTCGAAGAAGGCTTCAAGAGCTCTTGCAGCACCCTGAAGCTCAGACGCCAGGCCTCGATAATCACAGGCCTCAGCTAGCGGCCCGAGCGTCTGCAACTGGTTCAGCAGATCAGACTCACTGGGTGAATCGAACAACGAGGCTTCGATCACTGATCCCGGAACCAGTTGAGAGGTGTCGAGATCACCTTTCTCAGCAAGTTTGGATGCGCGTTGAACCACTGCCTGAACGGCCTGAAGCCGATCGCCATCCCGCAGTTCCTGCAGCAATAAAAGTCGTTCACGGGCATCGACCGGATCCTGAAGCAGACGGGCGCTGCTCACCCCCTCTCCGCTCACTGCCTGCACAAGGTCAGGAGGAAAACCATCCTCCTCGAACTGAGACACCATGCGTTGCCGCAACAGCTGGCCCAGATCATTGGCAAGACCAGCGGCATCGAACTGAAACGCCGGGAACAGATCTGCCCAGTGATCTGCCGCTGTGGTCAGCAGCGTCTGCAACGGCAGCCGCCAGCCACGGTCCCAGAGAATCTGAACGATCCCATTGCCGGCGCGTCGGAGCGCATAGGGGTCGGACGAACCCGTCGGGCGCTGACCTTTGGCGAAAATGCTGAGCAGAAGCTCAAAGCGCTCGGCCAGCGCCAGCAGGGCACCGGCATCGCTGGAAGGGGGTGCGTCCCCCGCACCAGCGGGTTGATAGTGCTCCGCCACTGCCAAGGCAACATCACGGTGCTCCCCCTCTTCAAGCAGATATTTACCGCCCATCAGCCCCTGCAGTTCAGGGAATTCACCCACCATCTGGCTGACAAGATCGTTCTTGCAGAGATGGGCTGCACGGCGTCCATGGTCTGCCAGTGAGTCGCTGGTTGCGAGGGCCTGAACCAGCTGGTCCATCACCCAACTGATCCTCTCAGTGCGATCCAGCAGGCTGCCGAGACCTTCAGCGAACGTGACGCGATCGAGCTCCTGACGCCGTTGCTCGCTGGGCTGACGGCGATCAACGTTGAGGAAAAACTCAGCATCCGCTAGACGGGCACTGAGAACTCGCTGATTACCGCTGACAATCGTCATGGAGGCATCAGGCAATCCGTTGCCGACAAGCAGAAAATCGGACCGCAAGACGGTTCGAGCGCTGAGCTGCAGCGGATCGGCAGTCGTGTTCGGTTGCCTGAGGGGGACATAGCGTTGATGCGACTGCATCACCGTGACAATCACTTCCGGCGGTAAATCCAGATACTGATCTGCGATTTCACCCTTCAGCACGAGGGGGGCTTCCACCAGATCCACCAGCTCCTGAAACAGGCTTTCCGGACAATCAGCCTCACCACCGCAGGAGGCTGCCTCGGCAGCAATGGAGCTGCGGATCACTTCGGCACGCTGATCGCGGTCAACCATCACACCGGCTTCAGCAAGACGCGATGGGAGTTGATCCGCAGACTTCAACTCAGCGAGCGAGTCATGAAGACGATGGCCTCGACTGTGACGACCACTGCGCACAAGAGGATCAGAGGCGTCGAGAGTCACAGGAATCAGGGCCTCACCAAGCAGCGCCACAAGCCAGCGCACAGGTCGACTGAACCGCTGCTCTCCGCTTCCCCAGCGCATGAACCGACGCCCCTGAAGGCTGTCGATCCACTGGGGGATGAAGTCCTGCAACAGAACAGCACTCGCCTGACCAGGGGTGCAGACGCGAGCAAACAGACATGGACCCTTGGGCGTATCCCTGGTTTCAAGCTGCGAGGGGTCCACGCCGCAACGCTTGGCAAAACCAAGAGCAGCCGGTCCTGGCTGGCCGTCAACAAGAGCCTGGGACACAGGAGGGCCCTTGCGATCCTCCTCCAGATCAGGCTGTGAATCGATGAGATCGCTGATCTGAACTAGCAAACGACGTGGTGTTCCCGTCACCGTGAGCGGTCCATGGTCGAGCCGCAGTTCCTTCAGATCAGTGCGGACACGCCGCTCCAGCTGCTGAAGCGCTGAGCGCACGAAATCGGCCGGTAGTTCCTCGGTGCCGATCTCGAGCAGAAACGTGTTTGCCACTCCACGTGCCAATGCAGGTGGCGACTTTATGAGACGCCGCTTCGCTAGTTTCAAATGCAACAACGGTGCACGTGTGAGCGACGGACTGACAGCCACATCCAATGCGCAGGAGGCCATGGTGGCTTCTGTGCTGGATGGGCCTGCAGCGCGCACGGAGTCCATCGACACAGCGCTGTCAAAAGCTGAGAAAAGGAAGCTTTACAGCGGTCATCTGCGCGAGCCGCTGCAGTCGGAACTGCTGAACGAGGACATCCGTTTCAGTGAAGATGCCGTTCAGCTGCTGAAATTTCACGGCAGCTATCAGCAGAACCATCGCGAACTGCGCAAAACCGACAAGGTGCGCTGCTGGCAGATGATGCTGCGCCTGCGCAATCCAGGTGGCCGGGTTCCTGCTGACCTGTTCGCCGCTCTCGATGACCTCTCCGACCAGTACGGCGATGGCACCCTGCGTGCGACAACGCGGCAGGCCTTTCAGATGCACGGGGTGCCGAAGGGTGACCTGAAGACCGTGATCGGCACGATCATCACCAATCTGGGGTCAACCCTGGCCGCCTGTGGTGATATCAACCGCAACGTGATGGCACCCCCTGCGCCGTTCGAGAAGGGTGCCTACCCGGCAGCAAGGGCACTCGCTGATCAAATCGCTGATCTGCTCAGTCCTGAAGCAGCGGAGGGGTCCTACCTGGACATGTGGATTGACGGCGACCACAGCTACCGCTTTCAGCCAGCCAAAACCGTACGTAAGGCCCGCAGCCGTCAGCAGAAGGGAGGCGTCTTTTCCGGCAGCGGAGCCGAACCTCTCTACGGCGACACCTACCTGCCCCGCAAATTCAAGGTTGCCGTCACCGTGCCAGGCGACAACTCCGTTGATCTGCTGACACAGGACATCGGACTGGTGGCTTTTGCCGATGCCTCAGGAGCACTGAAAGGCTGCAATGTCTATGTGGGGGGCGGGATGGGCCGGACCCACAACCAGGAGGACACGTTTGCAAGAACCGCCGACATGCTGGGTTACGTGAAGGCGGAAGACATCTTTGATCTGCTGCAGGCGATCATGGCTCTGCAGAGGGATCACGGAGATCGTGAAGTTCGCAAGCATGCCCGTATGAAATATCTCCTGCACCAGCGGGGGATCACCTGGTTCAGATCAACACTGAAGAAGAACTACTTCAGAGGTGAACTGAAGGGCCTCCGCCAGGAACCGGTTGCCAAGCTCCAGGACTACCTTGGTTGGCACCGTCAGAAGAAAGGTCTCTGGTTCGTCGGACTTCCGATGATGTGTGGACGTCTCGAGGGCGCGGTGAAAAATGGCTTGCGCAAGATTGTGCAGACCTATCAGCTGGAAATCCGCCTGACGGCCAATCAGGATCTGCTGCTCTGCAACATCGGTGCCGCACAGAAAACATCGATCAAGCAGGCACTCGCAGAACTTGGGTTTGAGCTTCCAGGCGAACCAGCCCCGCTGGCACGTCATGCAATTGCCTGCCCAGCCCTACCCACTTGCGGGCTGGCGATCACAGAGGCTGAGAGGATTCTCCCCGAGGTGCTTGACCGCCTGGATGCGTTGTTGCAGAAACTGGGCATCGACCAGTCGGTGCTGGTGCGCATGACCGGATGTCCCAATGGATGCGCCCGTCCCTACATGGCCGAACTGGCTTTGGTGGGCAGTGGTTTGAATCAATATCAGCTCTGGTTGGGTGGCACTCCGAATCTTCAGGTCCTCGCCAGGCCGTTCCTGCAGAAGATGCCCCTTGATCAACTGGAATTAACGCTGGAGCCCTTGCTGATCAGCTGGAAACAGTGCGGAGTGAGGCGCAGTTTCGGAGCTCATGTCAACCGACTCGGAGACGAGTTGGTTCAACAGCTACTGGGAACAGAGGCATAGATCGCTCCTGGGGTCTGTTGTTGCCAGGCCCAGAGCTGATCACCGTGGCTGAAGTGCCACCACTCATTGGGATGTCTGGCAAAACCAGCCTCGGACATCACCTCGTTTAGCAGACAGCGTCGACGGTGCCAGAGAGCCGCCTCACTGCGAGGGTTCGCCTCAGCTTCGTCGGCATGGTGATCAGGAATCGACTGATCGCCGATGGCATCGATGTCACCACCCATCTCCAGTGGATCTCCAGAGCAGTCCGCAAGGGTGAGATCAACAGCGGCACCGGTGCTGTGAGGGGGAGGTGTGCAGGGATCCGGACTCGGAGGAGCCCAGAACCGGGCCACATCCTTTTGCACCTGTTCAAGCGCTGCAGCCATCAAAGGGTCGGCGGCATCAATGCCCTGTGAGCGACATTGCTCCTGAACGGCGTACTCAACCATGAAAGCCTGGACACGAATCGGCCTCCACGCATCAAAGATCGCCAGCTGCACCGTGCCGACCTCCGGGTCACGGCGCAGCGACAGAAGGGTCTGCGCAGCAACCAGACGCTCCAGAACGCCGGAGCGCAATCGATAGGGATCGGCATCCTCGCCATAAGGGGCTCCCACGCAGGCATAGGGATGGGGCTCAAGGCACAGAAAGCGAGGCTTGAGCGACACAAGCGGTTCACCGCAATCGTCGATCACCACATCGCTCCAGGGACGACGCATCCGATCTCAGAGCGCAAGGCAGCCATCGTATGGGGAGATCCTCAGCAGCGAAACGATGTGATTCAGTTGAGCTGAGCCGACGATGTCACACGACTGCGCTGCTCATCGAGAAGACGCCTGAGCACGGCGTACTCCCTGAGCTCGGGATCCTCACGCAGGATGTCTGCAGCTTCTTCGCGCGCTTCCTCAAGCACCGATCCATCATCAGCAAGGCTTGCCAGCGCCAGATCCGGCAGGCCGGATTGACGAGTGCCAAGGACCTGGCCAGGTCCACGCAGCCGCAGATCCATTTCAGCGATCTCGAAACCGTCGGTGGAGCGCACCAGAACCTCCAGCCGTTGGCGGGCGAGGGGGTTGCGGCTGTCATTGATCAGAAGGCAATGGGAGGCAGCCGCGCCACGACCGACACGACCCCGCAGCTGATGCAGCTGCGCGAGGCCGAAACGGTCGGCATGGTCGATCACCATCACGCTGGCCTCCGGCACATCCACTCCCACCTCCACCACGGTGGTTGAAACCAGAACCTTGGTCTCCCCTGAAGCGAAGGCTCTGATCACGGCCTGCTTGTCCGCACTGGCGAGACGTCCGTGCAGGAGTCCTACCTGAAGATCAGGAAACACCTCATCGGCCAGCTGCCTGTGCACATCCACAGCAGAACGCAGATCCATCTTTTCGGACTCCTCCACCAGTGGAAGCACGACATAGGCCCTCTGGCCCTTGTCCACTTCGTCCCGGATCAAGTCGTAGGCCTCGTCGCGATTCGAGCCGGTGATCATGGCGGTGCGAATCGGCGTCCGTCCGGGCGGCAATTCATCGATCTGGCTCACATCCAGATCACCATGCAGGGAGAGCGCCAAGGTGCGGGGAATCGGCGTTGCCGTCATGGTGAGCAGGTGAGGCTGCAACCCCTTGCCGAGCAAACGGTTGCGCTGACGCACACCGAAACGGTGCTGTTCGTCCACAACCACCAGGCCAAGACGGGAGAAAGCCACCGGATCCTCCAGCAGGGCATGGGTCCCGACCAGAATTTTGCAAGCACCTGAACCAACGTCAGCGAGGATCCTGCGGCGTTGTTTCTGGGGGGTAGAACCCGTCAACAGCTCAACGGTGACATGCAGAGCTGGCATCCAGCCGCAGAGACTGCGGTAGTGCTGCTCAGCGAGCACCTCGGTGGGAGCCATCATTGCCCCCTGCCATCCGGCCTGAATGGCTCGCAACAGAGCAGCCACTGCCACGACAGTCTTGCCGCTGCCCACATCCCCCTGAACCAGTCGAGCCATCGGTTCCTGCCGGTTCAGATCCGCCTCGATTTCCGCCAGAACCCGCTGCTGCGCAGCAGTGAATTCGAATGGCAGCATCGCCAGGAACCGACCCAGCAACCCATCACGATCCGATGCGCTGCTGGTCAGGGAGGGGGCGGAGCGCTGCTTCAACGCCGCGCGGCGTTGCATCAAGCCGAGCTGCAGCAACAGAAACTCATCAAACACCAGGCGATGCCGGGCCTGCTGAAGTTGATCGGACGACTCAGGACGATGAATCGCCACCAGGGCCCGATCGCGACTGAGCAGCTGCCGAGCATCGCGCCGCACCCTGGGAAGAGGCTCCGGCCACAGACGCACCGCTGGCAGGACGCGTTCGATCAGTGCACGAAAGCGATCCGCCGTTAGCCCTTCCGTGAGCGGATACACAGGCAGAAGTCGGCCGATGCGGCTGGAACGAAGTGGTGCTTGAGCACTTTCCATCACTTCGATCAGTGGATCCTGAAAACTGATTCCATAAGGCCCGCTTTTGACGAGGCCACTGACAGCAACCGTGGCGCCATTGGGGTACTGGCGGGTCTGACCATGCAGATAAGAGGGATTACTGAACCGCTTTCCAGCCAGGAAACGGGTCACCTTGATCCGTCCTGTCGGATCCTGAAGCTGCAGCTCAATGATCGACAGATTGGGATTGCGCGGACTGGTGAAGCCGTGGCAGCGACGCACGGTGGCCACAATCGTGGCTGTTTCACCCGGCACAAGGGCATCAATTCGTCGCAGTGCCGAATAGTCGACGTAATCCCTGGGGTAGTGAAGAATCAGATCACGCACCAACAGGAGCCCGAGGCTGGCCAACCGTTCAGCAAGTTTCGGCCCAATGCCTTTCACCTGAGCCAGTGGACTGTCGAGACCCGGTGCGGCCTGAGTGGATGGAGAAGACGACGAGGATCGTTGCGCAACCTTCAGACGCGGTGGAGCCATCGGTGCTGATGGTTCCAGCCGCTGGCGCAGGGCATGAAGCCACTGCCTGACCAGCGTGACCTGTCGGCGGCGAGCTGGATCATCCAGGGATGCGTAGTTGGCGAATCCCTCCGCCAAATCCTGAAGACGAGGGGGAACATCGCCAGGCAGAGGAATCTGCGGAGGAGTTGCCAGCTCGCGCTGCATGAAGCTGTGAAAGCGTTCATTGCGGCCCTGAAGATTGCTGAAGCCGCGTTCAACCTCGAGTGACAGCGCCTGCTGCAGGGGTCGGATCCATACCAGAAACCGTTCCAGAGCCTGGTAATCCAGGCCGGCATTCAACTGAGTTGAGGAGTTTCCGGCTGGTTGGGCCACCAATGATTCTGGACCTCTCGGACACTGGCGCGACGCTGCCAGTGTCGCTCCTTCAGCAGCAAAGTGCCTAGATCACGACGTTGCAAGCGCAGGCGACTGCGACTGCGTCTCAGAGCATGGTCATCGAACTCAAGCTCGGATGGGCGCATCAAGATGCAGGCGGTGTCTATCGCCTGGTCGTCAACGACCATCGACAGAGGCAGGGTCAGTCTCAGCACATTGGAGGGTGCCGACTGGGATGGCAGCTGACCACTGTTAACGGCATCCAGAAGCTGTATGGGAAGCAGGCTGCGTGTCACCCCCGCTCGCATCAGCTCAACATTCACAGCATGGGAGACATTGCGCAGCCTGCGGATCAAGGCGGAATCCACTGAATCCATCCAACTCAACAGGCCGCTTGCGGTCGAAGGCATCAACTGATCGCTCGACTGAGCCAACGGGTCCAGATGGGATTCGTCTGGTTCAGGACCGCCCTGCAGCTCCTGGGGGGACTCTCCCTGTTCCAGTGATTCACCGGCCATGACGAACAGCGATCGCAGGATCTCCAGTTCGGACATCTCGGACCCTGAATCAGCTGATGTCAGTGACTGAGTCTCCTTGACATCGGAACGATCCACCAGATCATCAGCCGTCGAGCGAGGATCGTTCGGCAGCAGACCCTCCAGCAGATCTGGGCGTTCCAGCGGCAGATCCAGTCCCAGCTCAATGCCAGGGGATGGTGCTTCCGTCACAGCTGGCTCAACGCTGCTGGAGGAACGGTCGGCGAGATTCTGAAACTGCTGGATGCGGGATCGCCGCTCTTCATCCTGCAGGCGCGCGGCCAGAACGAGCAGCTGCTCAATCGTGATCATCGATGAAGCACGCTGAACGAGTGCATCGATCCGTTGCTGCAACAACGTCTGACGCTCTGAGAGCGATGCGCGTTGCAGAGGGGAGAGAGAGCAGAGCAGGTGGCGGATCGCCGCTTTGACAGCGATAGGTAAGATCAGACGCACCAGTTCCAGATACTGGGCCTGCTCTCTATAGAGAAGTGGAGCCAGTGAGTTACACCGCTCTTGCAGACGTGCAAGTTGCACGCCTGGATCGTGCGCGTGACGACTCCCCGGTAATCCCGTCAAGATCAGCCTTTCGACATGGAAGCGACTTCAGCAGCGAAGTCGGTCTCTTCAATCTCAATGCCCTCTCCGAGGGTGTAGCGGGTGAATCGACGCACCTTGACGTTTTCACCGATCTTGCCTGCTGTCTGCTTCACGAGGTCCGCCACGGTCAGGGAGCTGTCTTTGATGAAAGGCTGTTCCATCAGGGCCAGTTCCTTGAGGCGCTTGTTGATGCGGCCCTCAACAATTTTTTCTTTCATCTGCTCAGGCTTGCCTTCCAGATCATCACGACCCATTTCGATCGATTTCTCGCGCTCACGGATCTCAGCAGGAATCTCATCGGTGGTGACGTACTCCACACCAGGACAGGCAGCAACCTGCATGGACACGTCGCGCAGCAACTCCTGGAACATGTCGCCACGCGCGACGAAATCGGTTTCGCAGTTGATTTCGATCAGCACACCGACACGGGCACCCGTGTGGATGTAACTGCCGATGGCTCCCTCAGCAGCAGTACGACCAGATTTCTTTTCAGCGCTGGCGATACCTTTCTGACGAAGCCACTCAACGGCTTTGTCGGCATCACCATCGGTTGCTGCAAGAGCTTTCTTGCAATCCATCATTCCAGCGCCGGTCTTGTCGCGGAGTTCCTTGACGAGCTTGGCGGATACGGCAGCAGCCATCGGATGTGTTGGTGAAGGACGTTGGGACAAAAAGATCCGCCTTCCCGCTCTGACGGGAGGGCGGCGTGAACTTAGCGGCTAATGCGACTCAACCTTGGTTGTCGGAGCCACGCTGCTCGTTGGAACCATGACGACCTTCGTTGATGGCATCAGCGAGGCGGCTCAGCACCAGCTGCACTGAACGCACAGCATCGTCATTGCAAGGGATTGGCACCTCGCAGAGATCGGGGTCGCAGTTGGTATCAAGCATCGACACCAGAGGGATGTCGAGCTTGCGGGCCTCGAGCACAGCATTGGTCTCGCGACGCTGATCCACCAGGACCACCACATCCGGGAGTCGGCGCATGTTCTTCAGACCGCCGAGGTACTTCTGAAGACGATCCAGCTCCCGGCGAAGCACAGCTGCTTCCTTCTTCGGGCGCATGGCGATCGCACCGCTGGACTCCATCCGCT
Source organism: Synechococcus sp. BIOS-E4-1 (assembly GCF_014279995.1). NCBI lineage: Bacteria > Bacillati > Cyanobacteriota > Cyanophyceae > Synechococcales > Synechococcaceae > Synechococcus > Synechococcus sp. BIOS-E4-1. The sequence continues at coordinate 1,492,147 of NZ_CP047935.1, read as the reverse complement.
CCAGATCCTTGAGGCGGTCAATCCGAGCCTTCATCGTGGTCCAGTTGGTGAGCATTCCACCCAGCCAACGTTGGTTCACGTAGGAAGCGCCACAACGTGCAGCTTCATGAGCCACGACTTCGGAAGCTTGTTTCTTGGTGCCGACGAACAGAAACCGCTTGCCGCTCCTGGCCGCAGTCCGTGTCCATTTGTAGGCGTTGTTCATGCAGACAGCGGTCTGCACGAGGTCAATGATGTGAACTCCGTTGCGCGCGCAGTAGATGTAGCGCGACATCTTGGGATTCCAGCGACGGGTCTGGTGACCGAAATGGGCACCAGCTTCCATCATCTCGGCGAGAGTGACGACAGCCATGGTTGTTTAGAGGTTTCGGGTTCGCCTCCACCTGTCAGGGATGGTGTGATGAACCGAGGTTCAGATCACAACCAGCACCCGAAACAGACAGGTGTGCGGTTTGAAGGTACCCGGCGAATTTAACAAAGCACCGGCTCAGGACAGCCCTGCCTGACGCGCTTCTCGATACAGAGCCTCGACACCGATCCGGTTGAGCGGAAGTCTCAGCAGCTCGAGTGCCAGGGAAGGTTGACCCAGTCGGATCAACCAAGCCAGCAAGGGCCTCAAAGTGCGTTCGTTAAGCAAACCTCCCAAGGTCAGCAGCCCCCACAACAGCCGATGCATCCAAGTGAACTGGATGATCATTCGCACCCGTCGACTCGGATGCTTTCTGTAGAACACAAGCCCCATGCGGGCGCGTTCGCGTTCGACCCTGATCAGGTCGGGGATCTGCGCAAGGCGAAACGCAGGATGCCAGTGATAACCAACGGCTTCAGGACAGCGAACCAGCTGCACTCCCATCTGACGTAACCGTTCACCGAGTTCGAGGTCCTCCCAGCCGTACAACCTGAATCCCGTGTCGAACAGGCCGGACCGTTCCAGCACCTGTCGATCGATCGCAACATTTCCGGTTGCGAAATAAGCCCAGGACAGATCACGCAACTTGTGACGCTCTCCGGTTGGATTCTCGAAATCAGCGGTGTTGATCACCGCGCCGTAGGTGAAACAGAGACGATTGCCGGACCGCTGCCATTGCCTTGCAAGCGCTCGCGCATGACTGGCCAGGAATGTCGGTGTCACGACCAGATCACTGTCGATGAACACGATCACGTCGCCGCGGGAGTGAGCAACACCACGGTTGCGTCCCTCTGCCGGCCCCCCATGGCTTTGCTCGATCAAGCGCACCCTGGCGAAAGTCGCCGCAGATGTTCGAAGCCAGTCGGGCGTGCCATCGGTGGACCCGTCATCCACAACGACTACTTCGTAGTCATCGATCTCGTCAAAGGCGTTCTGGCATTGCAGAGCACGCAGACATTTCTCGAGGATGTCGCGTCGGTTGTAGGTGGGAATGACGACGCTGATGAACATCCGCCCGCTCGGTGAGCCGTAGTGAGCCAGCCTAAAGGCAAGAAAAAAGGGAGCCTCAGCCCCCACAGATCAGGTTGATGGGAAAACGATCAGTCGGCGGCACCACCGTTGTTGGCAGTTCCTGTCACACCATTGCCGGCGCCTTCACCACGGCCATCGTTGCGCATCTTGCGCTTCTTGAATTTGCGCGCATAAGCGCGGTTGCGCTCCTGCTTTTCCTTCTTGAGGTTTCTGCGCTTGGCCATTCTTGAATCCGGAACTTCTTGATGATCACCCCAACTTACTCAATGGCCTGAAGCAAACGGCCATCCTCCATTTTCACCAGCCGATCAGCAACATCAAGAATGCGCGGGTCGTGAGTCACCATCAGTACGGAACAGGATTGCTCGCGAGCAAGACGCTTCAGTAATTCAACGACCTCCCGACCGGTGCTGCTGTCAAGCGCTGCCGTGGGTTCATCGGCAAGCAACAGCTGGGGCCTGGCCGCCAGAGCCCTGGCAATGGCCACGCGCTGTTTCTGGCCTCCCGAGAGGTCCTGAGGAAGCTTGCTGAGGTGATCCTCCAGTCCCACGGCCCTGAGCCACTCCCTGGCCTGATCACGGCGACCGCGGTAACTGAAACCCTCGAGCAGATCGGCTCCCATCTGCACGTTCTGCTCGGCGGTGAGGCAGCGCAGGAGGTTATGACCCTGAAAAATCATGCCGATCCTGCGGCGAAGCAGCTGTCGTTGTCCCCGGCCGGCACCCTGGAGCTGCTGACCGAACACGCGCACATCACCCTGCTGAACCTGACGAAGAGCGCCGATCAAAGTCAGAAGGGTGGTCTTGCCACACCCTGATGGACCGGTCAGCAGCACCACTTCACCAGCTGCGATCTGAAGATCAACCGACTGAAGCACCTGTCGTCGCGTTGACCCACGCCCATACCAGTGGCTGAGGTTTTCGATCCTCACTGTGCTGATCAGATCAGCTCCCTGCTGTTGCGCTGGATGGGAAAGAACCGTCATGGCCTCAGAAAATCTCCGCCGGATCGGCATCCACCAGACGGCGCATCGCCAGACCTGCCGATGCCATGCACATGACCAGAATCATGCTGAACACCGTCATTGCACGGCTGAAATCCATGGCCACGGGGAGCGCCGTGGCACTTCTGACCAACAGATAAAGCCCCTGCCCAGCGGCATAAGCGGGCAAATATCCGAAGAGAGCGAGCAACAGTCCCTCCCGTACAACCACACCCAGAAGGGTTCTGAGCTTGTAGCCCATCGCCATGAGAGTGGCGTACTCCGGAAGATGGTCACTGACATCGGAGTACAGCACTTGATAAACGATCACGCAGCCGACAACAAAGCCCATGGCAGCACCAAGCGTGAAGATGAAACCAATGGAAGTGCTGGTGCGCCAGTAGTTCTGCTCGAAATCAATAAAACCCTGCTTGGTGAAGACAGTGACGTCTTCGGGTAGCAGGGCGTTGAGTTTCTCCACCACTGCCTCGGGGTCCGAGCCAGGCTGCAAACGAACCAGTCCAACCTCGATGCTTCCTGGTGGAGTGTTGGGAAGAAGATCGAGGAATGTTTCGCTGCTTGTGAGCAGATTGCCATCGGCACCGAAGGAGCTGCCGAGCTTGATCAGACCGGCCACACGCACCCTTTTCCCTGAAATCTCACTCTCAACTGTTCGTCCTGAGCGGAACCATTCGGCGACGGGACCAAACTCAGGCCTCGACTTTTCGTCGAACAGAACCCGACCTTTCTGGGTTAATACCTGGGCCTTGGGAGCCAGGGTCGGATCGACAAACAAAGGATCCCCCGGTTCGAAGCCGAGAGCAAGGATTGAACGGGTGCCGCGTGTCTTGGGATTGCGCCAGAGCAACAGGTTCCAGTGCACCGGCGTGATGCCCTCGACCTCAGGCAATGCCATGGCCTGCACCAGACGACGTCGAGGAAAACCAGCCATGCTCACTGAACTGGTCGAGCGTGGACTGATCAAAACAATGTCGGCATCGAACAGTCGATGAACGGTGACGCTGGCATCGAACAGTCCGTCGCGGAATCCCAGCTGCATGAACATCAGAATTCCCGCGAAACTGATTCCGGCCAGCGCAACAGCCAGACGAACCGGCTGACGCACCAGCATCAGTGAAGCCAGTGGAATTCGTCGGCCGCTCAGGAAGCGGCCGATCATGAGGACCCGAATCGGGCGATCACCTTCAGGCCCGACAGCCTTGATACGCGCTGAGTGGATCCTGGATCCAACCTGACCAGAACCTCAACGATCCTGGCGTCGGCATCGCCGGTGGGATCCGTGGACAACACCTGTCGCTGACGCACCTGAGGACTGATGCGCTCAACCGTTCCCCGAAGCTCTCCCTCGAAACCGCCGTTCTCACTGATCAAAGTGACGGGCTCTCCAGCCTTGATGCGATTGATGTCCGACTCATAGACCTCGATCAGAGCCTCCATCGACTGACTGGCTCCAACTTCCATGACACCTTCAGCACCAGGACGCTCACCCACCCGGGCACGAAGCTTGAGAACAGTGCCATCGATTGGAGAACGAAGTTCGCTGTCGTTCAGATCAGCTTCAAGCTTTCTGCGCTCGGCGATCAACTCCACCTTTTTGCGCTCAAGCATGGTGAGTTCATTCTGTTTTTCCTCGAGCAAAACAACTTTCGCCGCACCCTGCCGAGCAGCCTGGGCAATACGGGCCACCTCCTTTTTCTTCAGAGGAATCTCTATCTCGGTACTGCGAATCTTCTCGTTGAATGAGGCAAGATCCGCTTCGATCTTCGGCCTGTTGTCGAATACAGCGAGTACCTGTCCTTTGCTCACCGGATCGCCTTCCTTGACCAGCAGCGACGACACCCTCGGTGAGCCACCAAAACCGCTCACCGGCGCAGCCAGACGACGCACCTCACCTGCGGGCCTGAGACTTCCAAGGGCTGCAACAGACTCTGGCTGTCGGGTCGCCAGCTGCTCCGCGTCTGCGACAGGGGTGGGGGGTTGCGGACGGCGCAGCATCAGAACTCCACCAGCAACAGCAAGGACCGCCAGAGCACCAACGCCGACCCAGATCCGACCCAATCCGCTCAGGGGCGCAGAGGCTCGTCGAAAAGCAGCTCCTCGATGTACCGATCCGCCCATACCGTCCCGAAGGCTTTCTCCAGAACCCGCCGCGTTTTGTCGTTGCGTTTCTGTTGCCGGCAATAGGACACCTGTCCGTGATATCGGGCCAGAGTAGAAGGAGCGCTGGGGTCATCGGGCTCCGCAGCCTGCACGGCATCACCCAGAACCTGGAGGTAATCGTCGACCAGTTCCACAAACCAATCCTCTTCCTGTTGGTTGACAGGGCGGATGAATCGCACGAACGGCGAGAAAATCGTCGCCCAGGTGGGGAGTTCTCGCACCTGTTGGAAGGCAGGAATCACAGCGGCTTCAAGCCCGCATTGAATGCGTTCTGGCAGCTGATCCCCGACTGGGGAAAGATCGATGATGGCGGCGGAGATCCCTGCGGGGCTGGCGACGATATCGGCACCGAACACCGGCAGATCAAAGCGAGGATCGGGGAAGAAGACACAATGAAGAATCTGGAGCCCGAGTCCAAGTCGTGCGATCTCCAGGTGCAGTTTGCGAAGTCCTCGGCAGGAATGCACCTCGTTACGGATAAACAGATCCTCACCGTCGAGGGTGCCGATGATCTCCTCGAGGTCACCCGACAAACCGAGTGGACTGAGCTCCGGGAAGCCTTTCCTGCACTGACGGATACGAGCAGCCATAGCCATCACCAGCGGATGCAACTCCTGACCGCTCGGGGACGCAGGCATCAATCCGATCCGTAATTGCACAGAATGGGACTTTGCCACGGGACCCTGACTGCGATCCCATCCGGTCCGGTGCTCGAACACCGCACACTTGCCAACGGCAGCAACCTTGTGACAGCCGCCATCCCCGACGCGGCCCTCACCTGTCTGGATTTCTGGTGCCAGGGGGGAAGCGCCTGGGAGAGAAGTGGCGAGGAGGGCATCGCTCATTTCCTTGAGCACATGGTGTTCAAGGGGAGTCGACGCATGGGGCCAGGGGAATTCGATCGAAGAATTGAGGCACTGGGAGGCAGTAGTAATGCCGCCACCGGCTTCGATGATGTGCACTACCACGTGCTTGTGCCCAGCGCGGAATCGAACAAAGCACTAGATCTACTGCTGGATCTCGTTCTGGATCCGGCTCTGGAGCAGGACTGTTTCTCGATGGAGCGCGACGTGGTGCTCGAGGAGATCGCCCAGTATCGGGATCAGCCCGATGATCAGGTGCTGCAGACCTTGCTGGAACTCTGCTGTGCTCCCCACTGCTACGGCAGACCCATCCTCGGCTGGGAAAACAGCCTGCGGGAGATGAACCCGGGGGGAATGCGCTGCTACCACCAACGCCGCTACCAGGGAGCCAACTGCTGCCTGTCAGTGGCCGGAACCATTCAGAATGATCTGGTCAGCCACGTGCTCGATAGCCCCCTTGCAGCGCTTGACAAGGTCAGAGACTCAGATCTGAACACGACAACACGACCATCGCTGAGTTTTCGCAGCGGACGGGAATGCCGAAGCTTTCCTCGACTGGAAGCTGCGCGGCTGATGATGATCTGGCCGGTTGCCTCTGCAGACGATCAGCTGGCGATCGCCGGAGCTGATCTGGCCACCACAATCCTCGCCGAGGGTCGTCGCAGCCGACTGGTGCAGAAGCTGCGGGAAGAGCTTCAGATCGTTGAATCCATCGACATGGATGTCACCACGCTGGAACAGGGCAGCCTGGTGATGCTTGAGGCCTGTTGCCCCGAAGATCAGATCGAGCGCGTCGAGACCGAGATCCACCGAGAGCTGGACAGCAGCTTGACCACTGCAATCACCGATGAGGAATTGCATCGCGCCATGCAACTGGTTGGAAACGGTCATCGCTTCAGCCTTGAAGCCCCTGGAGCTGTGGCCGCCAGTGCCGGTTCACAAACACTCTGGGGACGGCACCGAGACCTTCTGGCTCCGCTTCAGGATCTGTTGCACTGGAATGCATCAGCTTTGCGGGAAAGGGTCATGCCCCTGCTGCAACCCCAGCACAGCTTCACCCTGATTGCCCGATCGGAGGACAACGCTTGAGCTCCTGCTGTGATCTTGTTCTTGATCCTGTAACCACGACCGGGGTGCTCTCCGCCAAACTCTGGATCCGGCGGGGAAGCAGTGCTGATCCTCGGGGGCAGAGGGGGGGGCATCAGCTACTGGGTTCGGTACTCAGCCGTGGATGCGGCCCTGTCGATCATCTGCAGCTTGCGGATCTGATTGAAGGCTGCGGCGCTGGTCTTCGTTGTGACACCCACGAGGACGGGATTCTGATCAGTCTCAAGTGCCGTGACATTGATGCCGATCGTCTGTTGCCTGCTCTTGGCTGGATGCTGCGCCAGCCGCACCTGGACGAAGCACAGATCGAATTGGAAAAAGACCTGAGCTTGCAGGCCCTGCAGAGACAGAAAGAGGATCCGTTCCATCGCGCCTTTGATGGCTGGAGACAGCTGGCCTATGGCAGGGGGCCCTACGGACACGATCCCCTTGGGATCGGTGTCGATCTGGAACAGCTTCAAAAAGCAGAGCTGAGTTGTCTTGCTGCAGATCTCGAGAGCCGGGGTTCGGTGCTGGCGCTGTCCGGAACCATTCCTGAGGGAGCCAAGGAGCGACTGGAGGAGTGGCTCGGCACAACCAAAACCCGGTTCAGCTGCCAAGAGCCCGGAGCCACGATCCAAGAATCATCTGAATTGGATCCTGGCAAGAGGTCGTCATTAGGCCTCCAAGCCCTTGCCACCGAACAGGTGGTGCTGATGCTGGGTCAGGCCGCTCTGCCCCACGGTCACTCGGACGACCTGGCTCTGAGGCTGCTGCAGGCTCACCTGGGATCAGGCATGTCCAGCCTGTTGTTCCGCAGGCTTCGAGAGGAACATGGCGTCGCCTACGACGTGGGTGTCCATCACCCGGCGCGCGCTGGCGCGGCACCCTTCGTGATGCACGCCTCAACCGGAGTCGACAGGGCAAAACTGTCACTCGAACTCCTGATCAGCAGCTGGTCCGAGCTGATGGAGCTCACCATTTCCGAGCTCGATCTCAATCTGGCCAAGGCCAAGTTCAGGGGGCAACTGGCTCACGGCTCCCAGACCACAGGCCAGAGGGCCGAGCGGCGGGCGCAACTGCGTGGCCTGCATCTCCCTGATGACCATGACCAGAGCTGCCTGAACCAACTGGAACAACTGCGAGGCACTGATCTGCGTGAGGCGGCACGCCGCCATCTGCAGAGTCCTCAGCTCAGCTTGTGCGGTCCCGAGGGAACGCTTGCATCACTGGAGAAGCAGTGGAGCCTGAGCGATTTTGCTGCGGGCGCCAAGCCTTGATCAGTTGCCTGGATCTGCAGAACCCCGGGTTTCAGATGAAGCATCTGAGTCCGATGCAGCGTCCTGATCCGAAGCATTGTTCAGGTCTTCGTTCACGAGCGTGAGTTGCTCGATCGACAGCAGAAAAGTTCCTCTGGCGAAGCGCACTGACGCCGTTTCCGCAGGTAGTAGTGCCATGACCCTGCCGATCTCGTCGTGGGCCACAAGATCGGGAGGCCTGAGCATCGGCATCGGATCAGCTGTCTTGAGGAAGGTCTGGGGGCGCACCAGTCGCACCTGGTCACCGATTGAAACGGACATCTCTGCTGGGCAATGCCTCTCTCTTACAGCAGGATGGTGCGAGCTGACGATTGCCCGTGCGGGCACTGTCCACCTGGAGCGGCGCTCTTGCCGGATTGCTTCTGATCCTCGTCGGAAGCCTGATTCCGACTGCTCTGCTGCTGCCTCTGCCCGAATTGCCTCCCGCCGTGCTTGGTCTGCCCAGCACCTGGCAGGTACCGGCACTGCTCGTCTGCGCCCTTGTCGCGGGCCCAAGAGCGGGAGTCATCGCTTCAGTGGCTTATCTGACGATCGGATTGGTTGACTTGCCTGTGTTCCACGGAGGTGGCGGTTTCGCCTATGTGCTGAATCCTGGATTCGGTTACCTGGCGGGGTTCGTCCCCGCCGCCTGGTTGACCGGACGGCTGGCCCAGCAGAACGGCATGAATGACATCGCCAGACTCACCCTCGCAGCCATGGCAGGCCTGCTGACCATCCAGGTTTGTGGTCTGCTCAATCTTGCTCTTGGGGCAGCGCTGAATCGCTGGAATGAACCCCTGATCGACCTTGTCTTCAGCTACAGCCTCGGTCCCCTGGCTGCACAGCTGGCCCTGTGTTGCGCTGCTGGACTGATCGCTCGCGTGAGCCGTCGCGTGCTCTGGATGGAATGAGTCGGAACCGTGCCATGAACAGCCGTCCAGCCCGAAGCATGCGACGCGGCAGCGTCGTCGCACTCAGCGTGGTGATGGTGGTGCTGGATCAGCTCAGCAAGCATTGGGCCAGAGGCATCCTCCTTCCTGGAGAGACGATGCCCTTCATTCCTGGATTGCTGCAACTGAATCTTGTGCGCAACACTGGGGCTGCATTCAGTCTGTTCAGAGATTCCTCCCTGGTGCTGGGGATTCTCAGCCTGGCGGTTGCCATCGGCGTCAGCATCTGGATCTGGCGAGAGATGCGGAGAGGTCTCTGGATGGGACTGGCCCTCGGCTTTCTTCTGGGAGGAACCATCGGCAATGGCATCGACCGCTGGCGGCTCGGTCATGTGACCGATTTCCTCGAACTCGTGCCAATCCAGTTTCCAATCTTCAACTGGGCTGATGTCGCCATCAACCTGGCAGTGCTCTGCTTCGCCATCGACGCCTTCAACAACAGAAATGAGCAGAGCGACGGCTGAGCCAAGGAAATTGGCCCTGCTGACGGTTCATCAGCAGGGTCGGGCTGAGCGCACGCTGCAACTGCATGGCGAGGGATATCGGATTGGACGTGATCCAGACATGGAGATCTGCATTGACCATGCGGCTGTCAGCCGCCTGCATGCACTTCTACAAAAGCAAGGCCAGCACTGGATTCTCAAGGATCAAGGCTCAACCAACGGACTCTGGTGGAAGGGCCGACGTGTGCAACAGCTGGAGCTCCAGGACGGCGATCGCATCAGTTTTGCCCCGACTGATGAAGCCGATAGCCCCAGGATTGACTTTGAGAGACCTGGTCAACGACGGCATCAGCGGATCAAGCGGTCTCTGGGGATCGGAATCCTGTGCTGTCTCGGCGGAGCAGGACTGTTGTTGGGCCATGCCTCGCTCAACGTGCCGGTGAGTGGACGACTGGCCAGCATTCGCGGACCGCTCGCCATCTACGACGGCAACAACAAACCGCTCAAATCGGTGGATTCCAATCGCCACCGCGAACTGAACAGCCTTGGCGAATTTTCTCCGCTGTTGATCGATGCCTTGCTCAGCAGCGAGGACAACCGCTTCTGGTGGCATCCAGGGGTTGACCCGGTCGGCAGCTTGCGTGCTTTCGCCGTCAACCTGACCGGGGGAAAGGTTCTCGAAGGTGGCAGCAGCATCACCCAGCAACTGGCTCGAAGCCTCTACCCGGAAATGGTCGGTGAAGGTGACACCCTGGGCCGCAAATGGCGTGAGCTGCTTGTGGCGCTGCAGCTGGAAAGCCGTTTCAGCAAACGGGAGCTGCTGCTGAGTTATCTCAACAGGGTGTACCTCGGGGTGGGATGGGGATTTGAAGACACCGCACAGACCTTCTTTGATCAATCAGCAGCTGATCTGAGCATTGAACAGGCCGCTCTGCTGGTTGGACTGTTGCCATCACCCAATGGCCACGACCCCTGCCGTCATCCTCAGCGGGCCCTAGAAGCCCGCAACCGCGTGATCAACAAGATGGCCGATTCCGGTCGCTTATCACTCGATGCTGCTCGTCTGGCGAGACGTCAACCCATCCAACTGGCAACCACGGCCTGCAGCAGGACTGCGCTGACACGCTCAGCACCCTTCTACACCGATCAGGTGCGCAGGGATTTAACAGCAATGGTGGGCCCGGAGGTGGCCGCGGAAGGGAATTTTCTGATCGAAACCCACCTTGACCCCGTGCTGCAGGCCGTGGTGGAGAGACAACTGCGCAATTTGATCGGCAATGCCGGCGGACTCGGCGTGAGTGAGGGGGCCGCCGTGGTGATCGACAGCAGCACAGGAGGGGTCCTGGCGATCGCCGGCGGACGCGACTACCGGTTCAGTCAGTTCAACCGCGCATCCATGGCCCTGAGACAGCCAGGGAGCACGTTCAAACTGATGACGTATCTGGCCGCCCTGGAACGGGGAATCAAACCCAACGAAACCATCGACTGCAGTTCTCTGAACTGGAGAGGCCAGCGGTTTGAAAGCAGCTGCAGAGGTCGCCTCAGCCTCACCAGAGCCTTCGCTTCGAGCAGTAACACGGCGACTCTGCGCCTAGCTCAGCGGGTTGGGCTTGAACAGGTTGTTCGCCAGGCCAGGGCCCTTGGCATCACCACACCGCTTGATCCGGTGCCAGGTCTTGCACTGGGCCAGAGCGAAGTGCGACTGATCGAACTGACCGGAGCCTATGCGGCCATTCTCAACAAGGGCGAATGGAAGCCCCCCAATACGATTCGTCGGCTGCTTGATGCGGAAACCTGTCGCAATGACAAGCTGCGAGGCTGCGGCAGCCTCGCCGGCGACGATCAGCGGGGTCTGAATCCTGGACGCCAGGCTGTCCGAGGCGACAGTGCAGCGCAGATGCAGTCTTTGCTGCGCGCGGTTGTGCGCAACGGCACCGGCACCGCCGCATCGCTAGGAGGACAGGAAGGGGGCAAGACCGGAACAACGAATGAAGGCCGGGATCTGCTGTTCGTGGGCTATGAACCCTCGCGCCGTTGGGTGCTGGGAATCTGGCTCGGCAATGACGACAACAGCCCCTCCAGCAGCTCCAGCGCCCTTGCGGCATCGCTCTGGGCTGACATCATCCGCGCGGCGGGACGAGGTGGGCTCAACGGAAGATGAGGGGATCGACGCGTTGGATTCTGTTTGGTGCCGCTGGTCTGATCGCCCTGATGGTGATTGGACTGGTGCTGCAGGGAATCCGAAACCTGCTCTGGGATCTGAGTTACTGGCTGCCGCCCTGGCTGGTCGGCCCTGTGCTGCTGATCGGCACGGTTCTGCTCGTGGCTGTGGTGATTCAGGTCGGCCTGCCATGGCTGCGTCAGTGGCGCACACAGCGTCAGCGTCAGAACACCTCATCGCCCAAGGACAGACCGGCACCAACCAGCAGCAGGGATGCAGCGGAACAAAGCCTGTCCAGTGTGGATCGCCTGCTGGAACGACTCCAGGACGATGTGGCTCGTCAGTCTCTCCTGCAGGAACGGCAACGGGTCGCGAGGGAACTCGAACGCGGAGATCTCGTGCTGGTGGTGTTCGGCACCGGCTCCAGTGGAAAAACGTCTCTGATCCGCGCCCTGCTCAAGGAGATCGTCGGCGATGTCGGTGCTGCGATGGGCTCCACCGGCGAGAGTCGCAGCTACCGACTCCGGCTCAAAGGTCTGGAAAGAGGGGTGCTTCTTGTTGATACACCGGGAATCCTTGAAGCCGGCCAGGAAGGACGGGGACGCGAGCAGGAGGCACGTCGCCGAGCCAGCAGAGCGGATCTGATGATCGTTGTGGTTGATGGCGATCTGCGCAAGAGCGAGCTGGAGGTGATCCAGAGCCTGTCGGGACTGGGCAAACGTCTGGTGCTGGTGCTCAATAAATGTGACTTGCGCGGTGAAGAAGAGGAACGCAGGCTTCTGCAGCTGTTGAAGCGACGCTGCTCGGAATGGCTTCAACCCGAGGATGTGATTCCCGCCAGTGCAAGCCCCCAGTCACTGCCCCGACCCGGGCAGCGTCCCGTTCAGCCACCCGCCGAAATCGGGCTGCTGGTGAGACGGCTGGCCGCAGTGCTTCATGCCGATGGAGAGGAACTGCTGGCCGACAACATCCTTCTGCAATGCAGGGATCTTGGTTCCGCCGGCCGTGATCTGCTCGACCGTCAGCGCTCGGACGAAGCCCGGCGGATCATCGATCGCTACACCTGGATCAGTGCTGGGGTGGTGGCCGCAACGCCATTGCCAGGGGTGGATCTATTAGGCACGGCGGCTGTGAACGCCCAGATGGTGATGGAGGTGGGAGCGGTGTATGGCATCCAGCTGACCCGCAGCAGGGCCCAGGAACTGGCAGTTTCGGTGGGCAGAACCCTTGCAGGACTGGGGGTGGTCAAAGGCGGAGTGGCTTTGATCGGTACCGCGCTGAGCGTGAACCTGCCGACCCTGCTGCTCGGGCGGGCGGTGCAGGGTGTGGCGGCAGGCTGGCTCACCAGAATTGCGGGCGCCAGTTTCATGACCTATTTCCAGCAGGACCAGGACTGGGGCGATGGCGGAGTGCAGGACGTGGTTCAGCACCACTACGAACTCAACCGAAGGGATCGCTCTCTTCAGGACTTTCTGCAGGCGGCATTGCAACGGGTGGTGGAGCCTCTGCAGCAGGAGGCCAAGAAACGACTTCCGCCCCGGCCAGGGCCTCGGGCGGCGGAGGACGCATCGGACCGCGGCTATCGAGCACCGTAATCAGACCGAGATACAACACACCAATCAGCACCGACATGGTCCCGGTGACGATTGCAACCCAGCGACCCCGCTTGTTCTGAGCTGCAGGCATCACACCAGCTCCCGTGAACAGTCGTTCAGGTCGGCAGCCAGTTGGTCGATGAGCGTATTGGAGGTGTGGGGATTGCCCAGCACAACTTTGATGCGATGCCGTCCTTGATGGACTGGTCTGGACACCATGATCTGCCGATCGAGCAGCCGTTTTCGCACGGCAGCTGTCCATTGATCGCAACGCGCTGGATCCGCTCCAAGCGGAGCGCAGGCGAGCAGATGCAGCGGGCCTGAGGTGATCTCCAGGACCGCAGGATCAAGACCCTGTTCCAGGCGCTGACGTCTCAACAGAGCTTTCTCGATCACAGCATTGATCCCCTGCTCACCCAGTTGTCGTAACCCAAGCCAGAGCTTGAGGATCTCAGCGGGACGACTTCCCTGCAGGCCCAGTTCACCGCCATGGGCAACAGCGAAGGCGGGCTCCATGTAGGGAAGCCCAGTGTGAAATGTCTCCTGGAGAGCTGACTGATCACGCACCAACAGCAGAGAGGAGGTCTTGGCGATTCCGAGCAGCTTCTGAGGATTCACCGTGATGGAATCAGCCTGGCCAAGCCCTGCCATCAGCTGCGAAGTGTGAGGGCAGAGGGCAAAGACAGCGCCAATCGCACCATCCACGTGCAGCCACAGACCCTGGTCCCTGCAGAGCTGAGCCAGAGAAGGAATTGGATCGATGGCTCCACGCACGGTCGTGCCCGCCGTCGCCACCACGGCGATGCAGGGCCGGTTGTGCTGCTTCAGCCCCTGCAGATGTTCTTGCAGATCTGCAATCCGCATGCATCCCTGAGAATCAACAGGCACACGTCGAATGCCGTCAGGCCTGAGCCCCATGACCCTTGCAGCCTTCTCAAGTGACACGTGAGCGTCATCACTGATCAGAATCACCGCATTGGGGTCATGGTCCAGCCCCATCCGATGTCGCGCGGTGACCAGGGCGGTGAGATTGCTGAGGGAGCCACCGCTCGCGGCGACACCGCCAGCGCCATCAGGCAATTCAAAACGGGCAGCGAACCAGCTGCAGAGCTGACGCTCCAGTTGACTGAGACTCGGTGAGAGCTCCTCCGCCAGCAGATTGTTGTTGAGTCCCGCACAGATCAGTTCTGCCGCGATCGATGCTGTGTTGGGAGGAGGATCCAGATGCGCAAGGGCTCCTGGATGATTGGGCTGGTAAGCACCATCCATCAACTGCTGAAGGTCGTCCAGCAGGCGATCCGCACCCACACCCTGTTGCTCGGGGAAAGCCTCTGGAAGCAACCGCAAAGCCGGCAGCGGAGATCGCTGGGAAGCTGACCCGAGCCATTCACACAGACGAGCGCTGGCGTCCTCCAGGAACCGCTGCAACTGCGGATCCAGTGCATCTGAAGAGGCAAATGCGGACAGTTCCGTCGCAGTCGATGCCGCCGATGAAGTCCTGGAGGATCCGAACAAGGAGGGTGCGGAAGGAACAGCCATTCTCACCTGCGGTGGCACATTGGACGCCTCTGCACGATTGGGGTGGACGAGCGACTGACACCGGTCGAGCTGGAGAACTCCCAGATCCACGCCTGGATGGAACGCTTGCTCCGACGTGCTGAGCAGCTTGGCAAGTCGGGAGAGATCCCTGTCGCTGCGGTGGTGCTGGATGCGAAAGGACGCTGCATCGGCCACGGCAGCAATCGGCGCGAGTGGGCTTCAGATCCACTCGGACATGCGGAACTCGTGGCTTTGCGCCAGGCATCCTTGATCCTCGGCGACTGGAGACTGAACCAGTGCACCCTGATCGTGACGCTGGAACCCTGCCCGATGTGCGCGGGAGCTCTGGTGCAGGCCCGCGTTGGTCGGGTGATCTACGGAGCAAACGATCCGAAACGGGGTGGTCTTGGAAGCACGATTGATCTCTCCAAACACCCCAGCGCTCACCATCACATGCAGGTGACGGGAGGCGTGATGGCGCTTGAAGCATCAGCTCTTTTGGGACGCTGGTTCAGGCAGCGACGGCAGCGTTCTGCCGGAAGCGGGGCAGCTCGGTCTCGAACAGATTGAGCAGACGATCCACATTTTCAGGTGTGGAGTTGTAACCCATCAGACCGATCCGCCAGATCTTGCCGGCAAGCACACCCAGTCCTCCTCCAACTTCGATGCCGTGGGTGTTGAGCAGGTGGGAGGAGAAAGCCTTGCCATCCACATCTTCGGGAATGCGAACCGTGGTGAGGGTTGGCAATCGCAGCTCTTCCGGCACATGCATTTCCAGTCCGAGCGATTCAAGACCAGTCCAGAGGGCTTCGGCATTGCGACGGTGACGTGCCCAGGCCTGGTCCAGTCCTTCTTCGGAAAGGAGGCGAAGCGCTTCACGCATGCCGAAGTTCATGTTCACCGGAGCGGTGTGGTGGTACACACGATCGCTGCCCCAGTACTGGTTCAACAGAGAGACATCCAGATACCAGTTGGGAACTTTGTCTTGACGGGCAGCCAGCTTGGCCTCTGCCCGCGGTCCCATAGTGAAGGGACCAAGACCCGGAGGGCAGCTAAGGCCCTTCTGACTGCAGCTGTAGGCCAGATCGACCTTCCAGGCATCCAGGTAGAGCGGCACGCCTCCGAGGGAGGTGACCGTGTCGAGCAGCAGCAGGCAATCATGCTCACGGCACAGATCACCGATCCCTTCCATCGGCTGGCAGATGCCGGTTGAGGTTTCGGCATGGACCATCGCCAGGATCGCAGGCTTGTGCTTCTTGATCCCCGCTTCGATCTCCTCAAGGCTGAAAGCCTCACCCCAGGGCTTCTCAATAACCTGAACATCGGAGCGGTAACGACCTGCCATATCCATGAGGCGATTGCCGAAGTAACCCTTCACGGCAACCAGAACCGTGTCGCCGGGTTCAACCGTGTTGGCCAGAGTGGCTTCCATGGCTGAACTACCCGTGCCACTCATCGGCAGCGTCAGGCGGTTGTCGGTCTGCCAGGCGTAGCGCAACAGTTCCTGTACCTCACCCATGAGTTCCACGTAAAGCGGATCGAGGTGACCGATCGGCGTACGCGCCAGGGCCTGCAGGACTGTGGGATGAGCGTTGGAGGGGCCGGGACCCAGCAACAAGCGGTCGGGTGTGTCAATCGGACCGATGGAGCATCGATGGCACGGGTCAACCGACAGGTGAGAGTGCGTCATCGGCGGAGCCGGAACCGGAAATCAATGGCGAGAAGCCTACGCATCAATCGGTCAAAAATTGGGCCTGAACGGACACTCCGAAGCCGCTTGAAATGATTCGGAGACTTTCGATCAGCGCTGACGCACGTCACTGGCGGCAAGACCGGAGGCCATGTGCTCGAAAGGCTGACGCACAAGAGCGCAGCGATCCTGACGAACACCCTCGTTGAGAAGGCGTTCACAGAGAACATCAGCCAGAAGCACCATGCTTCTGACGGTCGGCCCGGTTGGAACGCCCAGACTCTTGTAGGTGTCATCCAGTCCGTTCAGAACCCGCTCGTTGAGAATGGTGCTGTCGCCGGCAATTAAGGAGTAGCTGGCATAGCGAAGGAAATAATCCATGTCCCTCAGGCAGGCAGCCAGGCGGCGGGTTGTGTAAGCGTTTCCGCCTGGAAGCAACAGCTCGGGATCCGCCTGAAAAAGTCTCTGGCTCGCTTCACGCACAAGCTCGGAAGCCTCACGGTTGATGATTTCCACAGCGAGGACACGAACATCCGCTTCATCGAGGTAAGACTCAATGCGATTGATCGCAGAGCGATCGAGATAGCGCCCCAGCTGGTCGTACTGACCGATCAGTCCGGTGATGGCATCGCGCATGCAAGCCCTGTCCACGTTGGTTGGAAGGTAACACCGACAACGCGTTGAAACCTGCTCCAGCAAAGGCGATCACAGCAATCTGACAGAAACGGTTACCTAGAGCGCCCCTGAAGCCACCCAGGGAAACGGAAGGCAAAAAGGTGCCCGTTGATACAAAACTGCTACGGATCGATATCTACGGTCGATGCGATTTATTTGGGCTCCATTCCCCGCCATGGCCAAAACCGCCCAGGACGTGCTTCGTCAGATCAAAGATGAAGGCATCGAGCTGATCGACCTTAAGTTCACGGACCTGCACGGCAAGTGGCAGCACCTCACTGTCTGTCAGGACCTGATCGAGCCTGAATCCTTCACGGAGGGCCTGGCCTTCGATGGCTCGTCCATCCGTGGCTGGAAGGCGATCAACGCTTCCGACATGGCCATGGTTCCCGACCCCGAAACAGCATGGGTCGATCCGTTTTACAGACATAAAACGTTGAGCATGATTTGCTCGATTCAGGATCCCCGCACGGGAGAAGCCTACGAACGCTGTCCCAGGGCTCTTGCCCAGAAAGCACTGGCCTACCTGGCCAGCACCGGACTTGCCGATATGGCGTTCTTCGGTCCGGAGCCGGAATTCTTCCTGTTTGACGACGTGCGATACAACTCCGCCGAAGGCGGTTCGTTCTACAGCGTTGACACCATCGAAGCCGGCTGGAACACAGGCCGGATCGAAGAAGGCGGCAACCTTGCTTACAAGATTCAGGAGAAAGAGGGTTATTTCCCCATCGCCCCGAACGACACCGCCCAGGACATCCGCTCGGAAATGCTGCTGATGATGGCTCAGCTGGGCATTCCCATCGAAAAGCACCACCACGAAGTGGCGGGAGCTGGTCAGCACGAACTGGGCATGAAGTTCGCCGAGCTGATTCAGGCCGCCGACAACGTGATGACGTACAAATACATCGTGCGCAATGTCGCCAAGAAGTACGGCAAGACCGCAACCTTTATGCCCAAGCCGGTCTTCAATGACAATGGCTCAGGCATGCACGTGCACCAAAGCCTCTGGAAAGGCGGGCAACCCCTGTTCTTCGGGGAAGGGACCTACGCCAATCTGTCGCAGACAGCACGCTGGTACATCGGCGGCATCCTCAAGCATGCGCCCTCATTCCTGGCCTTCACCAACCCCACAACCAACAGCTACAAACGACTGGTTCCAGGCTTTGAAGCCCCGGTGAACCTGGTCTATTCGGAAGGAAACCGCTCTGCAGCAGTGCGCATTCCACTCACCGGACCCAGTCCGAAAGCCAAGCGACTTGAATTCCGCTCCGGTGACGCCCTGGCCAATCCGTACCTCGCTTTCAGCGCGATGATGATGGCCGGCATCGACGGCATCAAAAATCAGATCGACCCCGGCGACGGTGTTGATGTTGATCTTTTCGAGCTGCCCGCTGAAGAGCTGAAGAAGATCGCCACCGTTCCCGCATCCCTGAACGGTGCACTGGAAGCTCTCAACGCCGACCATCACTACCTGCTGGAAGGCGGCGTCTTCACCAAGGACTTCATCGACAAGTGGATCGACCTGAAATACGAAGAGGTGCAGCAGCTGCGTCAGCGGCCGCATCCCCACGAATTCGTGATGTACTACGACGCCTGATCAATAGGGCCTAGTAGCACTAGGGTACTTGACTTTCCCCAAAAACTGTCCCCAAAATGGTCCCCAAAAGGAGGCCGTTTTTTTTTGGGTCGCGATCTTCCGACAAGAGTTGCTTCCGCTCCCCGTGGGCTTGGGCTCTATCGACGTGTAGGTCGGGATGGATTCTTCTTTGTCAAAAACCTGGCGGCTCAGGCAAAGCTCTACCCAGGTCGGATCAAGCCGAAATACATAGACGAGTGGATCAAGAGAGCTGACGGGACGCTGGTCACGAGCCAGAAGGAAGCCGAGAGCTATTGCCACAGGCGCAATGGCCAGATCCAAGAAATGCTGCTCACGCTGGCTGGCAACACCGTTGATTACAGCGGCACAGATCTAGAGGGAATCGCTCAACAGCTGGCCAATCAGTGGATCTCAGCGGCACAGCGTGGATTGAACCTGCAGGACATGAATTCCACTGTCTTGCAAGCCTTCGCCAATACGGCTTCGGGCGGGAAGGGTCACCACGAAACAGAAGACGGAAAAGTTCTATTTGCAGAGATCCAGCGAACAGAGAAAGAAAAGGCCTTTTTCAAAGAGCATCCACAGCTGGAACACAAGCCCTATGTGCAATTAACAAAGGAAGAGCGGGAGTTACTAGAGAAGTTCCTTAAGTCGTTCACCCTTGACGATCTGGATGTGGATGGCCGCATTTATGTCATTGACAAAGCAAAGCTTGAAGAGGGCAGGAAGATTGAACAACTCTGCTGGGATAACGGCTTCAGACCGACAGAAAACGGACTAGATCGCATCCTGGAGCGGTTCTCTGATCTGGTTAAAGACCACCTGGAGATCGCCGACGTTGCCCGCGTACAGGGTCGACTGAAAGCACCAAAACCAGCACTGGAAGAAAAGAGCACCACCTGGCAGAGATTGCTTGGGGCCAAGCAGGAGGAAGGCGTTGCTGTCGGCACCCTGGCTGGCATGACAAAGGCCGCTGAAAGACTGGAGAGCTGGACTAAAGCGAACTACTCACTGCACCTTCCAGGAGCCATCGACGATGAGGTTGCGAAGCAGTACAGGAGCTGGCTTTTCAGTGGTGACTCGGGCCTGTCGTCTTCGAGTGTCAGCAAAGAGGTTCGCTACCTAAACAGCATCTTCAACGCTTCCGTCAGGCAAGGCCTACTTGAGGAGAACCCGTTCAGGAACCTGCCAAAGGATCGACGGGCTGCCATGCAACAGCAGGTGGATTCACGCAAGACGGTTGATTCCAACAAGGTGATCAGTCCTGAGGAAGCGCGATCGATCTATGAGCGGATGAACAGCGACAAGCGCGGCAACCGTGATTCAGGGTTTGATCTCTTCTATCTACAGGCCGTTACTGGCACCCGAATCCAGGAGGTGGCGGGTCTCAGGCGATGTGATTTCACCGAGCGGAAGTTCGACGGCAAAACCTACAAGTGCATCGAGATTGTGCGCTGGAGCAAGAGGGGCATTGCGGTCCTGGGGGAGCGTGGCGGCCTCAAGACTCCACAGTCAGAACGGATCGTTCCCTTACCCAACTGCGCAGAGGAGATATGGAATAAACACGCTGGGCCAAAGAGCAAGGAACCTGCATTCCCGAAGGAAGAGCCCAAAACAGAACGCGCTCACTGGGGAGACAACCTTGCTCGACGCATGCGGGACAAGATTCCTGACTTCCCTGGTACGCATTCCTGGCGGGAAACCCTGATCAACAACCTGCTCAACAGCGCGGTTCCTGCGCGGATCGTGGAGATGGTCACAGGCAAGACGGGGAACACACCGCTCAGTCAATACACCTCTGATGACCTGCCATCAATGGCGCGGGCGATCGAGCTGCATGCCGAACACCTTGCCCTGCCTGCCTACAAGGGGGAGCAACAGTAATGAGAGCAACCAACCTCCATGCATTCACGGTCTCGCTGAGGCAAGAGTTCCCCGAAGCTGATTCACTGCGAATCAGGAAAGCGAAGCGGGCATCTGGAACCGTCTGGCAGCTGGTGGGAGTCCACGGAAACGGTGAAACCATCGCAAGGCAAATCAAGGCCAGCAATGAATCTGAAGCCTTCCACGGGGCCAGGGAATTGATGCTGCAGCTCAGTGGCCGCTCTGCATCAAAGAGTTCCACCAAACACCACCTAAGGGCTGCTCTGGAGGCGATCACTTCAAAGGGCTATCGCGATGCGACCGAGAGGGCCAAGGTTTCTGGCGTCAGACAATTGTGTGAGTGGCTGGCGGAAAGATCCCTGGCAGTGGATGAGAAGGGGCTGCATCAGGCCGTCATGGAGCTGGCACCCGAAGAGAACCGCAAACGTCGAAGTGTTCTGGAGGCTGCTTCCCTGTTGGCCGAAGTTGCTGGGGTGAACCTCAATACAGAGAGCCTGCGATATCGGAACCCGATCCCGACCAGACGCGATGCCGTTGACGATGACGCGATCATCCAGGCGCTCGACACTGAAATCTTGAAGCTCGGGGACCCTGGCGCGATCTGGATTTACAGGATGGTTGCCGTCACAGGAATCAGAGGGAATGGCTGCCTGTCGCTGCAGACCCCTGAGGCAGAGAGTTATCAACCTGGGATTCAATTGCCCTACTGGGATTCCAAGCGCTCCAGGCGTGGTTTTGCGACTCCCACAGTCCGCGATTGGTTTGACCGCTGGAACCTCGGCAACAGGCCGTCAGAACTGGATTCATTCCTGATGCCACACGACCGCCCTGCCACCAACGAGCAGATCGAAAGGGCTAACAACCTGCTTAGCAACTATTCCGCAATGCTCCGTCGAAAGGTCCACCCAGAAGCAGCAAAATCCCTCGGTTTTAGAGCCCTGAGACACGCCGCAACCGCGAGACTACTGAGATCAGGCATGCAGCCTTTGACTGTGGCTGAGTTGATCTCCACGTCAGTCGCGCAAATTGAGGCGACCTACAGCGATTACTTCAGGCAACACGCGGTCACCGAAGCAGCAAGGTTGCTCTAGTCCTCACCACCAATAAAGAAGGCCCTTAAACCCCACTCATCCCAGAGACTGTCAGCGTCCTGTGGTCGACCCTGCCGAATCAGTTCAAAACCCCTCTCAGCAAGCTGCTGAACCTGCTCATTAGGGATCACGGTGTAATTATCCATAGGCTCAGTTTTCCGTTGGCATTACAGGAACAACAGGAAATTCAGTCACCACTACCGAGGTAGATTCTTGTACAACACTGCTTCGCTTTTTTCGGGTTGGGAACTCGCACTCTAAGGCGATTAATACCGATGCCTTTCCTGTTGTCTCCAGAACAATCTCAGTCGGAAACGAAAATACTATATCGCCCTTAGATAGGTCGACTTCATATTCTTTCTGGCTGCGGTCGTAACTTCCAAGGTCAATCTTTGGGTTGAAAGCGCATCCTGTGTGCAGCGTCAATTTACTGCCTGGTGTGCTGCGTGACCATGTCATCTTAGCGCTGTACGGATATCTAGCACCTTCTACCCTAAACGTCTTTGGTTGGCCCGCTGTAGTGACAACTTTGCGAAAAATGGTCTTTCTCATGGATATCATTTAACTGATCAAGTTTTCCGAAGAGACTGTTAGCGTGATCTGCTTTCCGACGCAGCCGCTTTAGCCATTTTAGGCAATATATATCAGATATAAGAAACATCCTCCCATGGATCAGGACACACGGGCAGAACTATTTCAACAAGCATTTGGCCAAGATGACTTCAAAGCACCACGCGCAATCACAGGAAAGCGCTGGCGGGTGAATCAAGCAAAATCTAAAAAGCTAACTTTTGAGGAGCTTTATCAGATCCAGGAACTGCAGAACCAGGACGTACCTTATGCCGATTTGCCTGAATGGATTTTGGATAATGGCTATGTAGAACCAACCAAAGCAGAAAAGAAGCTTCAGCAGGATTTAACCGACAAAACAGGTTTAAGCATTTCTGAGAGGAGGTCTGTCTTTAATGCTGCCCTGGCTGATACAGAAGCTTTAGCATCAATGACCACGTCTGAGATTCTTCGCGACTCGGCTGCACTTGACGATCAAATCAAGCATTTCATTAACCGCTACGGTAATGAGGCCGTAAAAATGCTCAAGGAAGTTGACGGCGAAGCTGCCGCATATGTTCACTCCCGCTTAGCGCTTAAAGCCGCCGAAGAAAAAGCAACTAGCAGCGACGAAAGCATCCGCCAAGAACTAAAGGCTGCTCAGGAAGCTATTGCTGCTCAGGACTCTACAGGCCTCCAGAACGTCTCTAATGATGCTATCCAGGCCGAACTAGCCAGACGCGCATCTATCGCCACTCAGGACGCTGCTGCGCAGGGCGAATGATGTCTGGGGGACCTAAGGTTGGTAGCTACAGAACAAACAAATACGGGGTTTTAGAGTACATCGAGACCACGATAAAAACTCGCAAAAAGCTGGAGGTCATTGACAAGCTAGACCGTATCTATAAGGCCCATAATCATGGCTGTCTAGACCTGGCTGATAATACAACTCACGTCCGATTCAGTATCGATCGTATTGAACCTGCCGGACTCTGGAGTGTATCCCTGGGGACTCACCTGATCAACATCGGCCCTGACCTAGCTGGTGAAAGATTCGACGAGATTATTGCCGTCAGCCCTGGGCTTTCTGTTTATACAAACCGGCACGGCATGCAACGACCAGGGAGTTCGCCTCTCTATGTCCAGGAACTAGTAATCGAGGAAAATTGATATGGCTACTAATACCCGGCACTTCAAGCTCGATACCAGCTGCCCTTTGCGCCGACAACAGGGTGAACGAGCCTCCGCACATCAGCACTTCCAGAGGTGGAAGGAACTCGAATGGTGCAGCGATGAAGAGCTGGCCGCTGACAATGGAATTGTCTCTGCCGCGACGTTTGCCCGCTATCGCACTGGATACAAGTGGGAGGAGAGACGATCGCTGTTCTTAGCTCGCCAACAGCAACCAATCCACGAAAGGATTTACCCTCTTCCAGATAAGACAGCAGAGGCTCCAAAGGCACGCAAGCGCCGCCGATCTGACGCGACAGTAACTAACAACGGCGACACCTTATTGCCACCTCCAGAGCCCATTCAGATGGGGCTGACGGAATTTAGTTTGCTCTATGCCCGCGTTGTATGTCCTGGCTTCGAGCTGGATTCAGTAACCGAAGCAATGCTGGTCGAGTTCGAGGCATTGATCGACGGGAAGGCTGGCGGCCGATTAATGGTCAACCCACCCCCGAGGCACAGCAAAACCACCTGCGCGATCTTGGCCCTGTGCTGGTCACTTCTCCGATATCCGGACCGTGGCCACATCCTGATCAGCGCCAACGGTCGACTCAGTGCAATGAACTGTGCGTTGTTCAAAACGCTGTTCGAGGTGGCAGTCCCCGCTGGCTACGGAATCAAGACTGATCAGAAATCGAAACTTGCTTGGGCTCCAGACTGGGAAGGTGGCAGGACTCAGCTAGCGGCATCCAGAGGAGCAGCACTGCTGGGATACACGGGGCACATCGTTCTGGTGGACGACATCGTGGGCAACATCGCCGAATGCGAGTCGGTCGACGTGATCGATACGGCCATGCGGACTATTGGCGTGGACATCATGACCCGCTTGACCCGCGACAAGGCAGGCAAAGGCCAGGGGTTGATCCTTATTGCCCAGCGGCTTGGACCTAATGACCCAACCCAACGGATGATCGACCGAGACAAGGGCCGAGAGAAGGCTGGCGACAAAGTCGTGCCGTGGACTGTGCTGGCATCTCCACTATTGAACCCAGACAACGATGAAAGGGCCAGGATCCTGAATGACTATCCCGCTTCATGGCTGGTCAAGTTCCCGAGATTCGGAGAGCCTGGGGAGCCCGTCAGTCACCAGTTCACAAAGGAGTTCGCGGAAGAACTGGAAGCGCAGATGCCGCCGACAGATTTCGCAGCGCTATACAAACTCGACTGCTCCGTTGACGTTGGCTACTGCTCCTGGCGGCGTTCGTACCTGGTGCCCATTGAGCAAGACGACATCACCTGCCGTGGCTCATTCATCGCAATCGATATGAACCTATCCGGTGAAAAAGGATCCGATACCAGCGCCCTGGTTGCAGTCGGTGCCCAAGATCAGAAGGCCGTCATCCTTGGCGTCCATGAGTTGCACGGCCATGTCGAAGATGCCCTGCCTCAGATCCTGGACTACGCCGATAAATACAACTGCCATACCCTTGGCGTTGAAAAGGCAGCAGGTGGGCACTACATCCTGAGAAGCCTGGGGAACAATGTCGCTGGCCGCACTTTCAACGTGGTACCCCTGAGCCATGAGGGTCGTTCAAAGCGGAACCGCCAGGCAAAGATCCTGGGACTGGCCGCCAGTGGGAAGGTCCTGATCAGGGCTGACGTGCCGCTGATTGAAACTCTCCACCAACAGCAACGCTCTATCGCTCTCGACAAGAAACGCGATCGCGACGACTATGCCGATGCCTGCAACTACGCCGTCGACTGGGTCAATTCACACTGGCTCTCGTCTGGCTTTACCCCTGGCGATGTCCGCTGGGTCGGGGGTAGCGGTGGTATTGCAGGAGTCACTGAAGTGACCTGGGGCAGAGGCACCCACGCACGTCGACCATCACTCGCTGAGAGATACAAAATCTGGGACTGAAGAAAGAGGGCGGCAGGCTCAAACCACCCGTCATGTCTACATTTTTAGGTTGCCCAGGAAGCCTATGGAGTACTGCCTTCAATACTCATGGCACCTTCAAGACGCTCTTACGGACTCTTCCCCAACACCGCTTCAACCGACGACGAAGCCGGTCTGCTGACAACAAGCTTCCAGCCAATCGTTGGCCTCCAGTCAGCCAAGACTGCTCAGATCAATATCGTCGCTACCTTCGCCGCAGACACGGATGAGGTGATCATCCAGGTTCAGAAAGGCGGGGTTACCAAAAACTTGACCTATGGCTGGGGAGATTTCCGGGGACCATCTAATCCCAGCTTTTTTCCTGGCGAATATCGCCTCGCCGCTTGCACCCGTGGTTACGGGATTACTGCTGCACGGGTAGGCCTGTCGTCGACGGCAACGGATATTCGGGCTGATTTTTCTGCTGTTTGCTGATCAGATATCGAGGTCGATAAAGCTCTCGGCAACTGCTGTAGCGACCCTATTGGACAACTTGGCATTTCTTGCGGCCTGCACAGCG
Source organism: Synechococcus sp. BIOS-E4-1 (assembly GCF_014279995.1). Lineage (NCBI taxonomy): Bacteria > Bacillati > Cyanobacteriota > Cyanophyceae > Synechococcales > Synechococcaceae > Synechococcus > Synechococcus sp. BIOS-E4-1. Next base: position 1,466,493 of record NZ_CP047935.1, on the reverse strand, counting down.
CGGGCCTCTTCTAGAGCTGTCTGGGCGTCTCTCAGATAAGAACTGACACCACCTTCTTCTTCAAACTCCCGCCACAGCTTTTCAGATTCGAGTCGTTCACCCTCGATCCAATTTTGTCGCCAGACCTCATCTCGAAAGGCTTGAAAATTGTCGTAGTCCTGTTGGCGCTGGGTCAAAGGACGGGGTGGAATGTTCTTACTCACTGGTAGCTCTCCAGATACTCCTGACAAGCCTCTAGAAGTGCACGTTGGACGCTCAGACCCTGCGCTGCAGCTTTTGCCTTAAAGGCTCGTACTATTGCCCTGTCGGGCTCTCTGACGCATGTTGCTGTTAGATAGTCGGGACGACTCTGCCGGAAATAAATACGGGCCATCACTTTGTCCCCCAAGGTGTGTAAGCCTCAAAAACTTTGGCCTCGGAATGTTTTGCAATTTTTACGGCCTGAATCGCACTGACAGAAGCAACCATAGAAACGCCACCTCCGATTTCAAAGCTCACATCTCCACTGCATTCCTTGCCATCGCGTACCTGAATCCAGCGATCGCCAATTAAGACTGCGTGGCATTTATTCCAGTCGCATTTCATTTCAATACCTCGTCGATTGTACTAATCAGCAGTAAGGAGACACCTAGGTAAATTCCAACAGCTGCGATAACAATCATTGGACTGCAGTCTCATCTAAGCTGATATGACTAGTATTCCGACCGTTGCTATAACCGTTAAAGACTCCCGAAAGCCATGTCAGAAGACCAACTGAAAGCCTTCCTGGAGATGGTCAAAGCAGACACCAGCCTGCAGGAGAAGCTCAATGGAGCTGCAGATGCAGATGCTGTTGTGGAGATTGCCAAGGACGCAGGCTTTAAGATTTCTGCTGAAGACTTGAAGAACGCTCAAGTCACAGAGCTTTCAGATGAGGAATTGGAGGGCGCAGCTGGAGGTGATCAGACAGAAGAGGGTACAGCTTTGGTTGTGTGTAGGGGTTGTTAAAAAGGGGAGGGGGTATGCTCCGAAGGGTATATACGAAAGACCGAAACTCTCGGAAGTCTCGAACAACAAGCCCAACGAGTTCTCAACGCCTACACACCCGCGAAAGCCCCTGCATTGACAGGGGTTTTTTATTGCTTCAATGGTCTGACTGACCCCATAAATCAGCCTTCAATGCCTGGCATGATTGAGCGCAGTTGAGCAGTTATCAGGCAGATGAAAACATTTTTCAAAAGGTGGTGACTGAGTTCTGAGCGATTCACCAGTTGCTCACCAGAACTTCGCGGGGTCTACACCAGAGCTGTGTAGTGGGGTTCACCAGAAGGGCTGTGATCTTGAAGGAGTCGAGGGGGGCAACACCCCCAAACATTCATTCTTTAGAACCATGACACAAGAACAACTCACAGCTTTCATCGCTAACGCCAAAGGCAACACCAGCCTTCAGGGGCAGCTCAAAGCAGCGGCTGATACCAATGCTGTTGCTGCGATTGCAAAAGAAGCAGGATTTAGCATCTCTGCTGATGACTTGAAGAACGCTCAATCAGAGGTTTCAGACGAAGAACTGGAAGGCGTGGCTGGTGGTGCTGATAGACCTGCTACCTATTACTGGGGACCTGCTACCTATGGACCTGCTACCTATTCCTACCTATTTTAATACTGATATAAGCAGTATCATCCAAATGGCTGGAGTCTGTTATTTTCAGTTCACACAAAGCCCCTGCTACCACAGGAGCTTTTTATTGCTTCAATCACACCAAAAACCCCACAAATCAAGCCTTCAATACCTGGCACGATTGAGCGCAGAAAGTATTAGCCAAAGACTCTGCAGCACGCCGTTGCTATAACCGTTAAAGACTCCTGAAACCCATGTCAGAAGAACAACTCAAAGCTTTTCTAGAGAAGGTCAAAGCTGACACCAGCCTTCAGGAGAAGCTCAAGGCAGCAGCTGATGCCAATACTGTTGCTGCGATTGCGAAAGATGCTGGGTTTAGTATTTCTGCTGATGACTTGGATAACGCTCCAATAAAGCTTTCAGAAGAAGAGCTTGAAGGCGTGGCTGCAGGGGCTGCCTCCCAGACTTTGAAGCTGTGCAACCACTGCAGCGCAATCAAGTGTATTTAAAAGCCGGATGGAGCTGAGCCTACTCATCAAAGCCCCTGCAACGGCTGGGGTTTTTATTTCTTCAATCACTCCAAAAAGACCATCAATCAGCCACCAATACCTGGCACGATTGAGCGCAGTAATTATTAACCAAAGCCTCTGCAGCAGACCAGTGCTATGACTGCTTAACAAGCCCGTTACCCATGTCCCTAGAACAACTCAAGGCATTCCTCGCCAAGGTCAAAGGTGATTCCAATCTTCAGGAGAAACTAAAAGCAACTAAGTCACCTGAAGATGTTGTGGGCATCGCTAAAGAACACGGCCACGAATTCACTGCTGATAAGATCACTGAACTCAGTGAAGAGGAACTAGAAGGCGTGGCTGGTGGCAATTGGTGTACTTTTGGAATGTATTCAGACCCTTGTCAAAACCCTCTGCATTGACAGGGGCTTTTTATCTCTTCAATCACCCCAAAAAGACCATCAATCAGCCTTCAATACCTGGCACAATTGAGCGTATTAATCGATTGACAAAGACGCTGCAGAATATCGTGCTATAGTTGTTGATGACTTTTGAAACCCATGTCAGAGGAACAGTTCAAAGCCTTCATGGAAAAAGTTAAATCAGACACTATCCTTCAGGAGAAGCTTAAGGTTGCAGCGAACCCTGATGCAGTTCTTGCGATTGCCAGAGAGGCTGGGTTTGAGGTTTCTGATGACGACCTTACTAAAGAGCTCACTGAGGCTGAGCTGGAAGGCGTGGCTGGTGGTGGGAGCTATATGCAAGGCGGGTGTGGGGATGGCAGTTGCCAAAAAGACTGCCGAGCGTCGACTTATTGCACTGTGAATTGGTAGAGTTAATAACTAATTCACAAAAAACAATCTGTTATAATAGGGAGCTTTTAGCGCTTCAATAGTCTGACGAATCCCACAAATCAGCCATCAATACCTGGCACGATTGAGCTTATTAATTCATAGCCAGGGGCAGCAATCAGGCTCAGCTGCCAGCCAACTCAACGGCACGTCATAACGCTTCCAGATGGTGATCCAGCGTGGTGCTCTAGGTTTATATCTGTTTGCTTTGTATTCAGAATAAAGTTGGTTCCTGAAGCTCATGCCAGCCACTTTTATTCTTCACCGCGTCTTCCTGGCGAAGTCAATTACATTATCCAGGGCGTAGACGGCAGCAGCTCTCAGGAAGGCTGATTGGTTCATCCCAAAGGACTTAGCCCCGACAGCAATACGATCACGGAGCACCCTGTCTTCCATGGAAGTGCCGAAGTACACAGGGATTCGCTTGTCCGAAATAGCCATAGCTGTCCAGTTATTACAGCCATAGGTTTCCTATTGCCTGTATGGGCCTACCAAGTCAGATGGACAGAATTGGAAGACTAGGAGGCAACCGAGAGACGCCCGAAGCTGAACTATCAGGCGCTGGATGTGGTGTGTTGCGGAATGTAAACACTGCATCTTGCCCATGTGCCTATTACTGGAAGTAGGGCATCAGAAGCCTTTATTCACTCACTTCAACAGGAGATCGCCACCATGGCTACAGAAACTTTCTACAGAGAATCCGGCAACAGTCCTCCGAGAAAGAGGCACGGTTTCGAACTCAAGTTCACAGCCTGGGGGCAGCCGATGCAGGCGGTGACTGATCAGTACGAGGAAATTGTGCTCGGGTTCAGGATCACTTCGCGCGGTGTTGTCTATATGGCAGCCAGTGGCCGCGAGATTCCTGCCCAGGGGACTGCACTGTTCCAGCTCGGGACCGAGGCGTAGTTGTGCAGGATCTCTGTATTCAACTGGTTAAAAACCACGGTATTGATCACACCCTGTTTGCAGACGGTTTCATCACAACCGGTGCAGACAAGGGATGGGAAGACGCGATTGATCGCCACGCTGAGGCCAAGAAGAAGCAGGCCAGGGACAACAGCGAACTACGCCCTAACGAGGTGGCGCAGGCTGAACGTGACCTGAACCGGATGGCCTCCAGGACTTTGAAGGAAACCCCTTTCATTAACTGGAACCTCTATTCAGCGGTGATCACTGACCGGGGCATCATCAAGCCCGGACTGGAGTGGGCCGGCCATCGGTTACATCCCTCCATCCGTACCGGTGACGACGACGAGATCAAATTCGACTGCCGTTCATCACGGGTGAAGGTTTTCCTCCCTCCCCTGAGCTGGTCTGGAGCCATGGAGCTTCTGGATCACTACGGCTTTGATTGCCCGGATGATCAATACAGCATCGAGAAGGCTTGGCAGTTCGTCTTTGATAACCCTGAGGTCCCTGTTCACGTCGAGGAGTCAGCCCTGAAGGCGTTGGCTTCATCTTCGATCGGGCAGCTCGCAGTCGCCCTCAATGGCATCAACTCTGGTGGCCAGAAGCTTCGATCTGATCGTCTCCGCAAGCCGTTGGAGATGTTGGCCGCAGGTGGTCGCCGGATCACGGTTCGGTTCGACGCGGGAAACTCCTCTGTACGAATGGCTCAGCAACTCCATCGCCAGCTATCAAAGGCCGGTGCTGATGCTCGCTGGTACTGCTGGATCGGTAGCTATGCCAAGACGGACGACTATGTCGCCGCGAAGTTGCGTGGGATGCAAGTGCCCGCCAGCCTTCCAATTCTCGGCCACCAGGAGGATCTGGGCGTCCGTGGCTTCTTTAGCCAAGCCCCTTACAGCCGACTCCGTAAGCAGTGGTCAACTATCACCATCGACAGGGAATTTGAACCGGAGGACATACAGAAGGCATCCATCGACAGTCGCGTGATCGCTTTGGTTGGTGCGACCGGTACCGCCAAGACGAAAGCCTCGGTGGCTGCTGTGGACCTGATGGAGAGAGAGCTAGGCCATCGGATGGTTGTACTGGGCCTGTATCACCGTGCCTCGCTTGTCCATAAGGGCGCTGCTGAATTCGGCGTACGTGACATGTCGGCAGCACGCAACACGGTGGAACGCACTCTTGGCGTGCATGAGGGAGTCTTCAACAGAGATGGTCTTTTCTGTTGTTGTGAGTCGATCCAGAAGCCTCCAGGCAATGAATGGGATATGTGGCGTTGGAGCCATGAGCTGGAGGAGAACCCACGGCCCACGTTCCTGTTCATGGATGAGACCTCTCAGACCGGGATGCACCTTCTGGTCGGTGGTACTGAACGGATGCCAGAGGTTCGCCGTGAAGCTGTCAGGGCACTTGAACGTCTCCTGAAAAATCCCTGCGTCACCGTGATCGCCGCTGAATCCGGCTTGGGTGACATCGAGCTGGAGTGGCTGAAAGAGACAACCGGAACAACACCCCGCGTCATTCAGACCACCTTCGCCAGGGAGCGTGTTCTGTACGTGGGGGAAACCAATAGAGAGAACATCGACTTGCTGCAGCAGCTTTCGGCCCAAGCCCTGGAAGACGGGCACAAGGTCTGGGCATCGTTCGGGGAAGCCAAATCAATGATCGAATTCTCGGCTGTCTTCACTGACGAGAAGAACGTCCTTCAGATCAGCGCAGAAAACTCATCGTCTCAGGCAGTGTCTGAATTCATGGGGAACACAGAAGGGAGCGGTCCGGCTTACGACATGGTGGCGATGTCTCCCTCAGTCATCTCCGGCATCTCAATGGCTAAGACCTCTGTGGGCATTGCTGCCTGTGTTCAGCAGTACGCCATGGGTCCTGAGGATGCTCTGCAGGCTCTTGATCGGGCTCGCAGTGCTCAGGTCCGGGTGTTGTTGATGCCCTCGGTTGTTCCGAATGCAATGGTGGGCACCAGAAAAACTACCTTTGAAGCAGTTCAACGGGCTAAATCAAAGGCCGCCAGTCATGGTGATCTTGATGCCTATAGGGACTTCGCTGGAGCAATTTCAACCGGCTCACTTTTTTATTCTCACGAATTAGAGGCTCGGAATAATTATGAGGCCTTCGCTAATGAACACGTGCTTAAGTGCCGTCTCCAGGAACAGGGTTACACGCTAAAGCCATTCCTTGAATTGTTGGCACAGAACCCCAATAAGGGAGCCACAACATCACGGAAGGTACGGGCAAAGCGTCAGCGCGACAATGCAAAGTCATTCCGCCAGGGTTTATTGCGTCAACTCTGTAAGAGAGAGATCCGTTTAGGCGAAGCACGATCACAGGCTCAGAAAGCGTCTGTAACTGGTCTTGCTGTTGATTACGAAAGAAGGGATCCAAGTCATGCTTTTTACTGGCTGGAGAGGCTCTCCGTGATCTCTCTGATTGATGCTGGGATGTTCCATGAAGGCACCCAGGAATTTGCAGCCGTAGCCTCCCTTGTGCAAAACCTGGTCAAGAAAGAAGCTCAAGAACTGAAGCAACTCCTTGGCGGCAAAATTGTCATCCCAGGTCCAGATGATGTGGTGAAGGCAACGTTCATTAAGGCACTGGTACAAATGGCTGGGTTTGATGTGGCCAGAGGCAAACAGGTCTCCACCAATGGCATTCGAGTCTGGTCGTATACGGTCTCCTGAACTGCACAGAAATTGAAGTGGGAGTTAATACTCTTTAGATACCACTTCGGAATTTGTGCAGTTGGGTCTAGTCCTGAGGTGAGTCAACCTTGGAAGCCGCTAGGAGATGCCCTGAAAGCTTCTGTAGTGGATGTGATGTATCGATGAACCGACAGCCCTTGTAGAGCCTTCTAGGTGCCCCTGAGAGCACTCCTATCTATATATGCAAAGGGAATCTTGTGCTGTCAGGCTGTTGTAGAAAAACTGGAAGAGCTGGGCATGAGTGAATATTGCTCCTGCTGAGCCAACTTCGGCATCCTTGATTGGGCATTGTTCCTCTGGTGTGACACGCTGTAGGCCACTGAACGAGAGCTGGCAGTGATTGGCGACTAAGTATTGTCACTTATCCCATCAACCTGCCTCCCAATAAAGCCAGTTACCGCAGGGCATCTCGGAAACCCACAACACGCCCGTTACATTCGTTAACATTGATTAATTGCGTCCCATCCAATGCCCGAAGCAACCGACAATTTCAGCCCTGACTCAACCAAAGTCTTCAGCGAAAAACTCAATGGACGAGTTGCAATGCTTGGACTTGCAATTGGTTTGGCAACTGAAGCTTTGACTGGCAGGGGAATTATCGACCAGGTGTTTGGAATTTTCGGCTGAGTTTCGTTTTCTCAAATCCAGCCAGGCATCTCTTCTCCTCTGCCTACCGGTAGGGGATTTTTATTGGCCCTTCCAGTCTGAAAGCAGTAAACAATTGGCCGGTTGACACTTGAGTCGCTTAAATCTGAACTCAATGTGAAATGTAAACAGATTAGTGTGTACGGTTTTTGCGATAAATCAATGCAACTTTCAACCGCGGCTCTGCACATGTGCTTCTTAGCTTCGATTCACTTGCATAAGTTGACATGGCATCGAAACTAAGACTTTCAACATCAGAGGAGATTGAAATTGCAATCAAGTGGGAAACAGTCAGAGCTGAGTACTTCCGTACAATGGGAGATACGAAGAAATCTGACGAATCACTTCGGGCAATTAATGAGCTCAAATGGCGTCTTCGCGCTGAAGACTCAAAAATCGGTTCAGACCAGAGTCCAGAGACAGACGATCTGACGGACTCAACAACAAAGCCTTCAGAAGCGGTTTTCGCATAACGCCAGCCTGAAAGATTCGTCCAATTCGCTTAACCCCTACCCGGCATTCTTGAACTGGAATCCTGGATGTGGGCATTGGGTCTCCTCGCGATACTACGGGGAGACTTTTTCTTTTAGCCTCAACTTTTTTTATTGTTGCCAGTATTCTTGATCCGCTGAATATCACACAAGCTCCTGTAAGCGTCCCTGATGGCTTCTGTGGTGGATGTGATGTATCGATGAGCTGATGGGCCTTGTAGAGCCTTCTGGAGGTGCCTGAGACAGTTCTATCTAAATATGTGAGAGGAATCCTATGTTGTCAGGCTGCAGGACACTCTGAACACGACCTTTCAGTGATTGTGGTGATTGATTATTGGCCTGATTGTTGTGGGGTGGATGGCGCAAAATTAGAAATTCTTATCTATAAAGTAGTTCCTCTAAGTAACACAGCCCAGCACAGACTACACCTACCGACTCCTAAGAAGCACTGCTACGACTGGGTTCTGAGCGGATAGGTTAGCTATAAGAATGGTTCGCTGAAAACGAGGTTACGCTCTACTTATCACCTAGTAGTCACTACGTATTGCAAATGAATAGTACCTGTTAGCTGACAGCATAAAGTGCGCCAAGCAATGGCTAAAAAGCCCTGTCACCACTGGGCTCTGCTCGACTGAGTTATTGATAATAATCAATTAGCATCTGGCTGCCTTATTCATCAGACAGCAGGCCGTCGTAGCCCATCAGCGCTGCTAATCAATCAGGGTGGATGGTTGTCACTCAGGCACAGTGATTCTTGTCCCATGCATACTATGCATCGGGCATCCAAGTTATAGCTTGATTCCAGCCTTGTCAGTACCAATAGCAGTACCGTTTCCCTTTACCTGACTGGCTTCTTATCACTCTTGCTAGCAGCTTAAGGATTAAAAGTCAAGAAAAATTCTTCCAGGTCTTGCAGTGAATGATGTTAAGCATACTGCCTCCTAGTGCCTACATTTTTAGGACTGATTAGCTGCTATATCTATTGCTTACAATGCAAATCAGATTCGAATAACAATAGCAACCTGTAAATCGTAGAAGGTATTAACAACTCCCCCACCCCGAAATACATTTAAGGGCAGGTGTAGACACTCCCCTTCAACACGCGCAAGGACCTCTCGATCAGGATCAAGGGCTTCCTGGCTGACTTCGAGGGCTCTAGATCACATCCTCAAGCGGGTTCCGCCACAGTCCACCCACAGCGTTGAAGCTCTTTCCAGAGAGCAACGGCGTCCTCATAACGCATGTTCCTGCGTGTCTTTAAAAGTGGAGGATGACCTTCTGGCATGTCTTTGATGTGGTCAACGATCACAAAAACATCATTTGCCGAACCACTGGTATTTGGATCGGAAAGGAAGCTGACCGTTTGGCACTTGTTCGCGATGGTCAGCAAGCCTTCCATTTGACGCGGTCTCGACCAACAAAAGCTACAAGCCTCTACTTGTATCGGCGGACACGCAATCACCAAGCAGCTTCAGCCACGGTCCACCCAAGCCTCTTCAGCTGGAACCACAGACTCGCCGCGGCTTCAAATCTCATCTCTCTTCTGGTCTTGAGCAAAGCAGGTCCATCAGGCATAGGTCTGCCGTGATCGACAAACACGCGCTGATCTCTGACCCACCTGCTCTTTGGGTCTCCTTGGAAGCGAGCAAGCCACGCCTGAAGCATTGGAGTATTAAGCTTTGTAAAGCGCTTCCTTGGACGGGATCCTGCTTTCTGAGAAGGGCCGTGGGGGTCCTTCTTTCTCAGACTTTCAAAAGGCTGCACCCTCAGCAACACAACTGACAGAAGCAGCTAAGGCTCAGCTCTCTCACCCCATTGAGGCTCTGACTGCTGTCAGCCAAAGCTGATCAGCTCACGCCAAAGCTTCTGCGCATCCTCGTATCGCTTCCCTGCGTGTCTTGAGCAAAGCAGGTCCATCGGGCATCGGTCTGCCGTGATCCACGAACACCCTTTGATCCTTGATGCAGGTGCTCTTTGGGTCCCGATGAAACCTTGCAAGCCAGTAACCCTTCGGACCTGAAGGCCATCCGCCCATGGCGTCCTCACGGCTAGAACACCTGTACTAGCTAAGAGGCGGTGCTGTGGTCAACCGTCCCCAAAAACTGTCCCCAAAGCTGTCCCCAAAAGCGTCCCCAAAACGGCAGAATAGGGATAGAAGCAGAATGCAGTCTGTGACTGGTGTTTTAGTGATATTGACGGTGTATTACGACATTCGTGATGTACTACGACGCCTGATCCTTCATTGATCCACAGGTCACCTTCATCACAAAGGAGCTTCGGCTCCTTTTTTTGTGCCGGCCCTGCAAAGCATCAAGGACCAGTCTCTTCAGCCATGCCTCAGCAGAGCCATCGAACTGTCGTGCAGTTGCTTGGCATGAAGTCGACGGCGAGCACAGACCTGTTGCTGCGCCAGAGCGCTGCGTTGATCAAGGCGATCAGGATGACCTTCAACCTGAACATGGGCCGCTTGCTGCCTCAGCACATCGTGAGCGTGGTGCTCTGCCCACGCCAGAAACTCGGCAGCCGCTCGCTGCCGCCGCTCCAGCACATTGCCTGAGTAAGACGTCATCGTTCCTGCATCAGTGATCTCAACGGCCATCAAGAGCTCCTGGAGGACTTGAGTCAATTCTGTAGCAACGGCTACCGTTTTTACGAGGGCTTCACATAACTTTCGTGATCGCAGCGGCAAAAGCCCACAGAGCGGGGCACGATCCATTGAAATAAGTCGGCTTGGATTTCAATCCTGTTCATGGCGCCCAGCTTCACTGAAATCGCTTATCGGACCATGCAGCAGGGCCGCAGCCTGGCTGGTCTGGTTCACAAGGAACTGAGCACCAAGGTGATGGAAGTGGTGGCGCCTGATGTGGTGCCCAAAACGCAACCTGTTCCCAGCGCGATGGTCGATGCGCTGCGTCAGTCGCTGGATGAGCTGCATGCACGTGACTGGCAGGATTCTCAGTCCGGGATTTACCCCCAGTCCCTGCTGTTTGATATTCCCTGGCTGGAATGGGCTGAACGCTATCCACGGGTCTGGCTGGACCTGCCCTCCAACTGGGCAAGAAGGCGTGCAAGAGACGTCAAGGACATCCCTGATCTCACCAATCGTGATCTTTATCCGGACTATTACCTCCAGAATTTTCACCATCAGACCGATGGCTACCTCAGCGATCATTCCGCTGAGCTGTACGACCTTCAGGTCGACATCCTGTTCAACGGCGCCGCTGATGCCATGCGTCGTCGAATCCTTCCTTCGCTGCACAAGGGACTCAACCGATTTGCCGATCGTGCCCAGGGCAGCCTGCGCATTCTTGATGTCGCCACGGGCACGGGCAGAACATTGCATCAGATCCGTGCTGCGCTACCGCAGGCCACTCTGGTGGGAGTGGATCTTTCCGAGGCCTATCTGCGCCAGGCCAATCGATGGCTGAACCAATCCAACAAGCCACTGGTACAGCTGGTTCAGGGCAATGCGGAACGAATGCCCTTTGATGACGCCGGCTTCCAGGCAATCACCTGCGTGTTCCTATTCCACGAACTGCCAGCCGGTGCACGGCAGGCAGTGCTGCAGGACTGCTATCGACTGCTCGAACCCGGCGGGGTTCTGGTTTTGGCGGATTCTGTTCAATTGAAGGATTCGCCTCAGTTCGACGTTGCCATGGACAATTTCAGGCGAGTGTTTCACGAGCCCTATTACCGCAATTTCATCAGTGACGACATTGACCAGCGCCTCGAAGATGCAGGTTTCAGTGATGTTCAGGCCGAATCTCATTTCATGACCAGGGTGTGGACGGCCACCAAGAATTCATCACCTCAACACAGTGATTCCCTGACATAGACGCTTGCAGGGGCACGGCAACCCCATATGGTGCAATCACTCAGGGACTCCGTCCATGTCGAATCCTTTTCGGATCCGCTGGTTGCGGGGATGGACCTTCCAGATCGTTTTCATGGAAGGGAAGGTTCAGGTTGAAGCTCAAGGTTTCGGAATCTGCCTGAGAACGGCATTGAATTCCGGCGAAAGCCCAACCGCAGCCGCGGATCGTCTAGTGCTTGCAGAAGATCGCCGCCGGCGGGCTCTTTATCAGGCCTGGCTAAAAGGCCAACCCCTTCCTTCACCGCAGGAAGGCCAGCCCCATCCCGAAGAGCGCCTTCAAGAAGCCCCTGATTCACTGGTGGTGGTGGATAGCGCAGCAGTAGCAGCCTGAGGTTCAGCGAGTCAGCCACCACCCCAGCACAAGAGCAGGACCACCCCAGCGCAAGGCTCTCCAGAACCGCTGACCTCGTTCTGGTGTGATCAGCCAGTTGAGAGCTTCAGGATCCGCCTCGATCAATTGACGCAGCAATCGACGTTGCTGGATCCGTCGGATCGAACGGCGATCCTTGGCCTCCCAGGATCTGGGCTGGTAACGGAGAAGAGATTGCAGTCCATGCAAACCTCCCCGACTGCGAAGCTGCCTGTTCACCACCACCAGCGGTCACACAGGTCAGGATAGAGAGACCATGATGATCCAACGCCAACGTGTCCGCGAAGAAATGGCCAGAACAGGCGATTGAACAGGCCCTGACACTGCATCAGAGCCTCAGCATCAGTGATCGTGAATGGCACAGGCTCAAAGGCGATGCCGATCGACGCGGAGCCGAATTACTGGCTGCGGCGCTGGCACAGCTGCTCCAGAATGGACGCAATGATGATGTTGAAGCACTCACTCAGCAGGCTCTGGGCTGGATCAGGGGAGAGCTGAAAGACCCTGGCTGCCCTCGGCACTGATCGCCCCCTGGCTCGATCCTGGTCGACGGCAGGCCAGCTGCACCCTGTTGCCGCGACGGCTCCAGCGGATGTCATCAAAACACTGGTGCATCAAAAAAAGACCGCGCCCTTGATTGGCATCGACTCGATCCGGCAGACAACCCTGTCGTGCATCTCTCGACAAACCATCGCCCTCATCCTGGATCTGCCAGATCAACCAGTTCGGCGTGAGAATCCGACGGATTCGCAGGCACTTACGAGGGTCTCCGGCATTGCCGTGACGCACGGCATTGACCAGTGCTTCCTGGAGACCCAGTTGCAGTCGACACGAAGTCTCATTGCAGTCAACCGGCTCCAGCAACAGCTCCATCAACGGACTGAGCTGAAACGTTGACGGAAGGATGAAATCAGCCCACCGGAACGAAGGTAGAAATCGGCTGAACATCAGCGCTGTTTCATCCTTTTCGACATTACCGGCAAGCTGACGTTCTGCCAGAGAAAGCCCTGGGTGTCAGGACCTGCTCGCCAGTCCAGGATGCTGCAGAAGAGCATCCATAAGACGCACCCCCCTGAGTTGGTTGACCAATGGCATGTGTCCTTCAGGCGCATCCATGCACCACTCAAAACTGCCTGGATAGCGGGTCCAGACACCATCCTTCTTCCAGCCGATCCTTGGCCAAAGCCTGTCGTACCGCCCGCCGAGTGCACTGAGGAGTCGAGATTGAACCGTGAATCCGAAGCGTCCCTGGGAGTAGGCGATCCAGAGTCTGTCGATGGTGGTTAAATCAAGGGCCTCCATGGCAGGGACTTCGCTGAAATACACGTATCCCCGTTGCACCGCCTGGTCGCCGGCGAGTTGACGCAGGGCGCAACTGGTGAGGCGATCAGCCTCCTCAAACTGTTCCCGAAGTAATGCCTGCTGCAGAGCCGAGTAGTCGATCCCACAGGACGACGGCATCTGGAACCAACCACTGGAGACACCTGGAATGGCTTCCAGAGCCTTGGGCTGATGACGTTGGAGGATCTGCAGAATCCAGCCTGCTCCCCAGTCATCCCCCTCGGGCGAATAGGCCTTCAGGGCAACAACAGCTTTGCCTGAAAGCTCCTCTGAAACCTTCTCCAGCGCTGAAGCCGTTGAACGCTTCTGCCGAGATGATCCCGAAATCAGTCGATCCAGCAACTGATCAATGCCGAGTTGTGTGGAGGGTGGTCGTCCGGAAAGCATGGCGAGGTGCCGGCACCGACTGGCTCAGCATTGGCCCACTATGTCAGGCATGGGCAACAGCATCGTGACCGGCCTCAATTGCTTCCGCATGGCGACCGGGACCATCGTGGATGTAAGAACACCCACGGAATTTGCTCAAGGCCACTGGCCAGGGGCTGTGAACATCCCCCTGTTCAGCGATGATCAGCGTCATCAAGTGGGGTTGTCCTACAAGCAACAGGGTCGGATAGAAGCGATCCAACTGGGATTAAAGCTCTGCGGCCCTTCCCTCGAGACATTGTCTGGTGCACTCACAACTGCAGCCGGAGGACCCGCAAAGCCACTGAGGATTTACTGCTGGCGTGGAGGCATGCGGTCCAACAGCATGGGCTGGCTGGCTGGCCTGAGCGATCACCCTGTCACCGTGCTGGCTGGGGGGTACAAGAGCTATCGAAGGTGGGTGCTGGATCGCTTCGACCAGACCTGGCCGCTGCGGGTGCTGGGCGGCAGGACAGGAACAGGCAAGACCGATCTGCTTCTGGAATTAAACAGACAGGGCGTTGGCGTGATCGATCTCGAGGGTCTCGCCAGCCACCGCGGCAGCAGTTTCGGCAATCTGGGGTTGCCGCCGCAACCAACCAGCGAGCACTACGAAAATAAACTGGCGGAATGCCTTGAGACTCTGCGCCTCAAAGGAATTCAGGAGATCTGGCTGGAAGCCGAAAGCATCCAGGTGGGTCGCTGCAGGATTCCCAAAGGGTTATTCGATCAGATGCAAACTTCTCCGGTTCTGGAGATCCAGCGCAGTGACCAGGAACGGGTTCAGCGACTTGTGGAGGTCTACTCGTGTCATGAGCAGGCCGAACTGCGGCAGGCCACGGAACGGATACAGAAACGCCTTGGCCCTCAGCGCACACGTCAGGCCATTGAAGCGATCGATTCCCAGAACTGGGATGCGGCCTGTGAGGCCATGCTCGATTACTACGACAGCTGTTATGACCGTGAACTTGAGCGTTCACCGGCTAGATCCTCGGTGAATCTCCAAGGACTCGACAGCAAGCAAGCGGCAAAACTGCTTCTGGATAAAGCGCACATCATCCCTGGGATCTCCAATTAAGATCCACACCTCCAAGTTGATGAACCATGGCAGAAGGTGACAAGGCGGCGATTCAGTTCTTCCGCGGCACTGACGAGCCGGTTATTCCCGATATCCGCATGACCCGCAGCCGCGATGGTCGCACCGGGCAGGCCATCTTCGTTTTCGAGGAACCGCAGGCACTCGCACCGGAAACGATGGAAGCGATCGCCGGCATGTGGATGGTGGATGAAGAAGGCGAAATGGTGACCCGTGAAGTGAACGGCCGTTTCGTGAACGGCAAGGCTTTTGCTCTGGAAGCGACCTACACCTGGAAAAGCGAAGCGGATTTCGAACGTTTCATGCGCTTTGCGCAACGTTATGCGGATGCCAATGGAATGGGTTATTCGCAGAACTCCGGCGACAATGAATCCAGTGAGGAAGGAACAAACGGGTGAAATTTCAGCACTGGCTCGGACTTGCGGCATTGCTGACAACCGGGCTGTTGCTTTGGAGCCTCCGCGAAGTTCTTATTCATCTCTTCGCCGCTGTGGTTCTGGCCATGGCGGTTTGCACTCTTGTAGGCGCCCTGCGCAGGCGATGGACGATTCAGAGGCCTTTGGCCCTGATTATCTGTCTTCTCGGTCTGGTTTTGATCGTGGCTGTTGCAGTGGCCGTGATCATTCCGCCGTTCTTCAGTCAGTTTCAACAGCTGCTTCAGCAGTTGCCTGCTGCGGCCCGCGAGCTCCAACAGATCGTGATGGGATGGCTCAACCATGCCTCATCACTCGTCTACGGAGCAGGTGATTCAGCTGATGGCGGAGCTCGGTTCGTTCCTGGTGACCTGTCATCTCTCCCCAACAGCACGGCTCTAGCCTCCGGCGTCAGTGGAGGAATCAAAGGTTTGCTGGGTCTTGCCAGCAATCTCGGCAACGGACTGATTCAGCTGGTGCTTATGTTTGCAGTGGCTCTGATGGTGGCGATTCAGCCGGAGTCCTATCGCAATGTGGCCATTCAGCTGGTGCCGTCTTTTTACAGGAGACGAGCCAAAACCATTCTTCTGCAATGTGGCGAAGCCCTGAGCAGCTGGATGATCGGAGTGCTGATCAGTTCGCTGTGCGTGGGGCTGCTGGCGGGAATCGGACTATCCCTGCTTGGCGTGAAGCTGGTAATGGCCAACGCTCTGCTGGCCGGTTTGCTCAACGTCATTCCCAATGTGGGGCCCACCCTCAGCACCGTGTTCCCCATGGCGGTGGCTCTGCTTGACGCCCCCTGGAAGGCTCTTGCCGTCCTGGGTCTCTATGTGGTCATCCAAAACGTTGAGAGCTACGTGATCACACCATCAGTGATGCAGCACCAGGTGAACCTGCTTCCTGGCCTCACACTGACTGCACAGTTCATCTTCACGGTGCTGTTTGGACCGCTGGGGTTGCTGATGGCCCTGCCTCTGGCAGTGGTGATACAGGTGCTGATCCGGGAGATCGTGATCCACGACCTGTTGGATCCATGGAAGAAGCGTCGCGCGGCCGCATGAATCCAAGCAATCTGCTGGCAGCTCTCACCCTTGTGGTGCTTGCTCTGCTGACCTGGCAGCTGCGCTGGGTGCTGTTGGTGCTGTTCGGTGCCGTGGTGTTGGCTGTCGCCCTCGATGTTCCCGTTGACCATTTGATCAGGCGCTACCGATTACCCCGACCGCTCGCTCTGCTGACGGTGCTGCTGATCGGAATCATTGGGGGGCTGCTGGTCATGCAGCTGCTGCTGCCTCAGCTGATCAACCAATTCGAACAGCTCACGACCCTGTTACCTGCCCTTTTTGGCCAGGTTCAGGCCCTGCTGTCCAGTCAGCCCCTGCTTGGTGAGCTGGCGCGCAGCCTGCCCGACCAATTCAGCTGGGACCGCATTCAACCGTTCGGCTTTCAATTGCTCGGCGTGGCTGGTGGAGCGGCCAACGGCCTGGTTCAGGTGCTGCTGATGAGCCTGCTGGCTGTGCTGCTTGCCCTGGACCCCTCGGCACACCGACGCATGGTGATTGCTGCAACTCCGCGGCCAGCACGCGCATCCATGGAGGATCTGCTGGACCAGTGCCGCACCGCTCTGGGTGGCTGGCTGGCTGGCATGACCCTCTCTGCCCTGGCGATGTTTCTTTGCACCTGGGCAGGTCTGGCAATTCTGCGCATTCCCCTGGCCCTGCTTTCTGCTTTGGTCTGTGGACTGCTGACCTTCGTGCCGACGATCGGGCCCACAGCGGCAACGCTTCTGCCTCTCAGCCTGGCGTTGATGATCTCACCGGGAACAATGCTTCAGGTGTTGGTGCTGCGACTGGCACTGCAGAACCTGGAAGCCTTCGTTCTCACACCGCTGTTGCTCAGGCGCACCGTGAATCTCCTGCCCACGGTTGCTCTGACTTCCCAGCTGAGCCTGGGCGCTCTGCTGGGACTACCTGGGGTGTTACTGGCGCTTCCTCTGGTGGTAGTGCTTCAGGTGGGGATGGAGCAGGTTGTGGTTAAGAAGATCATGGACCGCTGGACCTAAGCGTCTGAATCGTTTCAAGCCGGTTGCGAGAGCTCAAGGATTTTGTAGTACCCCGCAGGCAATGGCAGATTCTGACGATCAGCGCTTGATTGAACCGAAGTCCTGAAACTCTTCAGGGCTTGATCCCAGGTCAGTGCCTGATCGTGACGAGCCATTGTCAAACGTTCGACACCTATTCCAAAACCCCAGTCTGTGTTGAGGCCAATCTCAGCAATTTCAATTTCCTGGCCGTCGGGCAAAACATATTCAATCGAATACGTCTGCAAAGACGGCGAACGGGGATGACCCTTGGGTTCAAAATAGCCTGATCCTTTTCCAGCCATCCGAGCCTCATTCAAGTCAACGAAGCGAATCTGCGATTGTTGAATTCCGTATTTTTGAAGCAAAGGCAAATGATCCAGGACATGTTCTGTTCCAGTGATTTTCAATCGATCAGGCGCGAGGCCGATCCGGCCAACCAACAACTTCAGGGCGAGGTCAACACTTTGATTGGGCTTGCTGCTGTCCAGTGATCCCAGGCTGATTATGTGAAAGAGCGGAAGAGTCCCTGGCCTGGACTTTTCGCTGACATCTTCAACTCGTGAAGCCGGTTGTATACAAAACTCATTGACGCCAATCAGCGAAAGATTGTCGTCAAATTCCAAGCCTCCGTTAAAGTCATAACCGGTCACCAAGGGCCCGGCTTGAACCAACTTATAGCCATATCCTTGGAAGAAGTTAATCAAATCACTGGCTGTTTCAGAAACCTGAGCATTGACAAATTGATTTTGAATGCTGTTGTTTCGCCCTTCTGCTTTTGAGCGCTTCATCAAGCCAAAACCGCCCAACACAAAACCAGTAAATGTTGTCAAGCCAATAAATGTTCTACGAAGCATAGATAATCTTCAACTCTCCACTTTTAACACATTTAGAACTCACTACAAACGTCGAGAGTCATCCTCAAGACGCAACAATAACCAGCAGCTACAGAGAAAAAATCTGAATAGCGCTTGTCCATGTCGAAGCAGACGCCATTCAGATCTGGTCTTCAGAGCTTCAGCCCAAGAAGACTCAACCGCCGTACTGCCAGCCGGTGGTGCTCAGCTCAAGGGCATCTCCATCTCTGTGAAGCACCGCTGATTTGACCTCACCGATGAAGACAGTGTGATCACCGTGAGCCAGCTCACCCACCAGTTCACACTCAACACCGCCCAGGGCATCTTTCAGAATCGGCAGACCAAGGGAGCCGAGCTCAAAGGGCGCAGCCTCAAACCGGCCTCCCACCGCGGACTGGGGCTTGAAGAATGTCGCAGCCAGATTCTTCTGGTCGGCGGCCAGCACGTTCAGCGAAAAACGACGCGTGCGCTTGATCATGCCGTTGCTGGTGCTGTCGGCACGCACCCCCATCACCACCAGAGGCGGCTCGAAGGAACCCTGGGTGACCCAGCTGGCAGTGAATCCATTCACCTCATCACCTTCCGCGACGCCGCAGATGAACAACCCATGAGGGATTTTCCGCAACAGTGTCTTCTTGGCGTCCAGATCAAGTGACATGGCGGTTCGTGCTCACGATGTGGGAAGAATAGGCAAAACCGTGACAGCACAACGTGTCAGCGCTGCAGACACCAGAGGGGGACTGCTAGTTTTCGACGGCTTCTGAGCAGGATCCCTGGACCGGCCCTCCTCCCTGAGTCTGTTCGCAACGGTGGCCGGAAGCGGAGTGGTGGGCCTGTTGATCTACGCCGGCTTCTTTTACGCCAACCTGCGTCGAACCAGTTCAACGTTGGAGCATCAGGAGCTTCGCCCCTCTTATCCAACTCAAGCGCAGGCCGAGCAGGAAGCCGAACGGTGGATCGAGGAGGGGGGCACCTTCACGGTCAAGACCACACAGCGTTTTCGCAGAACCATTCCCCTCACCCGCCAGGAACGGCTCAAACTCGAGCTTTTGGCTGATGAGAAGCGCAGAGCCCTGATTGAGGCGGACTATGAAGCCTGTCTCAATCAAGCGGCTACGGATCTTGCCAAAGAACTCTGTTCCTTTCAGCAGTTACCGCCCAACGAGAATTCGACCGCATCGGGTACAGGTGATATCGGCGGTGTTCCCTCCACCAAAGTCATTGAGGATGTTCGTGTTCAGACCAGTCAACGCCCGCGCCGAACATGCACTCCTGTGAGTTCTTATCGACGTCTCAACTGCATTGAATTCGACGTTGACAGGAATGAAGAAGTCAGCAGAGAACAGCAGAACTCCCTGGAGGTCAGAGGGTATCGACAATTTCGTTATTGACGCGCCGATGGCGCGGGCCGTAGTGGATCCAAAGCGAAGGTTGCAGCACCAGAACAACCACAGCGAGCAAATGATGACGTACCGCAAAGATCAGAGCCGTCAGGGTGACCTGATCCGCCAACAATCGCAGTTCTGTTCTGAGATCACTCAGAGCAAGCAGCAGCAACAGCAGCGGTATCCAGCGCTGGGAGCGGACTCGTGCTGTCGCTGAACGTTCAGGCACTGGCAGCTGCAGCGGACCGAGATGGCCAGATGCTCAAAAGAGAGGGCGCCAGGGCAATGCTGGACCAACTGCCAACGACCACACCAAGCGCGAGAGCAATGGCAAACCAGTAGAGCGTTGAACCGCCGAACAGAATGAGGGCAACCAGGGGCAGAAGTGTGGTGCCGCTTGTGTAGATGGTTCTGGTCAGCGTGGCTGAAACAGCACGGTCAACCTGCACCGAGAGAGGAAGGTCACCATCGATGCGTTGGCGCTCGCGAATTCTGTCGAAAACGACAACCGTGTCGTTCACGGAGTATCCGGCAATGGTCAGCAGAGCAACGGCAAACAGGCTGTCAACTTCCAGACCTGTGATGAGTCCGAGCCAGGCGAACACGCCGCACACAATCACGATGTCGTGAGCCAGTGCCACTAGGGCCAGAAAGGCGTAGCGAGGGTCGTAGCGAACAGTGATGTAGAGAGCGATCCCCGTGAAGGCGACCAGCAGGGAAATCAGACTGCTGCGCAGCAGTTGTCCACCAAGGCTCGGACCGATCGTGTCAACGGACTGTCCACCAGGCTCAAAAGGACCAGCAACCGGCTCAAGTGCTTCAATCACAGCTTGCCCCTGGCCCGCAGTGAGAGCTGGCATGCGCAGCACGACAGACTGACCTGCATCGAGGAGCTGAACGCGAGCGTTCTCCAGCTTGGGCAATGCTTTTCCGTCCTGAACTGGCAGCTTGATCTGCTGAAGCTCAGCTTCGACGGCGACGGTGCTGAGCTGATCGCAGCTGTCAGAGCAGCTGCGCTCAAGCTGAATCTGGGTTCCTCCAGTGAAGTCAAGACCGGGCCTCAAAGGCAAACCAATCTGAGGGTCCGTCCAGCTGCGCACAATCCCGAGCAGGCTCAGCAGCAGACAAACGGCGGACACCAACCAGACCTGCCTTCGACGGCTGGTGAGGGGGAAGCGCAGAGGTCGCACATCGTTTTCGGGTGAAGTGAAAGCCATGGCTCAGGACGCAGTCTTGGGAAGTTGACTTGCAGGCAGGAAATTCGTTGGACGCCGCAAGCCCTGATAGCTCATCAGGAAGCGCAGCAACGTACGCGTACAGGTCAGAGCCGTGAACAGACTCAGCAGAACGCCGATGCCGAGAGTCGCCGCAAAGCCCTTGACCAGACCGGTGCCCAGGAAAAAGAGTGCGGCGCAACTGATCAACGTGGTGAGGTGGCCGTCAACAATCGATGAGAAGGCCTCGGAAAAACCCGTTTCAATGGAGCGGATCAAGGTGTTGCCGCGCCGCAGTTCGTCCTTGATGCGCTCGAAGATCAGCACATTGGCATCGACCGCCATGCCGATACTCAGGATGAACCCGGCGATGCCTGGCAGCGTCAGCGTGACGGGGATGAGGGCATACACCGCGAGGTTGAACAAGGCGTAGAGGCTGAGGGCCATCACCGCAACAACTCCTGCAAGCCGGTAGATCAGCAGCATGAAAATGCCGACCAACACAAGACCTGAAAGGGCGGCGATCAGGCTGCGACGGACGTTCTCAGCACCAAGAGACGGTCCGATGGTGCGCACCTCAAGGATTTCAACCGGCAAAGGCAACGAACCACCCCGCAGTTGAACCTCAAGGTCACGTGCATCTTCTGCCGTGAAATTACCGGAAATGGACGCCGTGCCCCCCGAAATTCCAGCAGCTTTGTACTGGGGACCGACGCTGGCTTCACTGATGAGCTCACCATCGAGAACGATGCCAAGCAGACGCCCCGTGCCGGCGATCGACTGGGTGAGTTCAGCGAATTTCTCACCACCCTCAGCATTGAAATTCAGGGTCACCTCCCAACCAGAGCCGTTCTGCTGTTGCTGACGACCTGCGCTGATCAGTTGCTTGCCGGTGAAAGCCGTGGGTTCGAATCGATCGAGAATTTCCCGGTTGGTTTTTGCCAACAGCTGTTGCAGCTGATCGGTTTCCGTCTTGGCCGTTCCATCAAGCCCCAGTTCCTTCTGACGGTTGGCGAGCTCCTGCTGCTGCTCGGGATCAAGCTCAGAGGTCTCATCCTCAGTGCGCGTGGCCAGCACACTCTGCAGCTGGCCCCTCAGCTGTCGCAGGCTTTGTACTTCCTCCTGCGTGCCTTCCTTCTGAGCCCTGAACTCCAGCAAGGCTGTGCTTCCAAGCACGTCTGCGGCGCGGGTCGGATCGGTGACGCCTGGCAGCTGCAGCACGAGCTGATCATCACCAACGGTCTGCAGTGTGGATTCAGCCACACCCAGGCCGTTGACACGGCGATCGAGCACCGCCTTGACCGCCTCCATCTGCTCGGCGCCGATGGTGGTGATCTCCCCCGCCGGCTGGACTTCGAGCGTGAGCTGACTGCCCCCGCGTAGATCAAGTCCAAGCTGCAGCGGGAAACTGGACAGAACCGCTGCTGCCGCGATAGCAAGCGCAAGAATGAGGGCGAACCAGCCCTGTTGGCGGGCCATCAATCAGAGCCCCTGACGAACAATGGTCTGAGCCGCTTCGACAATCTGATGCGGCTGGATGATGGTCAGATTCTCGAGGTTGCCGTTGTAGGGAGTGGGGATGTCCTGGCTGGACAGCCGAATCGGCCGGGCATCGAGCTCATCGAAGCACTGCTCGGTGATCAGAGCGATCAGCTCGGCACCGATGCCGCCAGTCTTCATGCACTCCTCCACCACAATCACCTTGTGGGTCTTGCGGATCGAGCGGGCGATCGTCTCCATATCGAAGGGCTTGAGGCTGATCAGATCAATCAGTTCGGCACTGATCCCGTCGGCCTCGAGCTGTTCCACAGCCTTGAGGCAGTGATGACGCATTCTTGAGTAGGTCAGGATCGTGATGTCACTGCCCTCCCTGACCAGATCCGCCTGATCGAGGGCACAGGTGTAGTCGCCTGCCGGTAGATCCTCCGTGAGGTTGTAGAGCAACACATGCTCGAAGAAAAGAACCGGATTGTTGTCGCGAATGGCAGCCTTCATCAGGCCCTTCGCGTTGGTTGGCGTACTGCAGGCCACGATCTTGATGCCGGGCACGGCATGGAAATAAGCCTCGAGCCGCTGACTGTGTTCAGCTCCCAGCTGTCGACCAACTCCGCCCGGCCCCCGCACCACCGTTGGAATCGTGAAATTGCCGCCGCTGGTGTAGCGGAGCATCCCCATGTTGTTGGAGATCTGATTGAAGGCCAGCAGCAGGAATCCCATGTTCATGCCCTCCACGATCGGCCTCAGGCCTGTCATCGCGGCACCTACAGCCATTCCGGTGAAACTGTTCTCGGCAATCGGGGTGTCGAGAACCCTCAGTTCGCCGTATTTCTCGTAGAGATCCTTGGTGACTTTGTAGGAGCCGCCGTAATGGCCGACGTCCTCTCCCATCACACAGACGTGGGGATCACGGGCCATTTCCTCATCGATGGCTTCGCGAAGTGCGTTAAAGAGAAGCGTCCCTGCCACGGCGTTGCTGCAATCCCGGCCATGCCGGCGTCAGCGGCCAAGCTATCTCAGTCCAGGTGTGTTCAGCCCCCGGCGGCAAAGGTCGCCAGCAGCAGCACTGAAAGGAGCAGACCTGGAGACAGCAGCAGCACCAGCTGACCGAGATCGTGGGGGGTCATGGCTGCAAGGGATCTTGGCTGAGGCTAGGCAGCGTCCAGCTTGTCTTTCATGAAAAGACTGCGAAGAAACACCAGGAACAAACCAATTCCGATGAAGGCAAAGCTGAATGTGGCCAGGAAACACATGCCAATGAACAGAGTCTTCATGGCAGAAGCGATGTTCTGCGCTGTGGTGCTGCTGAAATTTGAAGAGTGAGTTGACAGATAGATCACGACTTTTTTGCTCAAGCCAAAACTCAACCAGGCCAGAACCAGGCTGGTGATGGATCCCGAAAGGAAACTGAGTGGTCCTTTACGGGGTTTCGCTGAGGCTGTGTTGCTGTCACTCATGCCGCCAGCTTGACGCCGTGTGGCAGCAGTGAGCAACTCCAGGACTGCAAACCCTCTGCCAGAAACAGCTCGGTCGTTCGCTGACGGGCTTGTTCAGCCGCAGCGAAGTTGGGGAACAGAGCAAAGCAGCTCGGCCCTGAACCACTCATGGCCGCCCGCAACTGGCCCGGTAATGCCTCCAGGAGCTGCAGCGCCTTTCGCACCGAGGAGTTCTGCGGTGCCACCACGGCCTGCAGGTCGTTGCGCAATGGCGGAGGAGCTTCAGCTCGCAGAGGGTGCAGCCATGCAGAGGATCGAAGCTCTTCACGACGCTGCTCAAAGGCTGACTCACCATCGAGGTAGTGATCGAAACGCTGGCGTTTGCACTCGCCGTAGGCCCACGGCGTCGAGACACTGATGGACGGATCCTTCACCAACAGAACACCCATCGGCACGGACGGTTCTGGCAGCAGCTCAAGCCGCTCTCCTCGTCCAAAACAGAGCTGGGTGCCGCCGGCAACACAGAACGGCATGTCGGATCCGAGATCGGCAGCAAGCGTCTCAAGCTGGGAGAGGGTCTGCCCAAGACCCCAGAGCGTGTTCAGTGCAACCAGCGCTGCTGCGCCATCGCTGGAACCTCCCGCGAGACCAGCGCCGATGGGAATGCGTTTGCGCAGATGCATGCGTGCACCCAACTCTGAGAATCCGGATCGCTGTCGCAGCAGCCTGGCCGCCCGCATGATCAGGTTGTCGTCACCGCAACTGAGTTCGGGCTGATCACAGCTGAGGGAAAGAGTCCCGTCAGCGGTGTTCTCGCAATCGAGCTGATCGGCGAGATCAATGCTCTGCATCACCATGGCGAGTTCGTGAAACCCGTCGCTGCGCAGGCCAAGCACCTCGAGGTGCAGATTGATCTTGGCCGGAGCGCTGACGCAAACCGGAGCCGTCATGAACAGAACGCAGCGGAGTTGGCCGGACTCCGACCCAATTCAGGAGGCTAAACCACGGTCAGAGCCCAGTGTTCAAAGGGAATCGTGGGCACGATGCCTTGCGGATCGCAGATCCAAGACAGGCGCAGACATCGATCCCGCTTCGGCAGCTCACTCGCCTCTTTCCGCCTGACTCAATCCCCTGGCCAGGGCCACCCAGCTCTCAGGTGCCACCTCCTGAGGCCTCTGCTGCAGATCAATCCCCGCCTGCTGTGCCAGCTCGTGGAGCTGATCCGGAGGTTTGACACCGGCAAGCGTGTTTCGCAACATCTTTCGTCGAGCGAGAAAAGCCTGTTTGAGCAAACGTTCCACCCGACAGCAGAGATCCGGATCTGGGCGCTGATCCGCCGGCAAGGGATCCAACCGGATGACCTCGGACTGCACCTTCGGAGGTGGCTGAAAGCAACGAGGCGGCACAGGACAAACGCTTGCACAACGAGCCAGAAGCTGGAGACGCACGCTCAGAGCACTGAAACTGCTGTGTCCGGGACGGGCACGAATGCGCTCTGCCACCTCTTTCTGCACCAAGAGAATGAGTCGTTCGTAGGGAGGCTCAACGGGCCGATCCAGACGACCGATCAGACGATCGAGCAGGGGCCCTGTGATGTTGTAGGGAATATTCGCCACCACCTTGGAAGCCGCAGCGCCGTCCGGAAGCGTCAGAGGCACCTCAAGAACATCCCCCTCACAGAGCGAAAACCGCGGCTTGGGACCGAAACGCGCACGCAGACCTGCCACGAGATCACGGTCCAACTCAACAGCGTGAACGAAGGCAGCAGGACTGCTGAGCAGACGTTCGGTCAGGGCACCACGGCCAGGCCCCACCTCCAGCACACGATCCGCCAGCGTCAGCTCCGCAGCCTCGAGGATCCGATCCAGAACCCGTTCATCCCGAAGCCAGTGCTGACCAAACCGTTTGCGGGCCGTATGTCCTGCGAAGCTCATGTCATGCGGGGCATGGTTTCACTGTGCATCAGCGCAGACAGTGCTGAGCGCAGACAGTGCTGAGCACAGACAGTGCTGAACGGAAGTTGAGCTGAGCGAAAACAATGCTGAGCGAAAACAATGCTGAGCGGCAGCATCAAGGAGCGGAAAGGGTGCATGCAGAACGCGATGATGCTGTTGTTCAGACCTCGGGCGGTTGATGACCAGACCGGCCCTGCTGATTTTGATCGCAGGCCCTTCAGCGGCAGGCAAGACCCACTTCAGTAAGGAGCTGAAGACGTCGCTCGTGCAAAGCGGGATTGCTGCTGTGGTGATCGGCTCCGACGATTACTACCGCGAGCACTGGACACCGAATTCGATCTATGGATTCGACACGGTCGATGCCATCGACAGGGATGCACTGATCGGAGACGTTCAGGCTCTGCTCGAGCGCCGTCTGAAGCATCGACGTCGTTACGACATGAGCACCAGGGCCGTCAGCTGGGAGTCTCTGAAGACAACCTGCGACGTCGTGCTGTTGGAGGGAGCCTATGGTCCGCAGCTGCTGATGAATCATCTCCATCCTGATCTTCTGATTTATGTGAGCGCATTCCTCCCGATCAGGGTGATGCGGCGACTGCGACGCGATGTGCGCGAACGTGAGCGCTCAGTGCCATCTGTGCTTCGCCAGATGCTGCTGAACATGATTCCTGGGGAACGGCGCTATATCCATCCGCTTCAACGTTCTGCCGATCTGGTCATCAGTGATGTTCCGCAAGGCCTTCTTCAGGCTGTGCAGAGGATTGAAGTTCTGATCAGGCAATCCCAAGCTCCGGCACCCTGATCCAGCGCACAGGCCTGGAACTGGGAGGTAGCGGTACCAGCGCGAGCACCACCTCCAGATGCCCCTGATCACTCCAGGGATTGCACGACTGCCAACAGGCAACAGTCCGCGCCAGGCGTCTGCGTTTCATCGGAGCAAAAGCCTTCAACCCCCAGTAATCGGGGCCGCATCGCCGCCTGGCCTTGACTTCAACCATCAGCAGGCGTGGCCCGGAGCGACCCGGTTTGATCATCATCAGATCAAGTTCGCCATAACGACAGGCCCAGCGCTGATCAAGGCAGCTCCAGCCACGGTTCTTCAACAGATTGAGAGCACGCTGCTCCGCCCAGCGACCGGGATCACTCTTTGCATCAACAGCGCTCAAGATCAGCTCCCTGGATTCAGAAAGCATTCCCCATCAGCTGCTGAAAGGGTTGTCATCAGACAAGCGGACAACTCCTGATGACGTTCATACACACACAGTGCTGATCACGATGACTTGATTGAACGACTATTTAACCCAGCCAAGAAGACGATCATTGGATGGCAGCAACACCAACCCGACCAAGTATCCAAGCCGTGTAAACAAAGAGCCTGAACAACACAACATTGAAAAAGCATATTTTGCTCCAATCACCTGAGATGCCAATTCATCACGACATGGATGGAAGCAAGATCAAACAGTGCATGCCATTGAAAAGACACGCCATCGCGATTCGATTCATCGGAGCAGACCGTGCTTAAGCCAGGACGATCAGAAAAAATCAGAGCTCACCACACGGGAAGAAAATCACTCGATCAAAAGCATTGACGCATCGCCAGCGCAAGCCAGTTCATACGACAAAAGAAACCCAGGCATGTTGCAAATGGGGTGCCGCAATAACTGGAGGCGCTATGAATTATCCGTAGGACAGCAAAAGCATGAAATCAATTTCAAGGGATTTCATGCAATTAATCAAACGATTCAACCGACAAAACTTTGCTGCCCAGGTTATCGAGGGCATGGGCGTCGGCTTCATACTGGGACAGCTCCTACCCGACCAAGCAACGACTTATCTATCACCCGTCGGCAATGGATTCATAAGGCTATTTCAAATGCCTGTTTTACCATTTATCAGCCTATCTCTCATCGCTGGCGTGGGGAGGCTGGAAATGCATCAGGCCGGTCGACTCTTAATCAGAGCAGGAGCTGTGCTTGTCTTTTTCTGGGCACTTATTTTACTGACTGTCTGCCTCATACCACTTGGCTTTCCTGATTGGCAACAAGGATCGTTCTACCAACCCAGTCTTCTGGAAACAGGAGAATCATTTGATTTAGTCGAACTCTTTATTCCTTCAAACCCATTTGAGGCATTTGCGCAAACCCAGATACCGGCAATTGTGCTTTTTTCATTAATGCTAGGAATTGCGTTAATCAGAATCCCAAAAAGAAAATCACTCATCAAAATATTTGACACTCTTTGCAGTGGATTGTTAAAAATATCGACAACAATTTCCAAACTCACCCCACTTGGAGTTCTTGCAATTGTGGCGTGCAGTGCCAATAAAATAGGCAGTTCACAGATCCCGCGAATCGGGGTCTACGTAGCCATACAGGCAGGAATTGCCTTGCTATTCACATTCCTCATTCTCCCCCTAATCGTCCAAGGCCTAACCCCTTTCAAAGCCAAGAAAATTATCAATAGATTCAAGAACCCCATGCTGATTGCGTTCGCTACAGCAAACATGCTTGTGGTCTTACCATCAATAATCAATATCATTAAGCAGCTGATTTTAGAAGAAAAACGCAAGGTTCACCATATCAGCACTCATAATCAATCCGCAAGTTCAGCCCTGATCAAGGAGATTGAACTCCCCATTGAGCTACTTACACCTCTGGCATTGGTCTTTCCTGGCATGGGCAGAATCGCCTCTATTGCATTCATTCCTTTTTCAGAATGGATGACTGGCAGACCATTGATCATCGAAGCTTATCCGGAGTTTCTGCTCACAGGCCTTGCCAGCACGTTCATGGAGGGAGTCATGGCAATGACATTCATGATCAACAGATTGAATCTGTCCAATCAACTTGTTGACCTTTATGTGACTCTTGATCAAACAATTATTGCTCGACTCGGAACCCTACTGGAATGCAGCAGTGTCTTCAGCCTCGTAATCATAAGCACTTGGATCAGCCTGGGAAATAAACACGAACAACAACGAAGGCTTTTACCAGCGGCAATATCGTATTTAAGCATTCCCCTATTCATTGCAACGATCAATGCAATCTTTAACAGGGTTCCTGCACCCGTCAACTGGGAGAAAGAGCAAATGCTTTCGCAGGGCTTTGCAGTGGCAAAAGGAACTGCGAAAATCGATCTCTCATACACAAAGATTTCAGAACCTGGCTCATGGCAAAGGATCAAGAAACAAGGAGTTATTCATTATTGCATTATGAGAAATGACTACCCAATGTCATACAAAAACTCCTCAGGCAATCTTGTCGGACTGGATATTGAAATCGGCCTGCTTTTTGCTGAAGAGATGGGCTTGAAACCGGAGTTCAAACTATTCAAGTCGTTCAACAAACCAATCGGCAAAAGCACAAAACTGAATAAGAACTTTTTTGCATCACATAATTGCGACATGACCCTTTCTAACGTTATTACCAGCCACAAAGTAATTTCCAAATTTCTGTCTACAAGATCTCTTAGAGACCTGAGTCTTTCGTTCCTAAGCAAGCAGCCTCAATTCAGCACCATCAAACAATGGAATGATCTTAAAAAATATAAAACGTTGAGGATCGGAATTCTAGAAGGCAAAAATTTGGTTGATTCAACATTGAGCCAGGCTGCACCTGAAGCGATTTTTATACGACAACGCACTAATCGTTTACTGATCGAAGCCTTAAACAACAATCAGGTCGATCTCGTTTTAATGACAACGGAAAAGGCAAGCGCCTGGACAGTTCTTGAACCTTCACTGAGGATCACTGTGCCAATGCCAGTACAACAAGTCCCTAAACAAAGAATTCTGCCACTGGAAGCAAAAACTCTTCTGCGTATCTGGGATGACTGGATGTTTTTTCAATATACAACCGGTGTAACAGAAAAGATTTTTGATCATTGGGTTAAGGGCATTCCAGTTCAATCACTCAACGAAAGCACAAGGGGGAAATCCAATTTGAGCACACAACCTTAGACGTCAGCTACATCATTAATTTTTGAACCCGTATCAAAGTTTTTAACCTGGCCTGATCGACTGGAATAATATTTTTGAATCTGTCATTTAAAGTTTGCCTCGCCCTCTTGATCGAATGATCCCGACTGGTTGATTGCCAAAAGTGATGCATTCAAAAATATGCTGACAAGCAATGACAGAAGAACAGTTCAAGGTCTTCCCGGCAAAAACAAAGCCAGACACCAAAAAGCCTGACACCTCGGCAATGTGATTCTTCGCCTGCAGTTGAATGCCAATCCTTCATGAACAGCTCATCGACACCTTCACTCAGCGTTTCGCTTAAAACAGAGTTCAACGCGCTCTAGGCTTGAACAGCGTTCTTCATCCGCTGATGCAACGACATCTACTGGCCTCTCTGCTTGCTTTGCTTCTGCTGGTGGGTCTGCCTGCTCAGCCGGTTGAGGCTGCAATGGATTACGCCAAACAGGTGTTGATCGGTGCTGATTTCTCCAACCGGGAGATGCAGGGCGTGACCTTCAACCTCACCAACCTGCGTGAAGCTGATCTGTCTGGCAGCGACCTTCAGGGCGCCAGCCTCTATGGAGCCAAGCTTCAAGACGCCAACCTCGCAGGAGCCAACCTGCGCGAGGCAACGCTGGATTCAGCGGTGCTGGATGGCACCAACCTCACGGACGCCGTTCTTGAAGATGCTTTTGCCTTCAACACCCGCTTCATCAACGTGACGATCACCGGTGCCGATTTCACCAACGTGCCTTTCCGCGGTGACGCACTCAAAACACTCTGCGCCGCCGCCGACGGCACCAATCCAGTGACAGGCCGCGAAACCCGCGACACCCTTGGCTGCTCATGAGCTTCGATCCCCGCAGCCTGGAGCGGCTCAGGCAACTGGGACGTCAGCTTCCTGAAGCCATCCCCGCACCGGCAACCGAAACGAAACGCGCCGCCAAAGACAGCCGGCCCCGCCACAAGGTGGAAACTGAACAGGATCCCAAAGCTCTGTTCCATGAACTGATGCAGGTGAGCCAGGACGGCACCGTTCCAGAGCATCTGATGGCGAGATTGCGTGATGCGGAAGAGCGGGTCGACAGTGAACGACGCCAGCAGCGGAATGCCCCTTCTCCCGTTACGCAGGATTCGGCTGCATCCCCGTCAGCCTTGCCGACCCGTTCGACGGGCAAGGGTAAAAACACCCGGCCTCAACGCCGTGATGTCATTCCCGGCAGCGAAGAGGACAGTCTGTATGTGGCTTTCGGGCAGATGTTTCTCGAGGAACAAGACGACGAAATGGACTGAAGCCGCAGTGCCATGAACATCTCCCGCTGCCGCATCATCGCGGTCGGAAAAGTGCGCAAGCGCTGGGTTCAGGAAGGTGTGGAGCTCTACCTCAAACGGCTGCCTGGCCTGGGCGTCACCGAACTGCGTGACAGCAACCCTGAGAAGGAAGCGGAGGCGATCCGTCAGGCCCTGCGTAGCGATGAATGTCCGGTGCTGCTGATGGAGCAGGGCATCACCCTGACCTCTGTGGGCTTCGCTGATCGTTTGCGGGACTTGGGTTCTGAGCGTCTGGCGTTTGTGATTGGTGGCGCTGACGGCTTCACCGATGCACTCAAGAGCTCAGCCCGCTGGCAGCTGAGCCTTTCGCCAATGACGTTCCCCCATGAACTAGCCCGGCTGCTACTTCTTGAACAGCTCTACAGAGCACAGTCGATCCTTCAGGGCAGTCCCTATCACCGGGCATGACAGCCAAACCAAGGACGAACGCCCAGATGCCACGGCATTCAAGCCCCCACGGCAACCAGAGCCTCGGCCCAGGCATCACGGCATACCCACCACTTGAGGTATCCAAGCTGATGCACGTGAGGCAGCAGCTCAAGCATCATCGCAGCAGCTGCTGTCGCCGCCGGATCAGGCTGAGTCCTGGCCAGTCGATAGTTCGCGCAAAAAGCACCGAAGGTTCCTTTGCGAACTCCCCGCTGACGGTTGAGATGCTCCTGCAGCACAGGGTCGGTGCGATGGCCACTGATAGCGGTCTGCTCAGCTGATGCACCGAAATCCTGAGCACCCGGCAACAGATCCTCACCGGTGAATCCGCACACCTCACCTGAGGCCAGGGCCTCGAGATTGTCAGCATCAAAACCCTGAACCTGCTCATCGCCGCGCTTGGCCATCTCCTCTAGACAGATCTCAGCGATGTCCTGGTCGCGCCAGTCGAACAGGTCACCAACGCCGTTGGAACGCACAATGTCGACCATCTGACGCCGAAGCATGCGTTTGCAGGCTTCAGCCTGCAGTCGGTCTTGATCCGATAGCAAGGGCCTGCGGAGGGCCCATTCCGCATTCAGAAAAAACGCCGAGGTGGTCCCTTTTCGGTGGCCATTAGCACTCTGTTGAGACGTTCCCATGATCTGTTCGGGGGTCACACAGCGATCGTTCGTCATGGCTGTGAGCAAGCGCGATGACTTCCATATTCATCAGCTTTGGCTATTCGAAACGGATCGGCGAGAGGTCTGCAACAACTGCGCCAACAGCACGCATGCCATGAGTGCCACCCCAAGCCAGAGCAAGGTCTGCAAGCCCTTCGAGGCCATCGAGCTTGTTCCCATCGAGAAGATCACAAAACCGAGGCCATTGAGCGTGGTGAGTGTTGCCCAGCAACGTCTCTGCAACTCGGCCGGCACCAGGTCAGGCAGTCGATCGAGCGTGAGCGATGAGGTCATGATTGACCACCAACCGATCAAAAAAGCAGACAAAAGCAGCTGTTGTGGCGAGCGCGCCAACGCATAGATCCAGGCCCCCAATCCACCAACCATGGCCACTAAAGGGAGCAACAGTGCCGTTGGCCAGGCCCTGGGCAAACCCACCAACAGCAGTGAGGCCATCAGGCCGCCAAGTCCCATGGCGGAGAAGGAGGCACTGCTCATCGAGGCATCCATTCCGATGCGGCTCGAAGCCACGATCGGCTCATACAGCGCCATTGGCACCTGGGCCGCTCCCGTGAGAGCAAACGCGCAGGTGAGCGCAATCAACGGAAACCAGCCAATTGATCGCACACCGCTGTCAGCAATCGCCACCTGTTGTTCTTCTCCGCACTGTTCGTTGGCGCGCAAACGGCGGTGACCTCGATCGATCAGCCACAGGGTGGGGAGGGACAAAACCGTGGCGAAGCAAGCCAGCACTAGCCAAGCGCCTGCAGCCGAACTCGGAGCCAACCAGGCCACCGCACTGGCTCCCAGCAGAGCCACCAGTGCACCACCTCCCAACACCGTGGCGACCGCCTGGCGTTGATGACGAGCGGGAACGCCCGCGAGAGCCAGGCCTGGCAGACCGCTCATCAGATGTCCAGCGCCCCAGCCGGCCAACACCCTCAGACCACCCTCACCGAGTTGGCCACTCGGCACAG
Source organism: Synechococcus sp. BIOS-E4-1 (assembly GCF_014279995.1). Classification (NCBI taxonomy): domain Bacteria; kingdom Bacillati; phylum Cyanobacteriota; class Cyanophyceae; order Synechococcales; family Synechococcaceae; genus Synechococcus; species Synechococcus sp. BIOS-E4-1. Next base: position 1,433,499 of record NZ_CP047935.1, on the reverse strand, counting down.
CCCCCAACCAGAGGCAAAGCACTCCGACAACCAATGCCAGCCGCAGGCTGCGCAGCAACTGGGCTTTGCCCTTCAGTTGCGCCTGATGCACACAGCCCAACAGGTAACCCACCATGTTGAGTGCGGCGAGTTCGCCGAGATCGGCCTGAGACATCCATTCCTGCACCACCATTTCCCGGCCGATCACGCCGAAGTCGGATCGGATCAATCCCAGACCGATGCCCAGTCCGCATGCGCCTGCCAGCACCCTGAGTCGATGAGGTTCTTGTGGCTGAAATGGCTCTAGTGAGCCTGCAGCGGACGGCGACATCACCACTGATCAGGCCGGCCAGGCGCTGAGCGCCACAGGCTCGAACTTGGCGATGCTCATGGTCCAGGCACGCCCACAGATGGCTTGAAGACTCGCCTGAAACGCCTCGGTGTCGCCACTGTTGAGCCAGTCAGCTTTGAGCCTGGGGAGATCCTCCGGCAGACACTCCATCGGCAATTCCACCAGCAGCAGACTCTCCACGCCGCAAGCCCGACGCAACGGTCCATCGTCACTGCGCTGCCACAGCCGCAGCAGCAGCTCCAGAGCCAGGGAATGGGCCACCTGGGTGGGCTGCTCCTGCGTGGCGGTTGGCGCACTCAGGGAACGCCCGGCAAGCGGCAGAGCCCTCTTCCCCTCCTGCTCGATCAAGGCGAGGGCAACGAGATATGGAGCAGCAGTCATCACGACAACCTCAGTGAGCGCATCCTCTCCGGTCAAGGCCGCAGTGGCGCCGAATCCGGATCATGGCTGAACTGAATTTGCGCAGACAACCTGCCATCCATGACAGCATCAGCTCAGGAAGCAAGAACCGTCCTCTGCTTTGGCGACTCCAACACCTGGGGATTCAATCCCGACGGTGGAGGACGGCTGCCCCATGACACGCGCTGGCCGAATCAGTTGGAGCAACAGCTGAACCGGCGTGCGTCCGGCAAAGCCTGGCGCACGATTGAGGACGGCCTCAATTCCCGCACCTGGCTGCTCGATGATCCCATCGGTGCCGCCAGGTATGGCGCGCAGTACAGCTGCAGCGGCCGCTCAGGCCTGATGACCTCTCTGCACAGCCACAAACCCATCGACGTTGTGATCCTGGCGCTGGGCTGCAACGACTGCAAGGACTATCTCAACCTGTCCGCCGAGCAGATCGCAGACGGCGCCCGCATCCTGATTCACGACATCCGCAGCGCGCTCAACTGTGGCCCGCGTGAGCGGCCCGACCAGCCCCCCTGCATTGTTCTGATGACCCCGCCCTTGGTGACGATCACTGCGCAGTCGCTGAACTGGGGGTTCGCTGGAGCTGACACGAAATCCCAGGCATTAGCCAGACGCTATCTCCAGCTCGCCGATGAACTGGAGCTGCTCGCTTTCGATGTTCAGACCGTGGCGACGGCCTCATCCCTGGATGGCATCCATTTCGACAGCCAGGCCCAGTCCGCGATTGCTTCAGGCCTTGCCGATCTCATCGCCCAAATCTGAGCGGCGCACCCAGAACAACCGCTATAGAACATTTGTACTATTCTAGGCGTGTTGGTTTATTGGCCCCATGGCAATGGAGATCGATCGCTCCTTTCTCCAGCCACCACAACCCCTGCGCCCCCAGCGAACGCCAAGGCAGCTGCCACTGGCGGGAGAGCGGGTGGCCGCTGGCTTTCCCTCCCCGGCAGAGGACTACGTGGACGTGGGGATCGACCTCAACGACCAATTGATCCGTCATCCCACCAGCACCTTCTTCCTGCGTGTCAGCGGAGACTCCATGACCGGTGCCGGCATTCATGACGGCGACCTTCTGGTCGTGGACCGCAGCCTTAACCCCTGTCCCGGACGAGTGGTGGTGGCCGTTCTCGACGGCGGCTTCACCCTCAAACGCCTGATGCGCCATCAGGGCCGGCTGCGCCTGGAAGCGGCCAATCCCAGCTATCCACCTCTCGATCTGCAGTCCTGCGACGACGTGCAGATCTGGGGGGTCGCCATCCATGTGATTCACCCCCTCTGAACGCCATGGCTCAGGTCACCGCCCTCATCGACGCCAACAACTTCTATGCCTCCTGCGAGCAGAGCCTCGATCCAGCCCTGATCGGCCGCCCCGTGGTGGTGCTCTCCAACAACGACGGCTGCATCGTGGCCCGCAGCGCCGAAGCCCGTGCACTCGGCATTGCCATGGGTACGCCGTATTTCAAGGCCAAGCAGACGCTGGAACGCTGCGGAGTGGTGGTGCGCAGTTCCAACTACGCCCTCTACGCCGACATGAGCCAACGGCTGATGAGCCTCCTGGAAAGTCAGGTGGAGGAACTGGAGGTGTATTCCATCGATGAAGCATTCGCTCGCATCAGTCGTCCAGCGGCAGCGGATCTGCGGCCCTGGGGACGGCAACTGCGTGCCCTGGTCCGTCGCAATCTGGGGCTGCCGATCGCCATCGGTCTGGGAGCCAGCAAAGGCCAGGCGAAGCTGGCGAACCGTCTGGCCAAGGTGGAGGCAGGCCATGCAGGCCTGTTCGACCTTGGGCACTGCAGCCATCGGGACCACTGGCTGGAAACGATCGCCATCGAAGACGTGTGGGGGATCGGGCGCAAACTGGCCTACTGGTGCCGATTGCGTGGTGTGCGCAACGCCCGGGAACTGCGGGACATGGCCAGCGGACCACTACGGGCCAAGGCAGGTGTGGTCGGCCTGCGTCTGCAGAGGGAACTCCAGGGGCATGCCTGTCTCCCCCTCGACCTGGCCCCATCCCCGAAACAGGAAACCTGTGTCAGCAGAAGTTTCAGTCGACCGATCACGTCCCTGGTGGAGCTGAGAGAAGCCGTGGCGACCTACGTGGTGCGCGCCGCGGAAAAGCTGCGCAAACAGCAGCAACGCGCCGCATCCCTGAGCGTTTACACCCGCACCAGCCCATTCGTGCCAGCCTTCTACAGCCGCAGCGCCAGCACCCAGCTGGACCTCCCCAGCAACGACACCCAGACGCTGCTGAACGCAGCGTTACCACTGGTGGAACGGATCTTTCAGCCAAACCGTCAGCTCGCCAAGGCCGGCGTCCTGATGGAGCATCTGCAGGACACGGAGCAACTGCAGCACCACTTGCTGGTGCCGTGCAGTGCAGCGAACCTGCAACGGCGGGACACCCTGATGAACACCATTGATGGCCTCAACCGCCGCTATGGACGAGGCACCGTGCAGTGGGCAGCCTGCGGCCTGCATTCCAGCTGGTCCATGCGACGGGAACGCCTGGGCCGGGCAGCCACCACACGCCTGAGTGACGTGCCGGTGGTCAAGACCTGAACAGCAGACACGGGGTTGTATGAAAAAATCTGGCCTTTAGAGACGAAAGGGTTGTGTTGCGGCGAATCCCGATCATGACTGCGGGGCTTGTCCTGCTGGGAGCCCAAGCGACTTTCGCCGAGCAGGTCACCCTCAAGCTGAGCAACGGCGACACCCTGCACGGAGAACTCATCCCATCCGAAAGCACAGACACCACAACGGTGCTGCAGCACCCGGTGCTGGGACGGTTGAGCATTCCGAAAACGGCGCTGATGCCCGAACCCAAGCCGAAACCATGGAAGCTGAGTCTTTCCAGCGGAATCACGGGATCCAACACCGACAACGATCTCTCCGCCGGGGGAACAGCGCAGCTCGACACCAGCTACAGCGCAGGCGCCGACAAGGTGTCGTTGAAAGTGAGTGCCCAATACGAGGTGTCCCGTGACGAGGGAGAGAGCGGCAATACAACAGACACAAATGAGGGCGATGCCGAGCTGCGCTACATCCGCAACCTGAACAGCCGCCTGCACGCCTATGCAGGTGCGCGCTTCAATTACGACACACTGAACTTCACCGGTACCGATGTTTTTGAAAGCTCGATTGGTCTTGGCTACGACCTGATCAAGACTCCAAAAACACGACTCACCGTGTCCCTCGGTCCCTCGATCGAGACGATCTGGGGAGGAGATGGCTGCCTCGCAGATCCGGTCTGCGGCGAGACATTCGCAGCATCAACGGCCAGAGCTGAGCTGGAGTGGAAGCCCAGCTCAGCCGCCAGTCTCACGCTGACCAACACCTATACCGGGGCTTACGTCAACGGGATCTCAACCAACAACATCTTTTCCATCGCGTTGAAGGTTTTCCCCATGAACAATCAGCGCCTGTTCACATCCCTGAACGGTCAGACGATCTACAACGAACTGCGCAGTCCGAAAGTGAACAACAGCATCTCGATGCAGGTGGGCGTGAAGCTGGATTGAGACTGAGCGGACATCATTGAGGCGACTCCGGCCAGATGGTTATGCATTGCGGGTCTCTCGAGAGTGCAGCGGATTTTGCCCGCTCTGTTTCTTCTGAATCGAGGTAGTGCGCCGTCAGCAGCAGCATCAGACGCTTCAGAGCCTTCCTTCCCTGATCGGCAGTGATCCACCCCAATCCGTAGTAGGTGCAAGTGGCATCAAGCCATCCCTTGGCTTCACCCTGCAATCTGAGTTCCAGATCATCCATGGCCGGAATAGCCATCACCGGAGAATGCAAAAGACAGGAAGCAGCAGCGAGAGCGATGAAAAAACGATGCACTGAACAACAACAGCTCAAGACATCCTGACGACTCAGGCCAAGCGTGTTCTCAAAATGGTGCACTCAGAAGTCCGCGTTGCACGGAACAACAGTTGCGGAACAAACCGCAACAACTGAACTGCAAAGAAACTGATCTGTCGAAAATGATCAACCCATCTGTTCAAGTTCGCGACCGCGGTTTTCTCGCAGCGCAAACAGGACATAAATGAACGAGATCAAGCTGAACACAGCAAAGCAGGCGAATGGAAGCGATGGTCCTGCATGCTTGAGCCAAAGAGGAAAGCTCAGGGAAATCAGAATCGTGGCCAACCATTTGGCAGTGACAGAAACACCGAGGGCTTTTTCACGAATGCGGTTGCTGAACAACTCACCAAGCAGAATCCAGAGCACGGGACCCCAGGAACAGCCGAATGAGAACACAAACAAATTCACCGCAATCATCACCACAACAGTTGAAGAAACGCAGAGCGAATCAGGACCCTGCGGCATCCCAAGACCTCTGAGCCCGATGGACAATGCCAGCAGGCTCAAGGTCATCCCGGCGGAACCGATCAGAAGGAGCTGTTTGCAGCCCAGTCGATCCACAAGCAACATCGTGATGAATGTGGCAAGCAGATTGTCGGCTGCTGTCACCACACTCCATCCGAGACTGACTTCTGGCGAAAAACCAATCGATCGCCAGATCAGAGTTGAGTAATAAAAAACGGCATTGATGCCATTGAATTGCTGAGAACAGGCCAGAACGATTCCACTCCAGACAACCGGTAAAGCAAGGACCTGTCAGAGGCCAATGGCATCTGTTTGCTGAGAACCTTTCACTTTCACCGCCAATGAATTCTGAACCTGCAGCACCAGACGGTGAGGATCAGAGACACCGCAAACACTGAACACCCTGCGAGCCTGCTCAAGCCGACCTTCACGCACCAACACCCGTGGACTCTCCGGAACCCGTGGCAGCAGAAGCAGATAAAGCAGTGCTCCGGAGAACAGCATCCAGCGCCAGAGTTCCATCGATCCGAGACGCTGGACAGGCTCAGCACCAGGCACAGCAAGAGCGAGCAACGCCTCGAACACCAGGGCGAGCAGAATCCCCAGTCCAATGGCGCAATACATGACACTGCCGATCCGGCCACGCATGCTGGCTGGAGCAATTTCAGTGAGATAGGCCGGAACCACAACGCTGGCGAGGCCAATGCCGATCCCACCGAGCAGTCGCCACAGAAACAGTGAGGGCATCGCGCTGCTGAGCGCTGAGCCGATGAAGGAGCCCATGAAGGCCAACGCTGCCAACTGCATTCCCGGCACCCTGCCGATGGAAGCTGTCATTCGGGTACTGAACAGAACCGTGAGCACAGCTCCTATCGGAGCAGCCGCAACAACAAGGCCCAGATGCGCCGGAGTCAAACCCAAGCTGACGCGAAGCGGATCTGCTGCTCCATTGACAATGACCTCGGCGTACCCGAAAAGGAAGCCGCCCAGAGCAGCGGAGATGACAGGCCAAAGAATCGACAATGCAGCCATGGCCATGGCTCAGTCCCCACCGCAGTTATCAAACTGATCACAAAACGGGCCAGAGACAACGTTGTCGTTTGGGTGCATCAACAAACGACGGGAATCATCATTCTCTGGGGACGGGGAGCCAGACAGAAGCGAAGGATGTGCAAACTCGGTGAAATGCCTCCGGGTGCCATGCGCGATTTCACCGTTGTCACAACAGATCAACGGCTGAAAAAAGACAACAAAAATGAAGATGTCCACGACTGCCAACGCTGATTGAATAGCGTCATTAGTGATCGTGCAGATCACAATCCAAACATTGGAGAATAAAACAAGAGTGCATATTGCCAGAAACTTGAATCCCCTGGCTTGATTTCAAATGATGGGTTGAACAACAGGTAAGCGAACGCGTTGGATGCTTTGCTAACGCGAGGGACGGCCCAACTCAGGCAGGAGAAGCAACAGCGAAGCGTTTAAGCCGTGAGCTGGAGAGATTGCTCAGCCAGAGCTCGGAAAATCTCCTGCTTCTTGCATTCAAGAAAATCCTGCTCATTGGGATCACCTCCGGGCCAGTTGCGCAACGCATCACAGGTGGTCTTGTATTCCAACCGCAGAGCGTTCAAGTCGTACGAGAAGGTGGCGACAGGCTCGTTCATGGGAAACACGAAGGGATGAAGAAATTATTACAAGTTTTCATGCCGCCTTGACGTAGCAGCAGCAACAGTATCCACTTTTCGCGGGAACGTTAGACAGCAGCTGATCTGTTCGCGAGCCGCAACTGTGCGGATATCTCGATCACGGACAACAACCGGATTTAGCGATGGTTTCGATGTTCTTCAACTGCTGGTTCTGATGACTTACGAAATCCGCAACTGGGCCGTGATCGCTGCGGCCATGGAAAAGCAAGGCGCCACTGACAGCCAGATGTATCGACGTGCAAAAGCAATGGCCAACGGCGGCATTGACCCGATGCCGACAAGCTATCCGGCAGCTCCCTACAGCATCTCAGTGGCCTGAACGCTCCCGAGACAATGCTGATCCTGGGGGAGGCTGGACAATCAGACCTCCCTTTTTTGATGGGTCCACACCACTGAGCGGAGCCGGTCATGCGCTCCTCGGCATCGATTCAGAGGCATCTGGTGATCAAGCCCATCTGAATTGATCACGTCGGTTCGCGCCACTCCAGCAATCAGCCGCCGACTGTTCTGCGAGAAAACCGCAGAAAACAGGTCTGATTTGCTGCTGAGTCGAAGTGCACGGAGGGGCCGACCTGGGTTACACCGGAAAGAACCGCTTTTGGTGCTATGCCGTCAATCGACAAGAACGCAACGCAACAGAAGAAAGCCGAAGCGCCAAAACCCCTGACGCTCCTGGCCCGTCCCGTGTATCCGGGAACACGCGGAACACCTCACTCCAACAGCTGAAGGACGACCACTCAGCTTCAAATCGCTGGCATCCGAAGGGCTCAAAACATCAGCCCTTCAGATGCCATCAACACGCACTGGAGCCATGATTGAACCAGGACACGTGGCGGCATGAATGACAGCGACACCACTGACTCCTGGATCCATATCGAACAATTCAGCGAAAAGCACTCCTGGAGGCAAACCTGGATCTTTCTGGGTGGTGCAGTGGTGGTGTTTGCTTTCGCACTGCTCTATGAGATCGACAAAGACCTGAATTGCAAGTCTGATCAGGTTTCGATCAACTCTTTGACACAGACACAAGCCATAACCCTTCACAACGCCATCAAAAAGTGATCAACTCAGCAATCCTGACGGGTAGTTCTCGTCTACAGAACAACAGATCTGGCCATTAAGAGAGAGATTAAACAGTCAAGAAAAGATTATATTTGCATTTAAAAACCCACCAACATAGCCTTACAGAACGTCCTGAACAGCTTTTAAAGCGGCTTGCTGGATTTGGAAAATATAGTTTTCGTTCAAAGCGAGAGTATCCTTGGTCATCAGAATCTCGAGCTGCATTAGCTGCTGATAGTGGGGGTGCCGGCAGAGCTCAAAAATGAAATCGAGCTGATCCGGGCTGCAAGTCTCGGCATACACCTTGATGTAATCCTGCTCAACCTCATTCCAGCTGAAAAGCTGACCGATCGCACGTGTCGCGGCCACCTCCAGACGTTGGCGAACAATGGATGTCAACTGACTTCCAGCACCCATCTTGAAAACGGTTTGCGCCCCCAGGTCGCGCCCAGGAGTGAAACGCTCTTCAAGCTTTTGGCAACGCATCACAGCCTGAATACGACGCTCCTGTTCCTGCGCATGAGACGGATTGACACCGGCAAAGAGAATCGACACGATCACAACCAGCAGCTGACGCCTGCGGAAAAGAACGTTCAAGAAGGGTGAATCAGCATCACGGCAACGAGTTTGACCGCTCAAGCCAAGCCAAGCTTGAACAAGCCTTGGACAACGGGGTCTGTATCCAGAGACAGATGTCTTGTTCAACCTGATTCGAAGATGTCAGCACAAATGACACGGCACGCGCTTTTGGCACAACCAACAACAGATGCACGCCCTTAAGGTTTTCTCAATAATTATTTGATTGTCTCTTTTGCAGTTCACGAATTCACCTCTAGGGCCCCGGCAGACGACTGCTGACCCTGTCAATCTCTACACCGAACGCCTGAATGGACGCATGGCCATGCTGGGGTTGGCCATCGGGGTCACCGTTGAAGCAGTGACCGGCAAAGGAATCCTCGATCAGGTGTTGGGTCTGTTCAGTTGACCCCAATGGGTTGAATTCCCGATGCTCTTCGACGGTCCATGAGCTACGACTGAAGCATCGGTACGTTGAGCATGACCGAACTCTTCAGCAATCCATCTTCAGGTCGTTCTTCAGATGTCTTGATTCATCTTTCCGAGTGGCTCGCGATGATCTGCATGCAGACGCTTCTGACCCTCGCTTTGTGGCCACTGAAATTGATGTACAAGCGTCCAAGGCCTGAAGAATCGTGGCCAGCCTGGCACGCCAACCAGAAACTCTGCCGGACTGACCAGCGCTACTGCTGAGCAATCATCAAGAGGGGTCCCAACAACAGCCCTAAATGATCACGGTGAAAGCTGATTCAAGCGTTGGCCAGAAGAGACCACTCTTCTCTTCACAGAAGGCCTGGCGTCAGCGCAGAGCCTGGATCGGGCGCTAAAAGATCAACAACCTGGTGCAGGCAGTGGTCGACAGAACCCTGTTCATTCAGCGAGCTGGTGAGACTGTCGACAACACTGCGCTTCAGAGGTGGGCATCTCCAATGTCACCCGAGTTGAGCAACAACACATCACCCGAAAGAGGGATTCATCAGTTCAAGCAGAGGGAGTTGAGTTGGCGAGAATTTCACAGGTTCCGGTCACAGGAGGTGCTCCCAACCCGGGGATATCACTGGTGAGTGCTCCGGTTGAACGGTCCAAGACATTGAAAAGGTATGACCCTGTGTGGGGCAGCTCCTTGCCAAAACGAACTTTTGCGCTGGTGAATTCAGCTGGATATTCAGTGCTGCTCAGGAATGAAGGCTGGTAAGTCCATGCTTTACCAGCCTCCTCGTCGAGGGTGATCTCCCAGAAAGTTCGGTTCACTCCAGACACATCGCAGCGCAGATAGACCTGATCGGCCTTGGCAAAGTTGATCCATCCTTCCATTGCTGAAAGCGCAGCTGCAGCAAACAGCCCGCCAACAGCAGAACCAACGACAACCCGACGCAGACAGACCATTCATCGAAACAAGTTGGAGCAAGACTCTTTGATCCAGACGCAGAACACATCCCCCCAGCGAGCGATCGTGCATCCTGGCGATCAGTAAAAATCCTGAACTTGCTGAAGAGCCAGAGCCCTGGCAAGCGGGTGAATGGCCACTGCACTGAGGTGATGGACTGGAGACGAGCACCCATTTGGGGGATGAGTCCGGACACAACCCGTCGTAGAAAGGATTGACTAAAGAGGACTGCTTATGTCGATCCCAACCCCAACCTGCGCCTGTGAGCCCTGCGATTGCACGATTGCTCCCCAAACAGCTGTCGAAAAAGACGGCAAGCTGTTTTGCTCTCAGCCTTGCGCTGATGGACATGCCGGAGGGGATCAGTGCTGCAGCAGCTGCGAGTGCTGCTGATTTCTGACCACACGCTTTGAATAAACCAGGCCCCGCCCGATCGAGTGGGGTTTTTTGTTTGTCCTTGCAAAGACCGTCATCAGCGCACAGGAGCACTGATGGACAAAAGGGCTTGCAGCTGCGCATGGCGGCTGGCGTCCATGGCGAGCAGCCTGTCGAACGCTTCATTGGCACGCTGCATCTGGAGTCGCGACCACCTCAGCTCACAATTTTCGATCCAGGCCAGTCGGACCTCTCCCCAACGGATAACGGGCAGATATCAAGGGTGCGATAACCGCGAATGATCAGGATCTCAGCAGCAGATGCCTTGGCCGAGAATGCAAGCCTTGCCCTGGCAAGCAGCTTGATTGCTGTTGATCAAAGCTGTCTCGGATCTCGCCTGCTTCCGAATCAGGGCACGCCATTCCCACTATTGAAGCTTTTCTCAGCGAAGGCAATGCGCGATTCGACTGATGCCCAAAGCACCACAGCGGGTGGATAGTAAGGCCACGCAACCGGAGGAACCAAACATGGTCGATACTCCACCTGAGCAGATCGAAGAAGCAGACTGACTTCTGGCCCCTGCTCCAACAGTTTCAACAATGACCTGGGTTGGTCGATTGGTTAGGTACACATCAGAGACGTCACGCCAATCGCCGCTTCGTTTGCACCGCCTGAGGTGCCCCAGAAGGAAACAACCCGACACCTAGAGCGATGGCCCCAGGGCGCCTCTAGCCAGAAGCTTCGACCCCTTCCTATCTCCACAAGCGAAGGGTTGAACAATGCACAAACGAGCGAGTTAGGCCGTCTTTCCAGCGGGAAGGGCGGCCTTCCTCTTTGTGGACCAACCCGCGTTGTGACATCAGACTTCGACAAAAAAAGCCTCGCCGAGGCGAGGCCACATACCAAAGCGATGTTGGATTACCTGGCGTAGGAAACACCGCGATAGGCAAGCTTGGGATGAAGGTCCCGCGCTGCCTGCCTGCGACGGGCGTTGTAGTGCTCGCGCCGGTAGGTGAGTTCAACACTCTGCTTTGGAACAGCAGTGTGATGAGGGGTGTAGGTCTGACCTCTGTAGATAAGAGCTGTCATGAATGGTTCCTCGAAGCAAGTTCAGGTCCCCGTTCCTTGGCCTGAATCGAACTGCGCCTCTCTGAAGCAAGAGGTGAACGTTGTTGGTAGCTGTTGCTACAGACTTCTTATAGAACAAACGCCAATGGTTTAGTCGTTCAAATGGATACAAAACGCATCCAACATCTCAGGGAAGGGGTCTCAGCTGTTCAGCACAGAAGCTGCTCTAGTCAGAAGCTCAGTGTTCAAAGGTGGGGATAAGCATTCGCCAACCCCCAGACCGCCAGTGCTGTAATACAGGCGAAGGTCATTGCAGCCCAGGCCGCGGTGCTGGAGCTGGAGCTTTTCGACAGTGGAAGCTGAATTTTGCGTGCCATCACGTGGACATCGACTCACCTCCTTAGTGGCTCAATCAAGCCCAGATCGCCAGTGATATCCGTGACCCCTAACCATTCACCAAGACCGGGAAAGGCGCCACTGGTTTTCAAAATGTTGCCAGCGTCTGCTCAGACAGGGCAGACCAACTGCACTGCATTGGATCTGGAGGAAAACAAGAGCACAAAATTATCGCCATGGCCATTCAATCCAGTTTGCTCGCGCAGCAAATCAGTGCTGGCAAGGGCCAGGCCACAGGTCTCGCAGAACAACACCGGCAACGTTGCAGCACTGCCCTGCATGGCCTGAAGATCCAAAGCCTGGCGAACTGCACGCTGCGAACGCTCCAGTCCGAGTCGCTCCACAAGAGCAGGCCAGAGGTCGTTCACTGGAGCGCTGGCCGCAAAATCAACTGAAGGATGGGACATCAGACAGGCAGCTGTTCAATCGCCACCACAATCATCTGTGGTGAGACCTCGATCACCTCCAGAGGATCCTTGTTATCGAGGTAGGCCTCAAACGACGAAAACCGCTCAATCCGGGGAGCAGCCTCCTTCACGGCACAGGCCGCAATCCAGTCGTTGTCATCCGGTTTAACGGACACATAGGCCTGCAACGCCTCCTCCAAATCTCCGCCATCGCCAATGCCCTCCCCATGCCAGAACGCTTCAAAGAATTCAGACATCGGACACGGGAAACGAGCTTGTTGATCATGGCTCCGACCTGGGCCACTGCACAGTGCCTGAAAGCTCGAGAATGGGGATTGAGGGACCGGCAGAACAATGCAGGATTCGCTGTTCAGGCTTGATGGTCAGGTGGTACTGGTGACGGGCTGCCGGCGTGGGATCGGCCAGGCCATGGCGGATGCACTGGCCGAAGCAGGAGCGGACATTGTTGGCATCAGCGCATCGCTCAACCCCGACAGCAGTGAAGTGGGAGATGCAATCCGTAAGCGTGGTCGTCGATTTTCCGGTTTTCGCTGCGACCTCAGCGACCGCCACACCGTCGACCTCGTTCTGGACCAGGTTCTCAGCCAGCATCCGGTCATCGACGTGTTGGTGAACAACGCCGGCATCGTGCGCAGATCACCGGCGGAGGAGCACAGCGATGAGCTCTGGGACACGGTGCTGGAGGTCAACCTCAGTGCAGCATTCAGAGTCAGTCGCAGGATCGGGGCAGTGATGCTGGCTCGCGGCAAGGGAAGCATCATTTCCACAGCCTCCGTGCTCAGCGATCAGGGTGGATTGAATGTGGCGAGCTATGCCGCCAGCAAAGCGGGCCTGGCCAACCTCACACGCTCACTGGCCAATGAATGGGCAGGACGCGGTGTGAGAGTGAACGCCATCGCACCCGGGTACGTGGACACAGAGATGACTGAGGCGCTGCAGTCAGATCCACTCAGATCGCGGCAGATTCTGGAACGCATCCCCGCCGGGCGCCTGGGATCACCTGATGATCTGCGCGGACCGGTGGTGTTTCTGGCCAGTGAGGCCTCGCGCTACGTGCATGGAGAGACACTGGTCGTGGATGGCGGTTGGATGGGTCGCTGAGCTCTCAGGAGATCAGGAGAGAGCGTTTGGATGCGGCATGGCTAGACACGGGGCAGCGAAGTCGGTGGCCCATGCAGACGCTGGAGGAGTATTGCCGGAGATTTAAAGAGGCCGACGCCATCTGGCCCGATCTGCCGATGGCCGCCGATGACCGGCAACAGTGGTGGGAGCGCTGGCTTGCGGACAGGGACCCTGCGGGATGTTGGGATGATCTCCGTCAGCTCCTGCCGCAGCTGTTACTGCAACCGGGAATCGACGTACACAGCAGCGATGCCTATCAACGACTGGTGATGCGGGGTGAACAAGCACAGGCTGCAGACCTCAAGCTCGCGCCAGTCCTGCGTGACCCGTCAGGAACAACGCTCACCATTGCGCAGCATCCGACCGGTGCCGTTCCAGTGCTGACCTTTCGCAACCATGAGGATTTCGTGCTGGCCGTACGCTGTCTGGCCCACCGCTGTGAAGCGGTTCCGATTCAACCCACTGTGCACGCTCAGGCGATTTCAGGCCTGATCCACTGGGGTTTGATCCGCGCGTTAGGCGTGCAGGCACGATGCCAGATCCTCCTTTTACACCGGGCTCCCTACGCCTCTTTATCGATAGAAACAATTCCTGGTGAGCCACCAATGGAACGCTGGCTGGACCTGTCGCAGACCTGGAGGCTGGAACATGAACTCACCCATATCGCCTGCCGCAGGCTGGTTGGTGAGATGCGCATCAATCTGTACGACGAAATCGTCGCCGATGCCATGGGGATGACGGCAGCGTTGGGACACTTTGATGCCGATCTGTTCCGGAGAGGTCTCGGCCTCTCGATTGAGGGAGTCCCAAACACGGAGGCAAGGGCTCACGTCTATGTCTCAACGCTTGAGCCAAGCCAGCATCAGAAGGCCTTTGAGCTCACACTCCAACGTGCGGGCGAACTGGAAAAGCTGCTGAAAGAGCAGCGCTGGCCAGGGCACTCAATGGCGTTGTTTGCACGACTGGTCCGCGGCCAGCTGACTCAACCGTTGACGGAAGCAGAAGGAGCGGAGCTGGTGTCCGAGGCATAACCGGCACAGCGCTGTTGATCGAGATGTTGGATGTGTCGACGCTCGCTGTAATACAGCTCCTGAAAACGCAGGGCTTCAGCGTTGAGGTCTTCGAACATGGCGTGAATGCGCTGCTCCATGTCCACTTCCATCTCAGCAGCGGGAGTTGACTGCTCATCTTTCTCCTGCTCGATCAAGACGGCGATGCATCGCTCCAGGGTCTGCAGACGCTGTCCAGTCCAGGCTTCGAGCAAATGCCGGCAGCGTTTGTGACTCTTCTGACGCTCGAGCATCGCTGCAGTTCCCCGCAGCTGATCCATGGGCCGCGAGAGTGACACACGCTGCAGCTCATCCGGTTCGAGCAGGGGTGTAAGGCGCGCCACCAGATCACTGTTTTCCAGCAGGAGCTGATCGGTGAGCAGTCGAGGCAGATCGAGATCCGCCAATTCGTCGCCGCGATCCTCACCGCGACTGATCGCTTCCAGACGCATACTGCCGAGATTGCCTTCCTCGAGATCCGTGATGCCTGACCAGAGCAGCCGGTGGTGCTGAAGTGCAAAGTCCTCGAGCTCTCTGCTCCTCAATTCCTGGCGGATGCCAGCCCGATGGGATGGGCAATGGAGATAAAGCAGCAGGATCTCCGCCTCCGAACGTTCACGCTGGGAAGCTTCTCCAGCCTTTTCATGTCGGGTTGAACGACCATGCCAACGCTGACCCTGGACTTGCTGACGGAGATCCTCTTCCAGCTGCAGAGCAAGACGGCCTTGCCCACCGCTGAGGCGCTCTGCCACCTGCTGGATGTAGTGGGTGCGAATGGCGGACTGGGGAAGCTTGCCCAGCAACGCAACCAGCGAAGCCACCGAACGCTGGAACTGATCCGCCTTGCTTAGATCTCTGCCTTCAAGGACCTGATCGATCTGCCAGTCAAGCCACAGCGGCGCCTGATCCAGCAAAGCCCGATAATCACCGGCGCCGTGATCCTTGAGAAATTCATCAGGGTCCTTTCCGGATGGAAGGTGCAGGACCCTCAACTCGAGTTGTCCCTGGAGTGCGAGCTGCTCCACCTCACCAATCGCCCGGTTGGCGGCACGGACGCCGGCTCCATCGGCATCAAAATTCAAAATGATGCGTTTGCCATCACTGCACCGGCACAGCTGGGTGATCTGCTGACTACTGAGAGCAGTGCCTAGGGAGGCCACCGCATTGGTGATACCTGCCGCATGCAGTGCGATGACATCGAAGTAACCCTCCACAACGACAGCACGGTCGTCCTTGCGGATTGCCGAAGAGGCTCGGTCGAGCCCGAAAAGATGCTTTCCTTTCTCGAACACCTCTGTTTCAGGTGAGTTGAGGTACTTGGGCTCACTGCCATCAAGGCTGCGCCCACCGAACCCGATCACCCGGCCCTGTCGATCACGGATGGGAACGATCACCCGATGGCGGAAGCGGTCATAAAAACCGTTCCCCCCCTTGCGGGGAACCACCAGACCAGCCGCCTCCAGAAGTTCGGGCGCGAGACCCTCCACCTGCCGCAGATGCCTGAGCAGGCCGTCCCATTGATCCGGCGCATAGCCGAGCTCAAACTGGTCGAGAGTGGTTTCGCTCAGTCCACGCGTCTCACGCAGGTAGCGAAGAGCCTCAGAACCGGCGTCGGTCCTGAGCTGTGCACGAAACCAGCCGGAAGCCAGCGCAAGTGCCCGGTGGAGCTTGTCGCGACGGGAGAGCTGCTGTTTGAGTTTCTCCTGCTGAGGACCGTCGACGGTCTCCACCGGCAGCTGGTAGCGGCGGGCAAGATCAAGGACGACCTCACTGAAACTCTGGCGTTGAAACTCCATCAGGAATTTGATGGAGTTCCCTCCTGCGCCGCACGAGAAGCAGTAATAGAACTGCTTGGCAGGAGACACCGTCATGGACGGCTTGCTGTCATCGTGAAACGGGCAGATCCCGACGAACTCACGGCCCTTCTTCTTAAGCACAACGTGCTCACCGACCACATCCACGATGTCGGCGCGTTCCTTAACGGCCTCAATGGTGCGGGGGTGAAGTCGTGGGCTGACCATCAGACCATTCTGCGAGAGACCGAGCTCAACGTCGATCGGGATCGCTGATGAAAAGACCCTTAGCAATACGGAGGGGAGAGTTATGGCATGAACAATGGGGTCTGGCGGTTTGTTGTGAGCGCAGCTTGTAACGCCTGGCTGTTAATGAATATCAAAGATCATCCAACACAAAGGACGTTCGAGGTCGATCTGCCCATCTCAGTACCTGCCAAACGTCGCAAGTTGCTGAGAACCGACGCAATCCAGAGGAAGGCAGGCAACACACGAAAAGAATCCATCTAGAACCGTCCAGTAGTGCGGGCGATCTGACGAATCTTCATCAGAGCATCTATGTGTTCAATTGAACAGTGGTACTTTGATTAGCAAGATCCATTGGGCCGCAATTGATCACAGAAAAACAGACACCAACAGAAGAAAAGAAAGCAATTTTCCAAAGAACATTTGTCATGGTTCCTGAAGAAATGAGCCACTTTCAATGCCCACATGGAGCGAATCGCGGTCAGCAAGTCGGATGAGAAGGAACTGAGAAGAACCAGCAGCTCAGACAGATCAAAAAAATGCGATCCTTCACGTGAAGCAACGGGAAAGAGGCACTGTCAATCACGCTAAATCGATGGAATATCAGGCTGCAAAAGAGTCTTAGTAGCAGTCATAGCTGACACTGAAACACTGCCTTCTGACATCCAGATGATTCCTAAAGCTACATATCTATTATTCAATCTGAAAAAACACTGATGTATAAAAACAAAACTATTTGATGAGCAAGCTCGATGAAGAAACAAGCGTGTCAAAGCACTAGCCCTTTATGCAGCGATTGCTGTTAATGACGAAGAAAAACTTAGTAACCGTCGTGAGAAACATCAAACTCGCGATAAAGTGCATCGGCATCCTGCAAATGCTTATTCATAAGCAAGTACTGGATACGATCCTTCCACCACTGTTCAGTCAAACCATTATCGGCTTTGACAAAAGTGTATTTGGGCAATTCCATAAACCTCCTTTAATCCATGCAGGTATAGAGGCTTTTCCTCTACATACCAATTAATCCTTACATTACTTAAGTAGCCTGCAATACATGTATAAGGACCGGCACATCTGGAACAAACCGTCTTATCACCAAGCTGATTGATACTTAAAAAGGGTTATTCAACATAGTCCAACCAACTATATAAAAGATGCCACTCCTAAAAAATGATGGCGAACCAATCTCTGCAGGACCTGGTTCATTCCTTAATAAAATCAAATCAATTGTAGAACTTTAGTCTGATGCAATACAATCTGCTCAAAAGGAACGAATGAGAGTCATTGCAAAGATTGCTGAGTATCAACAAGGGCTGCAACAACAACCCATCAACAATCATGCATTTTCCAAGGCAATGGAAGCGGAAGATTGAAGCAAAGAGATAATCTCCACGCAAGATAATGCTAATCAAGAGTTCAACGGTTAAAAACTCACACTGCTCCGAAGTTCCAAGCCCTAGTTGCTAAAGCTAGCTCCATAAACCAGCATGGAATCGTTGCAGACAAAGGTACTCTCAAGAATGACACTGCTATGCACCTGAAGCGATCCGGCACGATATCCAGTCACAAAGCCATGATGAGTAACAAGAGAGGTCACGACAACAGCAGGTTCAAGCCATTTCGATGTGCTCTCACTCATGCAGCACCCCAGCGAAGAAAGAAGGTAAGCCTGTATTTGAACATCACCAGGAGAGCCCCAATTGATCAAGGTGACTACTGTACCCAATAAAGTGCGGTTACTAATTACTAATACCGAGTCGGATACTCGGTCAGCGTCAAAGGATCTTGAGAAAATCAATACTGCTGGATGAAATGGTCAGTACGTAACCCTGGCTCTTCAGCAGTCAACTCTCAAAAAATCTGTGGACAAAAGAGTTTGATGAAATAAATACTTTGATACTAATTTACTTTTGGTTCTATTAGTCGAAATATTGAGAATCACAATAGGCCGTCTTTGCGACGATGATTCAGATTTGACAAGCAGCCGAGAGTGAGACAAAACGATTTATATCAAGGCATAAAGGTCCTCTTATAGACAAGAACTAATGCTTTGCAGCTGCTAAAAATTGTTAACAATGCCAAAGAATTGAGCAAAAAGAAATATGCCAACAATGAATTTATTTTTTTAGAGTGCTTTGAGGCGTTTCTGACCGGAAAAGATCGCGCTAAGGGCAGATAGCATGATAAGTACAACACCAATCCACTGATAGAAATCTAGATGAATATCGAATATCCAGGATTCTGCAAATGCAACAATCGGCAGATTAAGCAGTAATATATTCTGGAATGTCACAGGTGGCAGGGCAAATACAGTCTTTGATGCAGTAAAGCTTTCCAGCATTTTCAAAATACCTGCAGCTAGCAATAAAATCCAAAGAACTGCTAGTGCAGGGTAAGATGCAGCAGGTAATCTAGATATTAGAATCAAGCCTAAACAAGCAAATGCAACTTTGCTCAGCTGTTTTGAAAAAACGACTTCTTTCACGTTGACCATTCCACGCATTCTACCGGTCAAAATGTCAGCGCTAGTGCTAAATATCAGAGTTGAAACCCCAAACAACAAGCCAACGAATGGAAATGTCTGAATCTTCACTCCTAAGACCAGAAAAGCGCCTGCAGCAGCAAAGACAACAGCTGCTAGTTCCAATGGTATCGGCGGTCTTGATTCAATGCTACAGGTTCTGAGAAGTAGCACAACAGAGGACAGACTGAGGAACATTGCAGCAATTGATGCAGGCAAGTAATTAATACACAAGAGTGCAGAAAAATTAAATAGTCCACTCAATAAAGCCATTGAGACAACAAGTCTCCACTGTCTCCGATTCCACTCTTTGTAAACATGACGTCGCTTTATAATTGATGGTAATAAAGCAACAATTCCGACACCAGAAGCTAGCAGCAGCCACGGGGAAGCGAAATGCCCGAGAAGATATTTAGATAACACAATGTAGACGCTAAAGAGGAAAGAAGTGCTGATTCCCCAAGCGATTCCCTTGAGCATGATCGCAGGCTGCTGTATTGATAGCCTACAAGGTCTTGGAATTGAATTATCATGGCATCACGATAGGTCAGCAATTTTGCAGTTCATAACTTATTCAAACCCCAGATGATAATCAGTGCCAAAGCAGGATCATAGATGTAACAAACGATGCAGAAATTCCTATTGACCCAATCCAAATATTAAGGCGGAAAACTGGCATTCATAAGACTTCAATTGCTATTAGACAACATAGAAAAATTACTCGAGATTCTTGGTAAGCAATGATGGCTGCCAATTAAACTTAAGCAACGATATAACTTGTCTGGAATCGTGAACTGATCAAAACGAAGCCACATGCTATGAAGAGCAAAAAATAAGGCAGAAGGCACTGATTAGTCACTATCGATCTCCGAAAAAAATAGACTCGCATTGAGAGTTGATTTTTAACTTTGGAGGCGATTGAAACAGAAAAAAACGGCAAAGGAAGGAACAACGCTGTCTGCTCAGACGAACCCTACCGCCATATCCCTAGAGATCTAGTGAACCTCAGCAGCTGCATGATCATGCAGCAACACTCAGCAAAAACATATTAAAACTAGATTATATGGTTGTTTACAACCAACACACTCTAACAATCTGAAATAGAGAAACAGTCATTCGCTCTTTCCGGCTATTCTTCAAAAATCCTTGATTGAACGTTGTTCACATCAGAAACAAAGCATCTTTCGCAATCCCAATAAGTGCATACGAAATAGATGATCATTAGAAGCAAGAAAAATCAGCACACATGGAAGAGTTATTGAGATAATTTTACTTATAACTAGCGAAAGGTTTTGAGATACCCCTAGGTCTAAATATTAATATCTCTCCTTTAAATCGATATTCAAACGAATCCATTGATCAACAGTTTTAGAAAGTAATAATGGCCTCTCCCAGATTAAATTATGACCGCATAGGTCAAGTATTTGTGTTTCACACTTCTTATGATACTGCACGTATTCAAATTGTTCAGAAGGCTTTAGCAGTGCGTCCTCGGCTCCAGCAATTGCAAGTATTGGACATTGAATATTAGGAATATTTTCACTCACACCTGGCTTTTCAAGTATAGCTTTTAATTGCCTGAGAAAAGTTTCAGGACCTATTCTTTTAGCCATTGATAACCAACGATCAGCCATGGAATAACTGGTCTGTTGGTTGATAAATCCCTCTTCAACAATTGATCTAAATGAATCCAATGCTTTCCCCGATCTCAGGTCATTATAGAGACTATGAATAACTTGAAGATATTGAAAAGGTGCTTCTGACCAAGACGAAATCAACACCAGACCTTTCACCTGAGATCTCATCCTGCTTGCCACTTCCTGTGCGACCCAACCACCCATTGAAAACCCGAACAAAAGAAGCTCTGAGTCAGAATATTGCTTAACAACTTTACAAGCCATTTCCTCTAATGATACTTCTGAAGTGAATAACTCGCATCTTGTACGACTGACACTGGGAGATTCATTTAGAGCATGATCTAATTCCAACATGGAGTCGAGATCACAAGCAAATCCGGGCAACAAAACCGCTGATAATTTTGTGTTAGGTAAAGTCATCTTGAATCAAACCTTGATTTTGTCAATTGGCAACGTTTCTACTGAACACTGGAATCATGCTTGGCTTTAGTGAGAAATACCTTGAGTTGGTCGAGCTACATGGGTATCAGATCTGTATAGGGTTTATAGCAACAGTCTGTAGCAGCGTCATTGGCTAGCAATTACTGCACTTAATCGTGCCACACATTGGAGACTGAATTGTAAGCTTTTAGGGATGATTGAAGCAATATATTCCCACTGCTAATACAAAGGCTTTTAGTATGTAGGCTGACCCTAAAAGAGTGGCCACAGTCAGGGATAGGAAGAACATATTACCAACAGCAATAGGACACAATGTCGGAAGTACAAAAGTCGGAAACTTTCCCACCAGCCAAAGTTTCAATCTCAGCATCAGATGGGAATTGGCGATGCTCTTCTAATTCTTCTGTAGTGATCGAAAAGCCTGCAGATTTAGCAATAGCAACAGGGTCTGCACCTTCAGCCTTTAACTGTTCCTGCAGTGATGTATCGACTTAAACTTTGGCGATGAATGCCTTCAGTTGCTCTTCTGACATGGGTAACAGGTCTGTTCAACAGTTCTAGCAACGGTACACTTGAGCGTCCTTAGATAATAATTACTGAGCTCAATCGTGGCAGGTATTATCCCAAGCTGATCATGGAAGTGTTGACCCTGACGAACTGACAGCGCAACGAGAACTTGTCGCTGCTTAACCGTAGACAAAGAAAAGGCCCGACGAGTGCATGCGTCGAGCCTCTCTCTATCCTTGAGCAAAAGCAATTGAACTGAACACTTTTACCATTTCTAATCCTAACATTAAACGACAAAAAATGTATCTTGGAATTAGATCAATCATGAATGTTTGAGAAGAGATTACCAAGACTACATTCATTTTCAACCACCAACGCAGGTAGTATTCCACATGGGACCGCTCCACGACGCTCCACCAGCCACTCCTTCGAGCACTTCATCAGGAATGTCTGATTGAGCTCTCTTCAAGTCATCAACAGAAATAGTAAATCCTACTTCTTTAGCAATGGCAGCAACAGCATTGGTATCAGCCGCTGCCTTGAGCCTTTCCTGAAGGCTGATGTTGCCTTTGGCGTTAGCAATGAAAATTGTGAGTTGTTCTTGTGTCATGGTTCTAAAGAGTGAATGAATGGAGGTGTAGCCCCCTCGACTCCTTTAAGATCACAGCTCTTCTGGTGAACACCACTACACAGTTCTGGTGGAAACCCCGCAGGGTTCTGGTGAGCAAATGGTGTATGTCTCAGAACCTTGTCACTACTTAGTTATATAAGGCATCCGCCTCTCGGATTCCTGCTCAACTGCTCTTAACCGTACCAGGTATTGAAAGCTAATTTATGAGCTTTAAGAGTTTATTAAAAAAGACTCTACAGAGTCAGAAGCTTTGATAAGTTTACTAAATCTATGTTTTCTATCCTTATCCTTCATGAGGTAATATCATCCCAATCCCCAAGTATTAACAGTACATGAGGTAACATCATCCCATGTACAGTGACAAAGACACTCATACTCACCGCCAGCAGCTCTTTCCAGCTCACTATCTGAAATCTCGTTCTGAACGTCATCAGCAGAAATACTAAAGCCAGCATCTTTCGCAATTGCAAGAGCTGCGTCAACGTCAGCAGCTGCTTTTAGCTTCTCCTGGAGGCTGGTGTCGCCTTTGACTTTTTCTAAAAAGGCTTTGAGTTGATCTTCTGACATTGGGATAGATAGTCTTTAATGGTTATAGCAACCATATCTCGCAGTGTCTCCATCTAATAATTACTGCACTCAATCGTGACAGGTGTTGAAGGCTTATTGATGGGATCAGTTAGGCTATTGAAGCAATCAAAGTTATTGCAGAGGCAGGTGCTTTGCTGGGCAGCAGGGGGTAAGCAAGAGGGTGACTGGAAATTTTAGAGTAGGCGTAGGAACAACAAAGTGAGTAATATTAATTCATTTCTCAATCACAGACAACAATACACAATCTCATTCTATTACATAGCGTAAAATTCTCGCCATCCCCCCCAGCGGCAGCTCGTTCCAGCTCCTCTTCTGAAATCTCGGTCCGAACGTCATCAGCAGAAATCGTCAACCCAGCCACCTTTGCAATATCAAGAACAGCATCAACAACAGCTGCAGCTTTGAGCTTTTCCTGAAGAGTGGTGTCAGCGTTCACTTTTTCTAGAAAAGCTTTGAGTTGCTCTTCTGACATAAGTAGCAGGTCTGTTCAGCAGTTAAAGCCACGGTCTGCTGCCGTGCCTTTGGTTAATAATTGCTGCGCTCAATCGTTCCAGGTATTGAGGGCTGATTTGTTGGGTTATTGACTGATCCTTCCTGTTCCGATTGTGCTCAAAAAGTCTGAGATCTTATCCAAAGGTCAAACTAATTAAAGTTCCATGACACTCGCATTTAGTAAAAAGCTCACAACCCCCAGAGGCACCTTCCAGCTCTCTTTCACTTAATTTAGAAATATTATCAGTCGTGAATTCGTGGCCGTATTGCTTAGCGATGCTTACGACGTCCTCAGGAGTTTTCGCTGCTTTTAGTTTCTCCTGAAGGCTGGTGTCGCCTTTGACTTTCTCCAGGAAAGCCTTGAGTTGATCTTCTGACATGGGTATGAGGTCTGTTAAGCAATCATAGCAACGGTCTGTTGCAGATGCTTTGGATAGTATTCACTACGCTCAATCGGGCCAGGCCTTGAAGACTGATTTATTGGATTACTGGCATGATTGAAGAAATAAAAAGCCCCTGTGGCGGCAGTTTTAGGTGTTATGTGAACTCCAAGAGCCAGATACTTAAACATGCCAGCATTAACGTTTACGGCAGCTTCGACATTTCTTCAGATATTGGACGGCACAAGCAACAGACAGGAAATGGGGGTGTATTTATATTGCCCAACCCAGCAGCACCTTCAAGCTCCTTTTCAGAAAGCTCTGATTGAGCGTTATTCAAGTCATCGACAGAGATACTAAATCCTGCTTCTTTGGCAATAGAGACCACATCATCAGGGTTAGCAGCTGCTTTTAGCTTCTCCTGAAGGCTAGTGTCAGCTTTTACTTTTTCAATAAAGGCTTTGAGTTGTTCTTCTGACATATGTATGAAGTCTATTCAGAATTCATAGCAACGGCGTGCTGTAGCGTCATTAACTAGTATTTACTGCGCTTAATCATGCCAGGTATTGGAGGCTGATTGGTGGTCTTTTTGGGGTGATTGAAGAAATAAAAAACCACTGCGGCAGGGGGTTTGATGAGCAGCAGGGGGTTAGCAGGTGGGGACTAGGAATTGCTGGAGCAGGAGTAGGAGTAGGAACAGCAAATTTAGTACTGTAGGTTAGTACTTCTGAAATCCTAGTAGATAGCTTTTTCAGCACGCATACGAGCAATCATCCCGACTAGTAGATAGCGTAGGACAACCAAGTTCGTCTTTCGTCTGCTCCCCTCCTGCAGCTCTTTCCAACTCATTATCTGAAATCTTGGTCCGAACGTCATCAGCAGAAATCATAAACCCAGCCTCTTTCGCAATTGCAAGAGCTGCGTCAACATCAGCGGCTGCTTTAAGCTTGTCTTGCAGGCTGGTGTCTGCTTTGACCTTGTCTAAAAAGGCTTTGAGTTGCTCTTCTGACATAGCTATCGGGAGTCTTTAAGGGTTATAGCCATAATGTCTTGAAGTGTCTTTGGCTAATACTTACTGCGCTCAATCGTGCCAAGTAGTGAGGGCTGATTTGTAAGCTGTTTGGGCTGATTGAAGAAATGAAAAGCCCCTGCGAGAACAGGGGCTTGGGGTAAGTAAACTCCACTGAGTTCAGTGACAGCACTCCCAAAGTCAGCCGTCGCATTCCAGCTCCTCTTCGCTCCAAGCTCGGCAGCCATCCGCCAGTTGCGCCTTCCAGCTCCTCTTCGCTGAGCTAGTCGATCTTATCAGCAGTGAATTCGTGGCCATGTTCTTTAGCAATTCCTACAATATCTTCAGGTGACTTAGCTGCTTTTAGTTACTCCTGAAGATTGGAATCGTCTTTGACTTTGGCGAGGAATGCCTTGAGTTGTTCTAGGGACATAATTATTTATAAGTGATGTACTCTCAACACTCACCAGCACACCAAGAGATTGTGATACCGCCAGACACGCCTTCCAGCTCTTCTTCAGAAAGTTCTGATTGAGCCTTCTTCAAATCGCCAGCCGAAATACTAAACCCAGCCTCCTTGGCGATCGCAATAACTGCGTCAGAATCAGCTGCAGCTTTGAGCTTCCCCTGAAGGCTGGTGTCGCCTTTGACCTTTTCCAGGAACGCTTTGAGTTGTTCTTCTGACATGAGTAGCAGATCTTTTCAACATTCATAGCAACGGTCTGCAGCAGTGTCTTTGATTAATAATTACTGCGCTCAATCGTGACGAGTTTTAATATATATCTGATGATTATAAGAGTATTTTTCTTGACAAGGTTTCTGGAGAACACAAATTCAGGCCGTGCATTCATTTCCAATAATTTGCAGCACTAAATTGTGTACTTGAGATGTTAATTTAAACAGGTTTGACAAATCGCATCTCTTGCAGTGAAAAGTTCCAACTACGCATTCTGTGCATCCCCATATGCTGAGCCCTCCGCCTGCCAGGCATTCTAGCTCATCTTCCCTGAGTCGACTGATCTTGTCACAAGTGAATTCATGACCGTGTACTTTAGCGATGCCCACAACATCTTCAGGTGACTTGGCTGCTTTTAGTTTCTCCTGAAGATTGGAATCAGCTTTGACCTTATCTAGGAAGGCATTGAGTTGCTCTTCTGACATGGATGCAGAGCTATTCAGGAGATATAGCAACGGTTTGGTGTAGTGTCTATGGCTTATATTTGATGCGCTCAATCGTGCCAATTATTAAATGCCGATTTATAGGCTTTTTGGAGTGATTGGAGAAACAAAAACCTTGCGCCGACAGGGGCTCTTATGAATAAATTTCTATAACCACTCTCTACAAGGTGAAATAACAGCACGCTTGTGGCTCAAAACAGGTGTTGTTTGTCAAGCACGCCGTTTCGGCACCTCCAGCCGCGCCTTCCAGTTCCTCTTCAGAAATCTCTGATTGAGCCTTCTTCAAGTTGTCAGCAGAGACGCTAAAGCCAGCATCTTTCGCTATCGCAACAACTGCATCAACATCAGCAGCTGCTTTGAGCTTTTCCTGAAGGCTGGTGTCGCCTTTGACCTTTTCGAGGAAGGCTTTGAGCTGGTCTTCTGACATAGGTGATTGGCCAGTACAGAAGACCTAGCCATGGCCAGCAGCGGCGTCATCCGCACTCAGGGCAGCATCCGGCCTCGTCTTACCAAAAGAACTTGGGCAGACCTGCTGTTTCGTTGCTGGTACAGGTGTCCTATGTTCGAGAGCGTGTCAGTCGATCACGGGATCTACAACCAACAGGACCCCTCAGAGCAGCCGAACTTCCTGAGCGTGGTTCCAGACAAAACGGTGATCGTGCAGCACGACTGTCTGTCCGGAGAGAAGAGAGACAAGGATTGGTGGATGGGGCAGGTAATCCACTGCGGCGGCGGTGCCCGAGAACCGAACATCCACAACCTCTTTCAAATCGCATATGTGGATTCTGGCGTGATTTGTTGGATAAACGCCGACCTGGTAAAGCACATCCTGCCGAGGGAACCAGGGCAATTAAAAACCCCGCTCGTGGCGAAACGGGGCTGGTAATGGATTGTTAATAGTCCTTCAGAAGCGCAGCTGTATTCCAAATCCAGCGGGAGCCCCATAAACATTCCCATACCTGAGCCCATATACAGGAATCACAAGTGGATAGCGATTAACTTCTCGGTGATAGGCACGCCGAGCACGCTGGAAATCACGCGTTTCGCGGCGAATCTCCCGCCGCAGCTGTCTCAGCTCATGCCGCCTTTGCTGTTCGTAGCTCCGCGCCTCAGCGGCAGGAGCCAAAGCAGTCGTTGTGGCTCCGATCAATCCAACACAAAGTACGGCTGCGGTGACCTTTTTCACTTTATTGAATGTGGTCATGGTTTTAGGGAGTGAATGTTTAGGGGTTCTGCCCCCTGGACTCTTTCAAGATCACAGCCCTTCTGGTGAACCCCACTGCAAAGCTCTGGTGCAGAAGCGTAGAGGATCTGGTGAGGATCTGGTGAATTATTCAGATCCTTTTCACTGCATAGGCTAGTAGGGCATTCATACGCTTGATCTCTTCTCAACTGCACTCAATGTGACATATATCAGAGGCTGATTACTGAGCTTATTGACGAGATTGAAGAAATAAACAGCCCCTGCTACCGCAGGGGCTTTGATAAGTAAACTTAATCTCTTTAATATTGTTTTTCTAAAAAAATCAGAGCGGTCTGCTGGTAGAACATGCTCCTATAGTACAACACGGCGCCTTACATCCTGCTTCGAGTGAAAAATAACCCCCAGCCGCTCCTTCCAGTTCCTCATCTGAAATCTCTCTGCGGACGTCATCAACAGAAATACTAAACCCAGCCTCTTTCGCAATTGCAAGACCTGCGTCAACATCAGCAGCAGTTTTAAGCTTTTCCTGAAGGCTGGTGTCTGCTTTGACCTTCTCAAGGATGCTTTGAGTTGTTCTTCTGACATTGGCATCGGAAGTCTTTAGTGGTTATAGCAATGGTCTGCTGCAGAGACTTTGGATAATATTTACTGCCTTCAATTGTGCCAGGAATTGAAGGCTGGTTTGTGGGATTACTGGCAAGAGTGAAGCAATTAGAATTCGCTGTGGCAGCAGAGGCTTTGATAATGAGTAAATATATAAAAGTGGGCTACTGTCCACAACAAATTGTGCGACCTCTGTCATGAACTGTCCAGCCACCAGCCACGCCTTCTAGTTCCTCTTCACTGAGCTCAGTAAACATATCAGCAGTGAATTCGTAAGCATATTCTTTAGCGATAACCACAACATCCTCAGGTAACTTAGCTGCTTTGAGCTTTGACTAAAGACTGGAGTCGCCTTTGACTTTTCCGAGGAATGCCTTGAGTTGTTCTGAAGTCATAATTATTTAAAAGCAATGTACTCTCAACAATAACCTGTACAACAAGTAATTGTCCCACCGCGAGCCACACCTTATAGATCTTCTTCACTGAGTTCAGTAATCTTATTAGCAGTGAATTCATGACCGTGCTCTTTAGCGATCCCTACGACGTCTTCAGGTGACTTAGCTGCTTTAAGTTTTTCCTAAAGTGTAGTGTCGACTTTGACCTTTTTTAGGAAGGGCTTTGAGTTGTTCTTCTGATATTGGAGTGCGTTGAGCTACAGCCTGGACGTAGCAACGGTTGGCAGTGATGTCAGACGGCAACTGACACTCAGCAAAGCCCAAATTTTCTGGTAGTCGGAGCTGATTGTTGATGATCAGCAGCTACCCCTCCAGTTGACGAAGCCACCTCCACCAGTGGGGGCTTATGATTTCCAAAATCCAGCGACAACGTGTATGTCAAGCTCGTTTCCTGAAAGTTCTTTGATACCAGATTGAGCCTGCTTGATCTCATCGGTTGTAATGACAAACCCAGCTTCTTTCGTAATCGCAAAAGCTGCGTCAACATCATCACCTTTAAGCTTATCTTGCAGGCTGGTGTCTGCTTTGACCTTTTCTAGGAAAGCTTTGAGTTGTTCTTCTGACACGAATAGCGGGTCTTTTCAGAAGTCATAGCAACGCTCTGCTGCAACGTCTTTGATTAATATTTACTGTGCTCAATCGCACCAGGTATTGGAGGCTGATTGATGAGCTTATTTTGAGAGAGGGGGTGGGGCGATTGAAGCAAATACCCCATTCATCACAGAGCTTTTCTGGCTAAAATTGTAGGATTGGCCAAAAATAGGCTTCGCACTATCCACTCAAAACCTATTTGTGGGTCCAACGCAAGATACAAGGACAGGCAGCAAGAGAGCGGATATTCGTCCCACCAGTCACGCCTTCTAACTCCTCCTCAGAAATCTCAGATTGAGCATTCTTCAAATCATCAGCAGAAATCATAAACCCAGCCTCTTTCGCAATTACAAGAACTGCGTCTGAATCAGCAGCAGCTATGAGCTTCTCCTGAAGATTGGAATCGCCTTTGGCTTTGGCAATAAAGTTTTTGAGTTGTTCTAGGGACATGGGTATCAAGTCTGTTCAGCAGTCATAGCAACGATCTGCTGCAGTGTCTTTAGCTAATAATTACTACGCTCAATCGAGCAAGGTATTGAAGATTAATTCTTGGAGCCTGGAGTGATTAAAGCAATAAAAACTCCTGACAAATAATGGGGTTCAAGTTTGATTTAAGTTAATGGAGAGATAATCAACGCAAAACTTCCCAAGAAACGTATTTACAGCTCTTGCACTCCGCGAAGCAGTCACTGCTTTTCCCCCCAGCTACGCCTTCCAGTTCTTCTTCAGAAATCACTAATTGAGCGTTCCTTAAATCATCAGCAGTGATCATGAATCCCGACTCTTTGGCAATCTCAGAAACAGCATCGGTATCGGCTGCTGCTTTGAACTTTTCCTGAAGGCTTGTGTCAGCTTTGATTTTTTCAAGGAAGGCTTTGAGTTGTTCTTCTGACATGGTTAGCAGGTCGGTTCAGCAGTCATAGCTACGGTATACTGGAGTGTCACTGACTGACAATTACTGCGCTAAATCGTGCCTGGGTGGAGGGAGATTTGTTAGGAAAAGGTTGTGATTAAAGGAATAATAAGACAATTACTGCATATGGTGAGCGGATTGCGATTGCAACTTTCAATTGCAAATATTTTGACAATGTGACTGGCAAAAATAAGACCAAAGTGACCCAACATCACCACCAGCATCACCGCCGGCCATTCTTTCAAGTTCTTTGCCTGAAAGCTCTGGCTGAGCTTCCTTCAAGTCCTCAGTCGAGATGCTGAAACCTGCTTCTTTGGCAGTCGCCACAACGGCGTCAGTATCGGCAGCTGCTTTGAGCTTTTCCTGAAGAGTGGTGTTGCCTCTGACTTTTTCCAGGAATGGTTTGAGTTGTTTTTTAGTCATGCGTATCTCCAAAAGGGACTCTTTGGTTCTACGCCTGTTGCACTGCAGGGAGCAGAGGGGGAAGCCGAACTCAGCGGTACGGTTTCATGTGCTATCTAGACGATTTGCAATGAGAGAATAAAAAATTTGATTGTGTTACCTTTGGCTTGGTGGATAGCGGGTTTGGTGCGTAGATTGACCAACCTTAACAATATGCCACTTCTTGATTTTTCCTAGCAAGTTCCAGCCACGCCACTGCATTGACTGAACTTATTCCAGCAAGAATGGCATCTATAATAGTTTGAACCACCAGCCACGGTTTCAAGTTCTTCAGCTGAAAGTTCTGATTGCTGAACGTTCTTCAAATCATCAGCAGAGATGCTAAAGCCAGCCTCTTTAGCAATCGCACGGACTGCATCAGCATCAGCAGCTGCTTTGAGTTTCTCCTGAAGGATAGTGTCGCCTTTAACCTTCTCCAGAAAGGCTTTGAGTTGTTCTTCTGACATGGTTATTGGGAATCTCTAACGGTTATAGCAACAATGTCTTGAACCGTCTTTGGCTAACAATTACTGAGCTCAATCGTGCCAGGTATTGAAGGCTGATTGATGGTCTTGTTGGTGTGATTTGAAGCATTAAAAAAAGCTGCGACAATATGGTGGGTGGATGGAGTAGGAAAGGGGTTTAATTTACAAAATTCTAGAACGCAAGTGTCCGACAAACCGCGGTTAGACAGCAATTTTTTGATCTCTCTCCCCCAGCCGCGCCTTCCAGCTCTTCTTCTGAAACCTCTGATTGAACCTTCTTCAAATCGTCAGCAGAGATACTAAATCCCGCCTCTTTCGCAATCGCAGAAACTGCGTCTGATTCAGTAGCTGCTTTGAGCTTCTCCTGAAGACTGTTGTCTGATTTAACTTTCTCCAGGAAAGCTTGGAGTTGCTCTTCTGACATCGGTATAAGGGTCTTTAACGGTTATAGCAATGGTTTGCTGCAGTGTCTGTGGCTAACAATTAGAGTGCTCAATCGTGCCAAGTATTGGAGGCTGTATTATGGGATTATTCAAGCTATTGAAGCAATTAAATCCCCTGCTAATGCTAGCGATTTGATGAGTAAACTACAGCTCTACTTCCTTATCCTTTCCTATCGTCAGCAGGTAAATATTAACACAGCTAACGTTCCCGCATTCACCTCCTGCCGCCCTTTCCAATTCATCATCTGAAATCTTGGTCCGAACGTCATCAGCAGAAATACTAAACCCAGCCTCTTTTGCAATTGCAAGACCTGCGTCAACATCGGTAGCTGCTTTGAGCTTTTCCTGAAGGCTGGTGTCTGCTTTGACCTTCTGAATGAAAGCTTTAAGTTGTTCTTCTGACATGGGTTTCAGGAGTCTTTAACGGTTATAGCAATGTTCTTCTGCAGTGTCTTTGGTTAATACTTACTGTGCTCAATCGTGCCACGTATTGGAGGCTGATTGATGGGGTTAGTCAGGGTATTGAAGAAATATGCCCCCCCCGTGGTGGCGGGGGCATTAGACGATGAGTAGTCCAAAAAATCAAGGTCTTATTTTCGTTGTCAACATGTGTCGTGGTCAGCAAAACCAACATTTACATAGATCACATGACGCTGACCATTCGCATGTTTCAGCTCTAGCACCAGCCGCACCTTCCAGTTCTTTTTCTGAAAATCTTGACTGAGCCTTGTTGGGGCCATCAACATTGATAATAAATCCTACTTCTTTAGTAATTGCAGCAACAGCATTGACATCAGCTGCGGCTTTAAGTTGCTCCTGAAGGCTGGTGTTGCCTTTGACATTAGCCAGGAAAGCTGCGAGTTGTTCTTGTGTCATGGTTCTAAGGAGTGAACGTTTAGAGGCGTTGCCCCCTGGACTCCTTCGAGATCACAACCCTTCTGGTGAACCACACTACACGGCGCTGGTGCGTAATCCGTGAAGTTCTGGTGCGCGTCTGGTGAATCGGTCAGAACCTTGTCACTACTAAGGTCAGTAACGGATTCGTTTGCCTAATTACTACTCAACTGCGCTCAATCGTGCCAGGTATCGGAGGCTGATTTGTTGGCTTTTTGGGGTGATTGAAGAAATAAAACCCCTGTAGTGGCAGGAGCTTTTGGTGAATTAGCTTAAAGGGTTTCAAGTAGACTGCCAATCAGTAAGTTCAGCACTTCCTGCAGCCAAGGGTGTTTACCGTAAGAGCACAGCGCCCAAAAGAAGTCCAGTCTCCCCCAGCCACAACCTCAAGCTCTGCATCAGACAGGTTTTGGCGATGAGTGTCTAAGTCTTCTGCGGTAATGGAGAAGCCAGCGGCTTTGGCAATGACTACAACATCAGCACCTTCTGCTTTGAGCTGTTCCTGCAGTGAAGTATCGGCTTGAACTTTGGTAATGAATGCCTTCAGTTGTTCTTTTGCCATGGGTAGCAGGTTTTTTCAGCAGTCATAGCAACCATTTCCTGAAGCGTCTTTGTCTATCGATTAATACGCCCAATCGTGCCAAGTATTGAACCCTAATTGTGGTTTTAGGGGTTGATCTAAGAGCAACGAACTACCTGCTTTCCCTGGACACAAGTATGGGTACAATAAATATTCAAACTGGTGGCTTGACACCTGTCATAACTTTACCATCGGGCATAATCGCACAGGTACCACCAGACACTCCTTCAAGCTCTTCTTCACTGAGCTGGTTGATCTTATCAGCAGTGAATTCATGACCATGTTCTTTAGCGATACCTACAACATCCTCAGGTGACTTAGCTGCTTTTAGTTTCTCTTGAAGATTGGAATCGCCCTTGACTTTGGCGAGGAATGCCTTGAGTTGTTCTAGGGACATGGGTATCAGGTCACTTGAGTAGTCATAGCAACGGTCTGCTGCAGTGTCTTTGGTTAATAATTACTGCGCTCAATTGTGCCAGGTACTGGAGGCTGATTTGCGGGCTGTTTGGGCTGATTAAGGCAATAAAAAGCCCCTGGCAATGCAGAGGCTTTGAGTGTTTAAGTTTTGAAGCCGAGGGTAAAAAGTTATTGACAGCCACACCTGGCACTCTCTGTAATAGCAACAGTCCAGCCTCCAGCCATGCCTTCTAGTTCCTCTTCACTGAGTTCAGTAATCTTATCAACAGTGAATTCGTGGCCGTGTTTTTTAGCGATGCCCACAACGTCTTCAGGTGACTTTGCTGCCTTTAGTTTGTCCTGAATGGTCTGATCATTCTTTGCTTTGGCAATGAAGGCTTTAAGTTGCTCGTCTGACATGGCTATCGGGAGTATTTAGCGGTTATAGCAACAATGTCTTGAAGTGTCTTTGGCTAATAATTATTTCGCTCAATCGTGCCAGGTATTGGAAGCTATTTATAGGATTGGTCAGGCTATTAAAGAAATAAAGAACCCCTTCAGCGGTAGTGTGGTTAATACGCAAACCTCTCACCTGTTAGCGAAAAGATCTACCCTTTACTACAGTTATAAAGATCATTGCAAGTCGGATGACCTCCAGCCGCGTTTTTCAGCTCATCATCTGAAACTGATGCCCGAACGTCATCAGCAGAAATACTAAACCCAGCCTCTTTCGCAATTGCAAGACCTGCATCAACATCAGCGGCTGCTTTGAGCTTCTCCTGAAGACTGTAGTCGACTTTGACTTTTTCTATAAAGGCTTTGAGTTGTTCTTCTGACATGTGTATGAAGTCTGTTCATCATTCATAACAACGGCGTGCTGCAGCGTCTTTGACTAGTATTTACTGCGCTCAATCGTGCCAGGAAGTAAAGGCTAATTTATGGGATTAGTCAAGCATTTGAAGAAAAAATGCCCCTGTGATGACAAGAGCTTTGATGAGTAGACTACTAATCAACACTCAGAACAAAAAGGTAACATCACCATGGTCCTCGCCAGCTCTCTTCTAGAACTCCTCCAGACACGCCTTCCAGCGCTTCTTCAGAAATCTCTGATTGAGCGTTCTTCAAGTCATCAGCAGAGAGACTAAATCCCGCCTCTTTCGCAATCGCAAGAACTGCATCTGAATCAGCTGCAGCTTCGAGCTTCTCCTGAAGCGTGGTGTCGCCTTTGACTTTTTCCAGGAAGGCTTTAAGTTGTTCTTCTGACATGAGTATCGGGACTCTTTAACGGTTGTAGCATTGATATCTGCTAGTGTCTTTGTCTGATAACTAAAAGCATTCTACTTAATCGACAACCTCTCGTAGTACAAAAGCTAGAAGCATCTTCTCAAGCTCCTGTCTTGCGATCAGAACCCTGGTGAGCTCTTCTTCTTCTACCTATTCTTTATGCTTACGTTGCCAGATGTCGTCTTCCATGATCACTTCTTCTCCTCAAGATAACGAGCTACCAGTTGATCATGGTCTGCCAGGAAGGAACTCAAGACATGCCTGATACTGTTGGCTCTATCGCAATCGATGTGCATTGCATACCAAGTGAGAAAGCCTTCTTCAAAGTCAGTAAGCCTGACAGTGATTTGATTATTTCGTTTAGGTGTCGTACTCATGATTCGTAGTCAGTAAGTGAAAAATTGAAGAAGCCTGGAGTACCTGGCTTATGTGAACGCAGGAGCTGGAAGCAAGGACTGATGAACTGTTTCTGTGTCTTTCCCATGAAGGGGCAGAGATAACGCCACTGCTTATCGCTTTCGTTGGCGTAGTGGATTAGCGTTCCAATCCCAATGGCAGAAGTCTCGCTGAAGCGTTCCCAGTTCTGCTCCATATAGGACCAGGCTCTCCACTAGTGACCGTCGTCAAACCGTTAACAGGTTGCAAGCCATGGCTCCTCGAGGTCATCACTGATTCCTCGACAAGCCATACCAACCTTGGCAGCAACAGTGACCACGGTCATTCCGCAGAAGCTGACGAATAATCAAGCCAGCAGGAGCTATAGTTTCAGTGGACATAATTAATGATCATTATTGATCTTTACATAGGTAATGCGCATAGGCACAGCTGACAGCAATTTGGATATCAATCAATTAGCTACGCTTTCAACAATACAAAGAATTATTGACATTGTGGATAAGCTTTTGAAATCTTATCCAGGCTCTTATCCCTGCGAATTCTGCTCACCATGCATCTTGAGCAGGCGCTCAAGTATTACGTTATCAACGAACCTTTTGTCTTTGGTACTCATTCCAGGCACCTTGTCCCCGTACCAGTCTGCGTCCCATTTTACACTCTCCTCTCTCTGGATTTGCGTGAGTGTATTTACTATTTCTTGTTCATTGTTCGCCATAGATACTGCAGCAACAAACCACTTCTCCGCAGCCTGATAGTTCCTCACTGCTTTGTTTCTGTCTTCAGCTGCCTTTCCCGTGGCATCTCTCTCATTTAAGAGCAGCACAGCCAGCACGAAGGAGATCACCACTAAAGCAAAAGTCAAACTGTTTCACTCGAGATATAGATACTTTAGTTCTATGCGCTCAGCAGTTCAAGCGCCTGCTCTGTTGCTGACTGATTGAGGAGAGAAACAGATCCAAATGTCGCTTTCATCATCTGCTTGGTCTCACAACATTCTTCAAAGACTCTCGCCGTCTTATTCACAAAATGAGCAGGGGCTGATGACATTTCACCTTGACGACGTTCCAGGTCATACAGGCAATAGCTGCTTTCACAAACGACAGGCTCGGTATCGACGAACTCAACATCAGCTACGCAAATTAACTGGTACAAATGGAGGTTCAGAGACTGATGAGGATTGCGAGATATCTGATGACAATCCCCAGAGAGCTCAATACGATCTCTGCAAAGGTCGGGGCACCATGAATCAAGGGTCCTCACTGCTTATCACCCTTGGATTATCGGCTGCAATCCTGAGTGGATGCGGTGCTTCTGAAAAGCAAGAAGTATCCACAGCAAGTCTCCAACCCCGTCGGGTTTCTGCCCTTGGACGAATCGAGCCTCTCGACGGAATCCTCAAAGTGAGTCTTCCGAATTCACTCAGCAACGACAGCATCCGCCAGGTTCTGGTGGAGGAAGGAGAGGTTGTTGAACAGGGTCAGCCCCTCGCTCTGCTCGAGACTCAGCCCGTCCTCAAAGCGAATCTGATCAAGGCGGAAGCCGAGGTCACAGCATCACAACGGGCACTGGATGCTCAGATCTCAGTGATTGACCGCTACAGAGCTGAACAGCGTCGGGCTCAGGCTGAAGCAAGCCGCGGCAGGGAGCTTTACCAGAATGGTGCGACCAGTCTTCAGCGCTATGAAGCGCTTCAGGCCGACTCGGACGCAGCCCTGGCGCAGCTCAACGAGGCACTGGCCAACGAGATGACGCTCAAGGCGGATGTGAACGTCAAACAGGCTCAGGTGAAGCAGGCCAGGGCTGACCTGGACCAGGCGACTGTGAAAGCCCCGTCAAAAGGCACCATCCTTGAAATTCTGGCTCGTCCAGGAAACCGAGTCGGAGAAGACGGACTGCTGCTGCTGGGCGACACCACCAGGATGGGCGTGGTTGCTGAGGTTTACCAGAGTGATCTACCCGAAATTCGTCCTGGGCAAACGGCAACCATCAGCGCCAACGGCTTCCCCGGCAGAAGCCAGCAAGCCACGGTCACTGAGATTGCACAACAGATCAGCAGTCAAAGCGTGGCCACCGGCGAGGCTGGCGACAAGGTCGACAAACGGGTGGTGAAAGTAAAACTTGCTCTCCCGAAAGAAAGCCTGGCCATCGCCAGCAGAATCAACAACCTCCAGGTGAACGTTCTGTTCAACCCGCTGACGGACGAGCAACGTCGCATCAGACCCCAGCAACCCTGAAGGTAGTGTTGTGAAACTGATCAAGCGCACTCCAATCGCCTGGCTTCAGTTGTCTCATCGTCCTCTGCGCCTGGCCGCGGCTCTGGCAGGTGTGGGATTTGCCAATGTCCTGGTGTTTTTCCAGCTCGGTCTCTCCGGAGGGCTCTACGACAGCCAGAAACGGCCGATTCAACAGTTCAACGGATCTCTGGCTGTGATCCCTCGTCGGTACACCAATTTCGGAGAACCCGCTGGTTTCCCCAGATCACGGTTGACGCAGGTCCTTGGCTTCCAGGGTGTGCGTGGAGTCAGTCCTTTGCGACTGGGCAAACTGCAGTGGTTGAATCCGAAGACTCAGGAATCAACGCAGGCTTTGGTGATGGGCGTTGACCCCGGCAATCCTGCGCTGAAGCTTCCGGAGCTGACGATGCAGCGATCGTCGCTGCAACTGCAAGCTGGCGTTCTGTTCGACAAGGCTTCCAAAACATCAGCCGGACCTGTGACTTCAAGCCTTGAGCAGGGTCAGTCGTTCACCACTGAACTCAATGGTCAACGCACCAGTGTGAATGGGTTGTTTCAACTTGGCCTCACCTTCGCTGCTGATATCAATCTGATCACTTCAACCAGCAATTTTCAGAGTCTTTTCCCGGAACGTGATCCCGATGAAATTCAGATCGGAGTGGTTCAACTTCACTCTGGTGCTGATGCCAGCGATGTTCAAAGCCAACTGAACAAGGTTCTGGGACCTTCGCTGCAGGTTCTCAGCATGGAGGAGCTGCAGCTGCGGGAAGTGAAGCATTGGAAACGCAACACATCTTTCGGATTGATTTTCGGTCTTGGAGTTCTTGTGGGTTTCAGCGTTGGCGGAATCGTTGTTTATCAGATTCTTTATTCAGAAGTGAGTGAACACATCAGTGAATATGCCACCATGAAAGCAATGGGATACGACGATCGGTTCGTTGTAGCGATTATTATTCAAGAATCGGTGATACTTGCAAGTCTCGCTTTTTTGCCAAGCCTGCTTGTTTCAACTCTGCTTTACAGAGTTCTGATGCAAGCCACTGGTTTGCTGGTGGTGATGTCGTTCAGTCGTGCCGCACTTGTATTCACCATGACGCTGCTTCTTTGTTCAGGCTCAGGTTGGCTGGCCACATCAAAGTTAAGGCGCCTTGATCCAGCCGATGTGTTCTGATCATGAGTGAGCAAAAGCCATTGGTTGAAATCAGGAATTTGAATCACTGGTTCGGAGATGGAGATCAACGCAAACAAGTTTTGCGGTCAATCAATCTCACGGTTCAACCAGGAGAGATCACAATTCTGCTGGGGCCTTCCGGATCCGGCAAAACAACGTTGCTAACAATGGTTGGCGGACTGCGCTCGGCGCAGGATGGCAGTCTGCGAATCTTCAACGAAGAATTACGGGAAGCATCGAAGACCAATCTCACAAGACTGCGCCGCAAAGTGGGTTTTATTTTTCAGGCTCACAACCTGATGCCGTATCTCAACTCTCAACAGAACGTCCGGCTTGGATTGGAGGTAGTCCCTGAATGGCTGGAGCGAGGCCAGGCGGCCATGAACGATCGCTGCAACGAGATGCTTGAGCGGGTGGGCCTTGGGGAACGCCGCGAGTACTTCCCTTCAAAACTCTCGGGTGGGCAGAAGCAACGCGTTGCGATTGCCAGAGCACTTGCCGCTTCACCCCAGCTGCTGCTCGCCGATGAACCCACCGCCGCTCTCGACAAGGACTCCGGTCGCGATGTGGTGGATTTGTTCAGGGCCCTGGCCCGTGACACCAAGACCGCAATCGTGATGGTGACCCACGACAACAAAATTCTCGACATCGCTGATCGGATCGTGAAACTCGAACAGGGCTCGCTGGTGGAATGAGGCCTTCCTGATGTCACCAGCCAGGCTCATCGAGGAACCGCGTCAGTGGCATCGTTGAGAATTAGCGTGCAGACCGTTGAATGCGAGGCCTGCTGACAACCATCCGCGGATCGCAGTCCCCTGAGGAATGGAAGGCCTGCCTGAGTCTGGTAGGAGCGGCATTGGCCTTCAGCCTGATGACCGTTTGCGTCAAGCACCTTGGAGGTCGCTTGCCAGTCGCTGAGGTCGTGCTGATTCGATCGCTGATCAGCCTCGTGATCACGCTCACCATGCTGTCACGACTGGGAGTGTCGCCCTGGGGCCACCAGAGGGGATTACTGCTGGTGAGAGGTGTGCTCGGTACTGGCGCGCTGTTGATGTTTTTCCAGGCCATTTCCAGCCTGCCCCTGGCCGCAGCCACCCTTCTTCAGTACACCTACCCGACCCTCACAACGGTTTGCGCCTGGGCCTTGCTGCGGGAACCGGTACGCAAGCGCATCAGCCTGGCGGTCGTGCTGGGACTGTTCGGCGTTCTGCTTGTCGTGCAGCCTGAATGGGCAGGACAGACGATGGCAGGGCTTCCGCCTCTCTCGGCACTGATCGGACTTGGTGGAGCCCTGCTAACCGCTCTGGCTTACGTGAGCGTGCGCCAACTGTCTGTGCGGGAGCACCCTCTGGTGATCGTGTTCTACTTCCCGCTCGTGTCCGTACCGGCGACATTGCCGTTACTGGTGAACAAGGTGGTGCTGCCAACAGGAAGCGACTGGCTGTGGTTGGTGGGAGTCGGTCTGCTCACGCAGATTGGGCAGGTTTGGCTCACCGAGGGGCTGGCGGCTCTGCCAGCGGCGCGCGCAACTTCGATCAATTACGTGCAGGTGGTGTTCGCAACCCTCTGGGGTGTATTGATCTTTGCTGAACCGGTGACAGGTACCGTCATCGTCGGTGCCCTTTGCGTGCTTGGCGCCACGCTGATCAGCCTCAGTGCCAAACAACGTCAGGCTGGATCAATGGCCAGCGGGTAAGTGATCCAAGTCTGGGAACTGCCGTCATCGGATCCACTCGGCAAAGCCAGTCGCCAGCTCTGGCCGCGTTCACCCCGCTCGAGAAACAGCTCGAAGGGACTATCGACCTTGACCGCATCTCCGGACAATCGCCAATCGAAGCGTCCAATCAGATGCACACCTTTCTGATCACCAATGCTCAAACTCTCCTGCTCCTCAAGACGGACCCTGGTCACCTCTGGAGCCCCAGATGCCTCGAGGTCCAGCGACTGGGCGATCGCACTCTGGGTGAGCTGAATCTGCTGACCCAGGGCGCTGAGAATCACACCACGCGGAGGGCGATCGCCAAGTGAACAGGAGCTCAGCCCGAGGCAGATCAGACATGCCAGCACCATGTTCAGAAGCCATCTCTGCGTGCGGCATAGAGATTGAATCACTGCAAAACGTCGTGAACGATCAGACGCGCTGAAATCTGCAATCTCGCTGAACTGGATGCCAATCATTGCTGGTGTCTGGAGTGATCACCCTGGAAGAACCACTCCAGGCTAGTGGCAGCAGGAATGCTGGAGCCACACTCTTCTGCCTGAAGAGAACATGGCCCCGCTTTCGTGACGCTCAACAACTAGTCGCTCGCTGAGGCAGCAGCCATGTTCCGCTCCCTGTTGAACATGAAAAGACCAAACGAAAAAGCAAAGGAAATAGCAAAGGTAACTGCAATATAGAGATACCAGAACTTCATTTTTAAGCGAATACCTTCAGCCGCGTAAAACACAAACGACGCAATCAGCACAAGTGTGAGATCTGCAGCAATAAAACCTGCAGAGGCATTGGCCCAGACTCCCTGCGAAAACAAATTAACGATTTCAATTGGGTCTGTCAGGCCTAGGGCTTCTGTTTCTTGAATGAACTGATAAATGCAATACCAGGGCCACGCAATACCAGCAAGTGCAGTAGCCCCATAAAGGCCAAGTCGTAACTTTGCCATGTGTCAGAAATCAATCACCCACGATCTCACAGGATAAGCACCAATCAGGTGACGAAAGCTACAAAGACTAAGCAGGGAATAGATTCTTCTGTGGATTGATCAAACAAGTCATTCAAAGACGACGTCATTCAAAAGATCAACGCTCTGAACCTGCCCAAAGACCTTCGTGAGAGCCATGCAGAGGATGACCCGGATGCTGACGCCCCTCTGCGTAATACAGCTT
This sequence comes from Synechococcus sp. BIOS-E4-1, assembly GCF_014279995.1. Lineage (NCBI taxonomy): Bacteria > Bacillati > Cyanobacteriota > Cyanophyceae > Synechococcales > Synechococcaceae > Synechococcus > Synechococcus sp. BIOS-E4-1. The sequence goes on along the minus strand of NZ_CP047935.1, from coordinate 1,392,862 downwards.
TTCTGCCATCAGATCACCAACCAACGGGCGCGCATCCGATTTCAAAGGGAAAGCCATCAGAACTAGGGCAGCAAGAGAAGCAAATAATTTCATATTCAGCCACAAATAAAAACGTGGAAGCGATCAACATCGTCGACCAGAGCTAAAGCTCCAGGTTCTCCAGCCAGGATTGGCTGAATAAAGCGGAGCAGGGAGCTTGATGCCAAACGATATAGAGGGGTTGTGTTATTCAAAGAGTTCACAACCAGGTGATTCTTTGTACTCCAGCTTCAGGCCAACGTGAAGTGAGGAGAGCCGCCCTAGAAGGTACGGTCAGCGACTTGAAAAACAATCTGCAACGCTCGCTCCCCAGCCCTAGACCATTGTCATGAGAGCAGAGCAGTCAGAACACCGGGTGAACAGCAATCGTTATTCGACGACAAGCAGGGCAGGCCATTTGCTGCTGAAGATGATTCTCAAAAGCAAACAAACACCACTTGGCGATGATTCTCACTTGCAGACAATTCAGGACCGATGTTCAACTTTGAGACATTTCTGAGCGCCAAGAAATAATCCATAACAAAACAATCATGCCGTCGGCGCAGAAGCTGACTAAGCCGCCGGTGGCTCAAGGAATCACGTTGTTTCAAGAGGCTTAGGCGAGCACACTGTGAATGGACGAGCCGATGTCACAGCAACTGATGGACCTGATACAGGCTCAACCCAGGATGGAAAGCCCATGGGCTGCTGGATCCTTCACGACCGTCACCTGGTTTGGCCAACGCGACGCGGATGCCGGCGTGACCCTGAAGCTGCATCAGCAAAGCCAACCGATGCAGAACCAGGCTGCACGGCATGCAGTTGATCGGATCTCCAAAGATCAGACCGTTGAACGCAACAACTTTGAACCACCGCTACAGATCTGGAACGTCATCGGGGATCTGGTCAATGAAATGTTCTCCGTGGAGGCAGAGATCACGTCACTGATTCAGCAGCTGTGCCTAAGCGGTGAAGCTGATCAGGGGCTGAGCACGACAGTGTTTCATGATCGCGCTGGCGGCGGACAATGACAATCGGAGCACGAAGCGGCTGATTCGCTCCAACGCATAAAGTCGCTGAAAATCAGCCTGCGGCATTGAAGATCAACGATGCAGACCCAAGAAAAGATGATCAAATAGGGCGAAACTGACAATCTGAAGACACCACCATCAGCAAGATTGGCAGAACGCCAGTTCACAACGCATAGTCACATATAAAGATGTCAATAACAGCACAAAACACGATCAATGCGATTTTTTAGCAATGCTTGATACCGTTTAAGCAGACAACTCATGAAAACATATGGAACATTATTAAACTTCCAGAGATTCACAATTGAACTGCATCAATAACGAAGCCATGAACAGACACTTCAAAAGTTCAGGGACGAAAAGGATTCCAAACAAATCGGGGCAAGCCCATCGCGATTCCTGGACTGGGTATGAATCCCCTCAACGCCGGCGCTACCTGCGCAGCCTTAAGGACCTGGAGCAATCCGAACAGAATCAGCCCGCCTGAAGCCAGGTTTGCAGAAGCGGTATTTGGCAACAGTTTTCAACCTACCAAGCAAGCGAAATCGACACCCCTACTCTGCAAGGCTGCCAGGCATTGATCAACGCTCTAAATCAAACTGTTCTGCCCTGAATTGAGCTTTTAGCGGCATGATTGGAATCGATCAGTATTCAAAGGACAGGAGCGTTTCATGATCGGCTGGCTTCAGGGTGAAAGGATCCAGACCTGGGAGCAGGGAGGCCGCAGGGGTGTTGTCATCGCCTGTTCAGGGGTCGGTTATGAGGTGCAGCTGACCAGACGCGACCAGGAGGCTCAAACAGGTGACAACTGCACGGTCTGGATCCATCAGGTTCAGCGAGACGACGGTTCAACCCTCTATGGATTTCCACAGCAAAGGGATCGAGATCTGTTTCGAACCCTGATTGCAGTGAATGGCGTAGGCCCCCAGATGGCCCTCTCCCTGCTCGATTGCTGCTCAGCGCCGGAACTGGTGATGGCGATCATTGAAGGGGACCTGAAGCGGCTGACCCAGGCACAGGGAGTCGGCAAGCGCACCGCCGAGCGGATCGCTGTGGAACTGCGCGATCGCCTTGGATCCTGGGCACCCGAGGCCAACGAGGCATCACTGTCCATCGTGGACCGCAGCGACGTGAAAGCCCTCCCGATTCAGCCTGATTCACTCCAAGAGCTGCAACTCACCCTCGAGACTCTCGGTTATGAGGACCTCGAGATTCGACGGGCCATGCGGGCTGTTGCCGGCAGTTCCGAGGTGCCTGAAGACAACGACAGTGAAGGATGGCTGCGCGCCAGTTTGCGTTGGCTCAGCGAATCGGCCTGAGGGGACCGCGGGAAGGTAAGTTGGTTCTTTGCTCTGTCAGGGCCAGAAGCCGCGCATGTCGCTCGATACCACCGAAAAGCAGCAGCTGATCAACACCCACCAGACCCATGCCACCGATACCGGGTCGGCTGAGGTTCAGGTGGCCATGCTGAGCGAGCGCATTTCGAAGCTCAGCAGCCACCTCCAGCAGAACAGCCACGACTACTCCTCTCGTCAGGGGTTGTTGAAGATGATCGGTCGCCGCAAGCGGCTGCTCAGCTATATGAGAGGCAAGAGCGAGCAGCGCTACACCAGCCTCATCGCCAAACTGGGGATCCGCGGTTGAGCCGCATCCCGGAATCTGCATGAGCCATGGCTGAAAAGCGCGATCCTCTTCCCTTTGAACCGCGTCGTTCAGCTCCAGAAACCACCCGTAATCAAGCGATTCCCAGAGAAGTGGCCAACAGAATGGCCCGACGCGTTGCCATTGCCACAGGGGTTCCATCCCTGATGGGAATGGCCGTCTTTGTGATCAGCTACCTCGTGGTGAGTCGAGGCATTCTCGATGTGCCGCCAAGCATCACCCTGCTGGGCTCGGGCTTCTTCTTTCTGTTGGGCCTGGTCGGCCTGAGCTACGGGGTTCTGTCCGCCAGCTGGGAATCCCAGCCTGGATCACTTCTGGGACTTGAGCACCTGAAGCCCAATCTGCAACGTCTGCGCAGCTCAGTGAAAGCCCAGAAGCAGGGCTGATCCGGACACCGGTTCAGCGTCAACTCATCAACGGGTCGCTGCAGCTGACGGTGAACGCACTGTTCTGCAGATGTTGCTGAGCCGCGGCCACATCCTTGACACAGAACTGGGGGCCAAGGCGCACATAACGCACCTCGGGGCCTTTGCGCACGGCAGCCACCACGGGAACGCGCACACCAAGCTCATCCTGATCCGGACGATGGGCCTGGAGGCACTCCCTGAGTTTGTGCTGAACCGCCACATCAGAGGCCTGATCAGGATCCAGCTCCACCAAAAGCAGACGCAGATCATCAATTGCGCGGCAGTCATCCACGATCAGTTGCACGCGTTCATCGCGTCGATCCACAGCGGCCCAGACCAGCAATCTGGCCTCAGCCATGAGGTGATCGGAGAGCCTTGCATAACTTTTCGGGAACACCACGGCTTCACATGAACCGGTGAGGTCCTCAAGCTGAAGAATCGCCATGCGATCACCTTTTCGGGTGGTGACCTGACGCATTTCACTCACCATGGCGATGGCACTGACCTTCGACTTGTCAGCCTGCTCTTCCAGACTGGCCAGTCCGATCGGTGCCAGCAGACGGGCGGGTGCTGTGAGCTGCTTCAGAGGATGATCGGAAAGATAGAAGCCCACCAGGTCCTTTTCGAGCTTCAGTTTTTCGCTGGGGTGATAGTCCTTCACGGGAGCTGCCTTCGGGGCAAGGCTGAGATCCGTGCTGGTGTCGGTTTCATCCTCTGCGGGGGCCGCCATCAGATCAAAGAGATTGCCCTGACCGCTGGCACGGTCCCTTGCCCGGGATCCGGCCCAGTCGAGCAGGAGATCAAGATCGGCAATCAATTGAGCGCGGTTGGCTTCTGGCTCCAGTGCGTCGAGTGCACCGCAATGAATCAGCGATTCCAGGCTGCGCCGGTTGAGCACGCTGGAGGGAACCCGATCACAGAGATCAGCGAGTGACTGGAAGATTCCATCGGATTGCCTGGAGCGAATCAGGGCACGGATCGCACCATCACCAAGATTGCGCACGGCTGACAGTCCAAAGAGGATGCGGCTGTCCTTAGGGGTGAAGTCGGTTCCCGAGGCGTTCACATCCGGCGGCATCACTTCGATGCCCATGGCGTTGCAGTTGGAGATGTACCGCTGAACCTTGTCGCTGGCTCCGGCATTCACCGTGAGCAGCGCTGCCATGTAAGCCACTGGATAGTGCGCTTTGAGATAGGCGGTTTGGTAAGTCACCGCTCCATAGGCCGTGGAATGGCTCTTGTTGAAGCAGTACTCGGCAAACAACACCATCTGGTCGAACAACTCGTCGGCGACCTTGGTGTCAACGCCTCGCTCCGTTGCTCCCTTCACGAAGATGCCGCGATGCTTCTGCATCTCCGAAACCTTTTTCTTGCCCATGGCCCGACGCAGCAGATCCGCTTCTCCAAGGGAGTAGCCGGCCAGGTCCTGCGCGATGCGCATGATCTGCTCCTGGTACACCATGATTCCGTAGGTCTCGCTCAGAATCGGTTCCAGGGTGCTGTGGGCGAAGTCGATTGCTTCGCGGCCGTGCTTGCGGTTGATGAACTTGGGAATCAGGCCAGCATCGAGGGGGCCAGGCCGGTAGAGAGCCAGGATCGAGGAGATGTCTTCCAGAGATGAAGGCTTCAGATCACGCACGATCTGACGCATTCCGGTGGACTCAAGCTGGAAGATGCCCTCAAGGTCACCACGGGCCAGCAGAGCGAAGGTCCCCTCATCTTCAGGGGGCAACTGATCGGGATCGATCCTCGTACCACTGGTCTGCTCGACAAGCTCCAGAGTCTTGTCGATCATCGTGAGGTTTTTGAGGCCGAGGAAATCCATCTTCAGCAGTCCCATCGACTCCACGTCTTCCATGAAGTACTGGGTGATCACCTGACCGTCGTTGTTGCGCTGAAGAGGAACCAGTTCATCGAGGGGGTCAGCGGCTATGACCACGCCAGCGGCATGGACGCCAAAGGTTTTGTTGGTTCCTTCGATGCGCATGGCCATGTCGACCCAGCGCTTCACAGTGGGATCCTTCTCGTAGCGCTCCTTGAAGTCGGGATTCGGCGACTCGTCGCCGATCATGGCCTTGAGTTTGGCGGGCTTGCCCCTCACCACGGGGATCAGCTTGGCTAGCCGGTCCGCATCACCGTAGGGAATATCCAGGACCCGGGCCACATCCTTCAACACGGCCTTTGAAGTCATACGGTTGAAGGTGATGATCTGAGCCACCTTTTCATCGCCGTAACGTCGGGTGACGTAATCGATCACCTCGCCGCGGCGCTCAATGCAGAAGTCGGTGTCGATATCAGGCATCGACTTGCGTTCCGGATTGAGAAACCTCTCAAACAACAGGCCGTTGCTCACCGGATCGATGTTGGTGATCCCGAGCGCATAGGCCACCAGTGAGCCTGCTGCCGAACCACGACCCGGACCCACAGGGATACTCTGTTCGCGAGCAAAACGGATGTAATCCCAGACAACCAGGAAATAGGTGGGAAACCCCATCTGTTCCATGATCTTTAGTTCGTACACCATCCGATCCGCGTACACCGCCTCGATGGTGTCTGTCGCTGTCAGGTCGAGACGGTCGCGCAGGCCCTGCTCGGTGACTTCTCGCAGATAGGTGACAGGGGTATGGCCATCAGGGATCGGAAAACGGGGCATCTGATAGCGACCCAGGATGTCGTAGTCCTCGACTTTTTCTGCGACGGCAACAGTGTTGGCAATCGCTTCCTGTACCACCTCAGGCTCGAGGTGATCGGCGAAGAGATGGCCCATCTCCTCCTCCGATTTGAGGTATTCGGTACCGGTGTAGCGAAGGCGCTTTTCGTCGCTGATCAGCTTGCCCGTGAGCACACACAGCAGAGCGTCATGGGCCTCCACATCGTTGCGCGTGAGGTAGTGCGCATCGTTGGTGGCCACAACCTTGATGCCCAGTTCACTGGCGATCTTGACGATCTCCACATTGACGATGCGATCTTCCGGCGACCCGTGATCCTGAATTTCCAGATAGAAGTCATCACCGAAAACGCTCTGATACCATCGGGCAACATCACGGGCCACATCAGGTCGTTCACGCATGATGGCCTGGGGAATCTCCCCACCCAGGCAGGCTGTGGCAACGATCAGACCCTCGGAATACTGAGCAAGTAGGTGCTTATCAATGCAGGCGCGTGAAAAAATTCCGCGGCCACGCATGCCACGCAGGTGACTGATGCTGGTGAGCTTGACGAGATTGCGATATCCAACGGCATTTTTGGCGAGCACCACCAGGTGATATCGACGCTCCTTCTTCGGTTGGGGGTCATCAATCGAACCGTTGATGACATACATCTCGTTGCCGATGATCGGCTTCACACCACTGCCCTTGCAGAGCTTGAGCAGCTCAACAGCGCCGTACATCACCCCATGATCGGTGAGAGCCAGAGCCGGCATTCCCAGCTCCTTGGCGCGTTCCACCATCTGAGGCAGCTGGGAAGCACCATCCAGCAGGCTGTAGTCGCTGTGGTTGTGGAGAGGGACGAATGCCATGCACCCAGCCTAGGCGCATGCGCAAGATGCAGCGCACAGGTAACCAAGGCAACACCAGATGCGGTGCCGCCCAGGCTCCACCGTTGCTGTCAAGCCGGCACAAGCGCAGCTTCGGGCCTTGACTTCATCACCTCCGCAGCCTGCTCGTACTGATGCGCTACCTGAAGCAGAAGGGGCTCCTCCAGCACATTGCCGATCAGCTGCACGCCGATTGGCAGACCACCAGCATCGAAACCACAGGGGACACTGATGGCCGGTAGGCCAGCGAGATTGGCCGGGATAGTTAGCAGATCCGAGAGATACATGGCCAGGGGATCATCCGCATGGGCCCCGTTGCGGAACGCCGTGCTTGGGGCAGTGGGTGTCAACAGCACATCCACCGACTCGAAAGCCGAGTCAAAATCGCGCCGGATCAGCGTTCTCACCTGCTGAGCTTTTTTGTAGTAAGCATCGACATAACCGGCTGAAAGGGCATAAGTGCCGATCAAGATCCGGCGTTGCACCTCACTGCCGAAACCCTCCGCACGACTTTGGGCCGTCATGGCCGCCAGAGATGTTGCATCCTCGGCTCGATAGCCGTATTTCACACCGTCGTAGCGAGCGAGATTGGCGGAGGCCTCCGAGGGAGCGATCACGTAATAGGTGGCGATGCCATCGTTGAAGCGGGGGCAGCTCACATCCACCAGTTCGGCCCCAAGGGCCTGGAGCTGATCTGCAGCCGCCAGCACCGACGCCTTCACCTGTGGGTCCAATCCGTCCTGGTCAAAGCACTCGGTGACCAGACCTACTCGCAAACCCTTCACCGGAGCGGCAAGAGCAGAGGTGTAGTCAGGAACTGGAACATTTAGACAGGTCGAATCACGAGGATCAGAACCTGCCATGACCTGAAGCAGTTCAGCGGTATCCGCCACCGATGAACTGAAGGGTCCCACCTGATCAAGGGAGCTGGCAAAAGCCACCAAGCCGTAGCGACTCACTCGCCCGTAGGTGGGCTTGAGGCCAACCACCCCACAGAAGGATGCGGGCTGACGAATCGAACCACCGGTGTCGGAGCCGATGGAGGCCAGGCACTCGCCAGCGGCAACAGCAGCGGCACTGCCACCGGAACTGCCCCCAGGCACATGTTCAGGATTCCAGGGATTGGCAGTGGCACCGAAGGCGGAGGTTTCGGTTGAGCCACCCATGGCGAATTCGTCCAGGTTGGTCTTGCCCAGAAGAACCGCTCCGGAAGCCCAGAGCCGATCGGTCACCGTGGATTCATAGGGAGGTACGAACTGCTCAAGCATGCGACTGGAGCAAGTTGTGCGCACTCCCCTGGTGCAGAGATTGTCTTTGATACCAAGGGGAATCCCAGCCAATGGGGGCAGATCCTCGCCGGCAGATCGCGCCTCATCAATGCGATCGGCGTCGGCGCGGGCGCGCTCTGCCGTGACTTCAAGAAAGGCATGCACGCTGGGGTCGACCGCATCAATCCTGGCCAGGTGATGGTCGGTGAGTTCCCTCGCGGACACCTCCCCGTTCGCCAGTTGCTGACGCCATTCGGCGATCGCCATGGTCAGGATTTGCGTGCAGCTGAGACGCTATCAGTCAGATGCGTTCGCATCGAACTCAATCAGCCCTGAGATTCGATCGTGAACGGTTCTGAACGACGACAACGCACGCAGGAATGATCGAGTGAAGCAGGCGATTCCGAAGCCACATCACTGAGAAATGCCGGAAGCTCCCGCTCTAGGGTGGAGCGACGCACAAAAGGACCGAACCAATAGGTGACGTCTGGGCCATGGGTCTGAACCCTGGCCCACCAGGCCATTCCTAGACCGTTGGCAAGTGAGCGCATCGGTCGGTTCAGAGGGCCCATGGCGGAGCGATAAAGACAAGGTCATTGTGCACTGATTCACCGTTGGCGTAAGGATTCCAACCATCGCTGTTCAGAGTCCCTGAAGTTCACCGCCCTGCATTCAGAGATCAACGCTGCCTTCAAAGCGTGGTTCCGCGGTCTGCGCAAGACGTTCGATCTGCAGGTCAATCCCTGGTTGCTCGGGCAGTGAGTGAGAGGCATCAGATTCGCCTGAGGGCTGAATCCCAGTGGTATCGGATGCTTCCACCGGTGATGTTTCTGCCGATGATGCCACTGCTGTTGATGCCACTGCTGTTGCTGACTCTGCGGGAGATCCAGCGGGCGCTCCGTTCTGTGAAACCTCCAGTTGCTCCAACGGCGGCGATGGCGGAGGGGAGATCTGGGGCCTCACGATGCGGGGAGAGGGGTTCTGGCCCTGAAGCCCCTTCATCCAGCCTCGACGTGCCACCTCATACAGGCAGAGCGCCGTCGCAACGGAAGCGTTCAGGCTGGGCGTCACACCACGCAACGGGATACGAATCAACTGATCGCAATGCCGACGGGTGAGCATGGACAGCCCCTGCCCCTCGGAACCCGTGACCACCACCAGCGGTCCTTCCAGATCGACTTCTTCAAGGGTCTGATCACCTTCCTCGGCAAGACCAACCACGCGATAACCAGCATCCTTGAGGGTTTCCAGGGAGCGGTTGAGATTGACAACCCGCGCGACAGGCAGATGCTCCAGGGCTCCAGCCGCAACTTTGGCCACGGATCCCGTGAGACCTGCACTGCGGCGCTGAGGCAGAACCACTCCATGCGCCCCCAAGGCTTCAGCGGAACGGACGATCGCACCAAGATTGTGGGGATCAGTGAGGCCATCCAGGGCCAGTAGCAGTGGAGGTTCATTGAGCTCACTGCAGCCATCAATCAGATCAGGGAGGTTCAGGGTGTCGGCGGCTGCGGTCTGCAGAGCGATTCCTTGATGCACTGCACCACCGGTCATCTGAGCCAGACGCGCCCAGGTGACCTCCTCCACCAGAACTCCGGAGGCCTTGGCATCCCGAAGAAGCTGCATGAATTTCGGAGCACTGCGCATCTCACTGGTGCACCAGATGCGATGGATGGGTCGACCCGCCTCCAGCGCTGCCTGCGTGGCATGCCGACCCCAGAGCAGATCATCTGCCACGGGATCAGCCCCATGGGGAGCCGCTTCGCCGCGGGATTGTTCTGGAACCTGCTGACGATCATGGTGTTCGGCACGTCCAGGACGGAGACTGCGGGAATCGCCATCACTGAAGCGACGGCCTCCAGGACGACGGTCCGTCAAACGTCTGTCTTGGGAACGACTCCCCTTAAAGCGCTGATCAGTTTCGCGGCGGTCCTCAAAACGCCTGTCTTGCAAACGCCGGTTTCCATCACGGCGGTCTCGATCATGACGGTCACCTTCACGACGGTCACCTTCACGACGGTCACCGTCACGGCGATCGTCAAAGCGCCTTTCACTGAAACGTCGATCGTCGGAGCGGCGATTTTCGAAGCGGCGGTCACCCTGACGACGGTCTTCAAAGCGGCGTTCATCCGGTCGGCGTTGTTCAAAACGCCGGTCCCCTTCACGTCGGTCTCCCCGGCCAGCAGGTCTTGATGCCTCTCGTGGGCCGCCTCGGAATGCGCTATTCCTGGACGGGCCGCGTCCTCGGAACTCTCCATCACGAGATCCACGCCAGGGCGTTTCAGTACGACTGTCGTCTGCCTCCCGCCGCCGAGATCCTGTAGGACTGCCATCCACTCTCGGACGACGACCACGAGGCCCGCCACGAGAGGGTCGACCACCTGCTGAATCACCACCACGGGAGGGGCGGCCGGGGCGGCGATCAAAACGGGAGCTCATGGGATCGATGGTTATGACAGGGCGGATTCGGTCTCCTCGAGTCGATCCAGAAGCTGGGCAAGCCGCGTCGGATTCTGCAAAAAGAGCCAGCCAACCATTGTCTCAAACCCCGTGGCCTTTCCATAGGCCGCAGGGTCGGCCCCGCGTGGGCCGCGGCCGGCACGATTGCGGCCACGACGCACAAGATCTTTCTCCTCCTCAGTGAGCCAGGGCTCAAGCCGCTTGAGGGCAATCGCCTGGGCATCGGCACGAACCTCGGCCACCACGGCTCTGTGCAGATCTTTGGATCGTCCCGCCTGTCGGCAATGCCGCAAACGCTGATGAAGCTCCCAGACGGCATCTCCGAGCCAGGCGAGCTGCAGGGCGCCTAGATCGGTGGCGCCTGCCGGAAGAGAGTGCTGCAGCCGGATCCAGTCGCTCAAGCAGCAAGCTGGGTGTAAGCCGTCTCCAAATCATTCACCAGATGAAGGAATGATTCCAGTCGGACCAGTTTCACGGTCTGGGTGACACGGGCATTGCCAACCACCACGAAGCTGCGCTTGGCGTCTTTGCATTGTTTGGCCAGCTGCACAAGGGCTCCGAGACCCGAGGAATCGAGAAAGTCGATTTTGCTCAGGTCAAAGACAGCCGGAAAGGCATTGGCCTTCAAAACATCCATCACATAAGTGATGAACTGCTTTTCGGAGTAGGCATCCAACTGGCCGGTGAAATGAAACACCAGGCAGCCATCCTTCTGCTCAAAGCCTCCACGGAGCGAAACCGTCAGTCGCTGCAGTTCAGTGATGGGACCAGACCCCCCATGTTGCGTCGTCGTCGTGCGAAGTGTAGTGATGCTCTTCGAGACAGACCACGCATCAGCGTCGATCTGACATCAGCGAAACGAAACGGGCGAAATGATGATCGGCATCGTGGGGGCCAGGACTCGCCTCAGGGTGATATTGCACGCCAAACAGCGGCTGCTGCCGATGGGCCATCGCTGCCACGGTGCGGTCGTTGAGATTGAGGTGGGTCACCTCGATGCTCTCGGCAGGGAGACTCGCCGCATCCAGGGCAAACCCATGGTTTTGACTCGTGATCTCCACCTGCCCGGTGGTTCCGCAGGGATGGTTGAGACCGCGATGCCCATAGCCGAGTTTGAAGGTGGTGCCCCCCATGGCCAGTCCGAGAATCTGATGGCCGAGGCAGATGCCGAACAAGGGAAGATCTCGCTGCTGAATCAGGCCGCGGGCCAGAGCGATCCCGTCACTGACGGCAGCCGGATCACCCGGTCCGTTGGACAGAAACACACCCTCAGGCTTGCAAGCCAGCACGCTCTGCAGATCAGAGGCTGCCGGCATGACTGTCACGTCACAACCATGACTGACCAATCGATCGAGGATGGCGCGCTTGATGCCGAAATCGATCGCGACGACGCGGTACGGACTGTCCGGTCGGCCACTTTGCAAACGTCTGTCGAAATCCACTGCACAGGGAGCGTTCCACTCATATGAAGTGGTTGTCGAAACCTTGTCGGCGAGATTCAGACCTTCCATCGAGGGCGCTGAACGCACCACCTCAAGCAGCTCAGCAGGCGACCGTCCATCGGAACTGATCACCCCGTTCATGGCACCTGTTTCACGCAGATGGCGAACCAGGGCGCGGGTGTCGATGCCATGGATACCAACAACGCCATGGGCCTCCAACCAGTCCTGCAGACTCTGACGCGAGCGCCAGTTGCTGGCCGCCGGCGACAACTGGCGGGCGATCAGACCTTGGGCGTGCGGCTTGTCGGCCTCCTGATCATCGGGATTGACCCCGGTGTTTCCCAGCTCCGGGTAGGTGAAGGTGACCAGCTGTCCGGAATAGCTGGGATCCGTCATCACCTCCTGGTACCCGGTCATGCCGGTGTTGAAAACAACCTCACCGACCACGCTGCCACCGGCGCCACAGGGCAGTCCGGAGAAGACAGTGCCATCGGCCAGCACCAGCCATGCCGACTCACTGGATGAAGCAGTCATCAGCAGACGAATCTCCTCAACAACGCTGGAGCACTCATCCTCCCTCGGCGGGGGTCAGTCCGAGGCGCAACTGCTCAAGACGCTCCCAGGCAAGGCCATCACGCAGAGCCGAAAGTGCTCGCTGGGCACCGGACTTCAGATCCACTTCCACACCGGCCACCCAAAGCGCCAGAGCGCAGTTGAAGGCAACCACTTCGGCCTGGGCCTGGGTGCCTCGCCCCTGGAGCAGATCACTCAGGATCGCCTGATTGCAGGCAAGATCTCCGCCGCGCAGCGCTTCGAGCGGTGCCACCTGAAGACCGAGATCTCCAGGTGAAATGGACTCTGAGCGCAGCACTCCCTTTTCGAGAATGCGCAGGGAATTGGGTCCCGCAAGTGACGCTTCATCCAGACCGCCGGCTCCGTGAACCACAACGGCCCGTTCCTGGCGAAGACTCTGCAGTGCCTCCGCCATTGGATCCAGGAGGTCCTCAGTGGCCACGCCCAGCACCTGACCGTTGGGTCTCAGGGGATTCACAAGAGGGCCTAAAAGATTGAACACGGTGCGAACGCCAAGACTGCGGCGCAGTGGCGCCAGGTTCACCAGAGCCGGATGCCATGCCGGCGCGAACAAGAAGGTCACTCCAGCCTGAGAGAGAGCCTCCACCACCTGTGCAGCTGGTGCCTGCAGATGCAGGCCTAGACCTTCGAGCACATCCGCTGAGCCCACCTTGCCGCTGGCGCTTCGATTGCCGTGCTTGGCCACATGGGCACCGCAGGCTGCGGCCGTAAACGCCACGGCGGTGGAGATGTTGAAGGTGTCCGCCCCGTCACCCCCCGTGCCGCAGGTATCCACCATCAGCAGTTCCGGGCGTGCCCCTGGCAGAGGACAGGCTTCACGCAACACGGCCGCCATGGCTCCGAGTTCACCGCCGTTGACACCACGGGCCCGAATGGCAGCCAGAAAAGCCCCTGTCTGCACAGGAGTGAGTTCCTCGCAGAGCCAGGCTCTCATCAAGGCCGCTGCCTGGTCAGGAACGAGCACGCCTCCGTTCAGCAGAAGCTCCAGTGTCTGAGGCCAGGAAGGGCATTGGGAGACCATGGGAATAAGAGGCCTGGAGCCTTGGGGATCGGCGGACAGAAAAAAGCCCGGGTGCAGATGCACTCCGGGCCGGGTGATGGGGACATCAACACTATCCCTTAAAAAAGATGCGATGGCCAGTTCGACGCCAATCTCAACCGTTCCAGGGTCTGGGTGCTCTCCTGAGGATCAGCTCAATGCCTAGGTTGTTCATTGTGCAGGGTTCGCGATGGCCCCTTTCCGCCTCGATCTGATCGGCCGCTACCTGAAACCCCATCGACGCACGGTGCTGATGGGTGCGATCGCTCTGGTCGTCGTGAACATTCTCAGCGTCACCATCCCCCTCGAGATCCGACGGGTGATTGATGACCTGCAGGAGGGTTTCGCCTTTTCGGATGTACTGGCACAGGCGGGCTGGATTGTGCTGCTCGCCACGAGCATGGGGGTGGCGAGGCTCATTTCGCGCCAGCTGGTCTTCGGAGTCGGGCGCCAGGTGGAAGTTGAGCTTCGTCAGAAGCTGTTTGATCAAATGCTCCAGCAGGAGCCCGGTTGGGTCCAGCAAACGGGCAGCGGTGAAGTGATCAGCCGTGCCACAAGCGATGTCGAGAACGTCAGGCGCCTGCTGGGTTTTGCCGTGCTGAGTCTGACGAACACCGTTCTGGCCTACACCTTCACGCTGCCGGCCATGCTGGCGATTGATCCCGTTCTCACCGTTGCTGCAATCTCCCCTTATCCAGTGATGCTCGGCGCCGTTCGCCTGTTCGGAGGCCGCATGATGCGAGAACAGCGGCGCCAGCAGGAAGAACTGGCAGGTCTCAGTGAACTGATCCAGGAAGACCTTTCAGGCATCGCAGCCATCAAGATCTACAGCCAGGAACAGCAGGAGCTGAATGCATTCAGTTCCCGCAACCGCGGATATCGCGATACGGCCATTCAGCTGGCACGCACGCGCAGCACCCTTTTCCCCCTGCTGGAGGGAATCTCATCCATCTCCCTGTTGCTGCTGCTTGCACTCGGAAGCGGCCAGCTCCAGCAAGGAACCCTGTCGATCGGCGGCCTGGTCGCCCTGATCTTTTACGTGGGGCAACTCGTGTTTCCCACCGCTCTGCTTGGTTTCACGCTGAACACCTTCCAAACCGGACAGGTGAGCCTGGAGCGAGTCGAGGAACTGTTGTCGCGCCGACCGCTGATCAGTGATCCGCACGAACCGGAGCATCTGAAACTTCCCGTGCGCGGAGAACTGCAAGCTCGCAATCTGCACATCCGCTACGACGGATCCGATTGCGACACCCTTAACGGCCTCAGTTTCCAGATTCGCTCTGGAGAACTGGTGGCCGTCGTCGGTCCAGTTGGCTGTGGCAAGACCACGCTGGCACGTGCTCTGGGCCGCATGGTGGAGGTGCCAGCCCATCAGCTGTTCCTTGATGGACATGACATCACCAACTTGCGCCTGGACGACCTGCGTGAACAGATCGCCCTCGTCCCCCAGGAGGGTTACCTGTTCACAAGCAGCCTGGCGGACAACCTTCGCTACGGCGAACCCGAAGCCGACATGCAACGGGTTGAGGCAGCGGCTGAACAGGCCCGCTTACTGGGAGATGTGCGCGGATTTCCCGATGGCATGAACACCCTTGTCGGCGAACGCGGGATCACCCTCAGTGGAGGCCAGAGGCAGCGCACCGCCCTGGGCAGGGCTTTGCTGCTCAAAGCTCCTGTTCTGGTCCTGGACGACGCGCTGGCAAGCGTTGACAACAACACAGCAGCCGAAATTCTCGCCTCGGTGCGACGCCAGACGCAGCGCACGATTGTGATGATCAGCCATCAACTGTCGGCAGCCGCGGCATGCGACAGGATCCTGGTGCTGGATCAGGGGCGATTGGTGCAACAGGGGCACCATTCCGATCTGATCAGGGAAAAGGGCCTCTACCGGAGTCTGTGGGAACGGGAACAGGCGGCTGAACGGCTGGAAACGGTGGCCTGACGCAAAGGTTGTGCAACTTACGGGCGACAAACCCTCCAGCCTCGGCTTAGCTGGAGTCTCTGCTGCCGAACCATGACGTCAGGTACCCCTTTCTCGGTCCGCTGCACCCTGACGTTCGGGGATATCTACGGACAGATTTTGGCTTGGATGGCCGTGATCTTTGTGAGCCTTGCCGCAGGACTGGCTCTCATGGGGTCTTCAAGACCGGTGTTTGCCCTGGTGGGAGTCGGTTTAATTCTTGTACTCAGCGTTCCGTTTCTGCTGTTCGCCTTCGTCACCACACTGCTCAATCACATCCGCCTGGATCCGATGACATCTGCCTAAGGTTGCCGAACAGACAAGAATGTGATGCTGCCCAACTGGCTCACGGGTTCTCAGCAGGGACAATCAGACGGCAACAGCGACGAGCGTCACGTTGTTCTCGGAACGCCACTCAAGGCACCGCTGATGGAGGACCAGGAGGAAATTGTTTTCGGCTGCGGATGCTTCTGGGGCGCTGAAAAAGGTTTCTGGCGTCTACCGGGTGTTGTGTCCACGGCAGTTGGCTATGCCGGCGGCCAGACTCCAGCTCCCAGCTATGAGCAGGTCTGCAGTGGACGGACTGGACACACCGAAGTGGTCCGCGTGGTCTACAGCACCCCAGCCATCGACGTCAGCGATCTGCTCAAGCTGTTCTGGGAATGTCATGACCCCACACAGGGAGACCGTCAGGGCAATGACCAGGGCAGCCAGTACCGATCAGCGATCTACACCACCACCCCCAGGCAGATGCAACTGGCCCTGACCAGTCGTGACTGGTATCAACAGGCCCTCACCCAGGCCGAACGGGACAGCATCACGACCGAAATCGCAGCTGACCGCACCTTCCATTTCGCCGAGAATTACCACCAGCAATATCTTGCACGTCCCGGCAGCAGGCCTTACTGCTCCGCCATGCCCACAGGGATCAACCTCGGCGCCTTTGAAGCAGCCGACTACCGCTTGCCCAGTCAGGTCTGGAGCCATTACGACTGGAGCATCAGTCACTGCGTCCTGCGAGGTGACAACAGTCCGATCCAGCTGCAGACATGAACGACTCCCTTCCCGACAGGGTGGTGATCGCCGTCATTGCACTGACGGTGGTCCTGGTCTTCGCCGTGGCCTTCTCCCTGAAACCCCGGTCGGATCAAGAGCGTCCTTTTCTCTGGCGCGATCCATCCCCTGCCCCTCCTGCCCAGGTCATCTCGCCCCCGTCGAGTGCAACTCTGTCGAGGGCAACTCTGGCGAGGGGAACTTTGGCGAAGGGAACCATGCCGATCTGACCACTCCCTCCCATCTGGTTAAACCGACCTGGCAAGGTTGGGAGCGACTGGAACACCTTGCACGGCGTGCCCACCATTCCTGAGCAAAAGCCACCTCGACGTCTGCATCCACTGCCGAGCGGCCTGGTGGAGCTCTATGGCTTGATCGCAGTGCTGGTGGTGCTGATTCCGGAGTGGATCGCTGATGGAACCTTGAGTCTTGGAGACAACAAACGACGTTCCACCCTGCCGATCGCCTCCAGAGCCTGGAGAACGCTGCCGGAGCTGCAGCTGGCCTCGATGAATCTGTCATCGCTGCGTCAGCTGGGCAGACAACTGCGAATCTGGGGGTATTCAAGCGACAGCCGTGACAAGCTCACCACAAGGCTGCTGACACGCATCAAGCGACACACGAAGAGCGGGAATGCCTTGTGATAGCTTGCATCTGCCGTCGGGGCGTGGCGCAGCTTGGTAGCGCACTACTTTGGGGTAGTAGGGGTCGTGGGTTCAAATCCCGCCGCTCCGATGTCAAAGTCCAATCCAAAACAAAGGCTCCTCAAACGAGGAGCCTTTTTTTATTGAATGCTCTGTAATCCGCTCAAAGCAAACAACAACAACCCCGAATGAAGAGTCTAAAAATCACTCGCTCTGCACCAGTTTATTTGCAGGGCGAATGGGTGATCACGAGATGACGCTGACCGTCGATTTTGAGCCAACCCTCATCTCTGAGCAGACCGATGACCCTGGTCACGGTTACACGGGTGGTACTCAGGGCACTTGCCATCTCCTGATGAGTCAGGCGCAGATTGAGGCGCAATCCCTGCTCACAGGGCTGGCCATAATCCTGAGCAAGCAGCTCCAGAAAACCTCTAACGCGCTCCTCAACTCGACGTAGCCCAAGTAGAGAGAGCAGGTACTCCGACTGGCGATGACGAAGCACGACCGCTCCCAGCAGATCGTTGGCAAGATCCTGTGACTCACGCACCTCGCCCATCGTCATGCAAAGAAGATCCGAGTCGGCGAGGGTGACGGCCTCATAGGCCTGGACCGTGCTCAATGGTTCGCCGAAGGTCTCGTTGGGACCTGCCAGGCCCAGCAGTAGCTCATCTCCATGCACAGAAACCGCCCCGAGCTTCACCATGCCACTAACAACAAGCCACAACCTGTTTTTGTGAAGTGGCACCACGTTTCCCGCGGCGAGGTGCAAGCGATTTCGATTTTGAAAACTGAAGTCCAGAAGGCAGTGCCTTGCTTTTTGTGTTTTTGATTCTGAAGGAGATTCGACAGCACCGACTGACGATTCCCTACCGACGAGTGTATGGAGCGCAACATCACACACCCAGACGAAGAGCCCGCAATCGAATCAATAAGGAGTATTCAAAAGTATCGAAAGATCAGGGCAAAAATGACCAATCGACGGGTGTCAAAGCTGGCAATGATCGATCAGAAAGGCTGCGATTACTGACTAATCCGTTCAATCACTGGCCGCGACTTGCTGAGTATTTCAGTCTCAAGGGGAATCAAACCGAGCTCGGCAACCCGGCCCTGGGCCTGGCTGCTCAGCATGAAGTCAAGAGCCGCTCTGACCGCCTGCGTGTTGTCGCCGTTTCCAGACCTGTAGGCCAGACCCCAGATCAGCGTGACGATCGGATAGGCACCCTGGACCGAAGGGTTGGGGTTGCTGCCGGCGAGATTGAAATCCAGTTCGATGCCCTTGAGGGTCTGAGCGCTGGAGACCACGCTGGGTCGCAGGAATTCTCCAGCTTTGTTCTGCACTGCAGCGGACCTCAGACTGCCGCTGAGATGGGACAGACCGAGATAGCCGATGGCACCTCGCCTGTTTTCAATGGCAGCGGCAACACCGGAGTTTCCTTCTGCGGCGATCGCATTGGCTGCTGGCCAGCGAATCGATTGACCTGTCCCCAGCGACCATTGAGAGGAAAACGCCTGCATTGTGAGAGTGAAGGCCTCGGTGGTGCCAGAGGCATCCGATCGATGCACCCAGGTCAGAGCACCCGGCTTGCAGCCGAGCTGTTTCCAGTCGGTGATCCTGCCACTGGCCACCTGTACGGCCTGCTGTTGGGTCAGCTTCAGGTCGCAACCTGGCTGGTTGTATCCAAACGTGATGGCTTCTCCAGCGATGGGAATCTGAACCACACCACGCCTCACCTTGGCCAGGTCCCTGGGCTGTATCGGAGCATCGGACACTGCGAAATCAACGGTCTGCCTGATCAGGGCCCATTGAGCCTCGGCTGAGCTGACGGGTCGAAAACTGACCTCAGGACCGCCTGAACTGGTGATCTGGGCAAACCAGTTTCGATAAAGCCTGGCGGGGAGTGCGGCACCAACTGCGGTCAGAGAAGAATCCGAGGAGGCGGAGACACCGGATGCCACAGCGAGCAGGGAAAACAGGATGAAAGCCTGCCTGGCAAAGCTCATGGGTGGCCTGGAAGAAACCGACCTACCCCTAGCGGAGAGCAGGTCCAGGCAGCGTTCATCAGCGATGTTCGTGAGCGCTTAAGTGCGTTTGAACAGTGAATCAAGGCTTATGGGTGGACGCCCCTGAAGGCAATCGCGTCGAAGCCGAGTAACGCGTCAGCCATCGATTCACCCGCGACCGCTGACAGGACGGGACCTCCTCCAGCAAATGCGAGAGCTCCAGTGCACCGAGTCGCTTGAGTTCGCGCACATCCACATGCCAGAGGCATTCCGCCTCGCGAATCAGGCGCGCCCAAGTCCGTACCTGCTGCCAACGCTGCAGGCGAGAACGAACGGAAGGCGGATGCCTGGGAAGTTCCATGACATCAGCCTGGCTGCCAGATCTCCAGCACGGTCAAACCCTCCGCGAGGTTTCGGACTGATGAAGCAAATCAGGACGCCAGGGGCAAAGGAGGGTCAACAGGCACAACGGTAAAGTCGAGATTGGAGGCCTCCCTCGCCGACAGGCGCCTGGCCCAGGCTCCTTTCACCGGCTCGTTCCAGCGGAAACCGGCATCCCGGGCGAGATGACGGTTGTCGTAAGACACCTGGGCACGCATCAGCTGACGCGGCTCCAGGCCATGCTCGATCAACTGTTCAAGGTCTTCACATCGCCGGAAGACCTCAGCCAGGTAGATGCAATCGGTCAGAGCACGATGGGCAGCCCAGACAGGGATTTCATAGGCCAGGGCCAGATCACGCACCGAAGGCCTGGACCTGAGCTGGCGGTCCGGTGGCCAGCGCATGTCCTCCATGCTGCAGAGCCAGCGCTTGTCCGTCGCCGGCAGGTGACCTCGGCCGAACCACTGACGATCAAAGGCGGCGTTGTGCGCCACGAGCAGATCGGCGGCATCCAGCAACGACTGGAGATAGCCGAGGGCAGGACGCCAGGGCTGGGGCAGGTTGGTGGCGGAGGCGGGAATGCGATTGATCGCTTCCGCGGCATTGGACTCCACCGGTAACAGAAATGATTGTTGAGCCAGCAGCTGACGGCTTGGCACGTCAAAGAGAATCACACCGACTTCCAGGCAGTGATCCAGCTGCGGATCCAGCCCAGTGGTCTCGGTGTCAACAATCAACAGGGTGCGTGCTGCAGGGTGACGTTCAGCTCCTGACTGCGGCGACGGACTGGTCAAAGGCCGCTCCAGCAATTGCGGCGGTGATTGCGGCAAAGACTGAGGTGATGATTGCGGTGGCGAAGCCGGTGCCGGTTGGCCGCCGCTCAACGACAGCAGATCGAGCTGACCCGGTACCGATGGGTTCTCCATGCGCTTGCCTCCCTCCTGGATCGAACCATTCTCCGTCCTCCACTCGCGCTTCCTAAGGTTTCGCCACTAATTCGATCCCTCGTCATGGCCCTCACCGTGGGTGACAGCGTTCCGTCCATCAACCTGGAGGACCACGAAGGCAACAGCTGCGCGATCGGTGAGCGCAACGGCACACCCCTGGTGCTGTTCTTCTATCCCAAGGACGAAACCCCAGGTTGCACCGCAGAAGCCTGCGGTTTCCGTGATTCCCATCAGGAACTTCAACAGCTCGGTGCTCAGGTCTGGGGTGTCAGCGGTGACGATCTGGTCAGCCATCGCCGCTTCGCCGAACGTCATCAGCTTCCGTTTCCGCTTCTGAGTGACAGTGATCAACGTCTGCGCAGAGCCTTCGGCGTCCCCAAGACTTTCGGTTTGCTGCCGTCGCGCGTCACCTACGTGATTGACGGCCAGGGTGTGATCCGGCACGTGTTCAACAACCTGCTCGATGGCCCCGCCCATGTGCGCGAGGCGATGCAGGTGCTTCGTTCGCTGCAACCCAGCCAATGAGCAGCTGGGTTCGATTCCGTGACTGCTGGACCCTGTATCCGCGCCAGCCAAGGGGTCTGGTGGAATTTGTGGGTGGCAGTTATCTGGCAGCCACCCCTCAGATCAGCTACCGACGCCTGCTCGAAGGACTTGCTGCCCGCGGAGTTGCTGTGCATGCCTGGAGCTATGTGCCTGGTTTCGACCACCAACTCCAGGCACGTGAGGCCTGGAGTGCCATGCGCGCCTGTCGGACCCGAATGCAAGACCGCCTGGGACAGCTTTCACCACCTCTGCGTCTCGGTCACAGCCTGGGTTGCAAACTGCATCTGCTTGCTCCCGATGGAGGGCGTAACTGCAGCGGCCTTGTGGCGCTCAGCTTCAACAACTTCACCGCAGATCAGTCGATTCCCCTGCTCGGCGTGGTTGCTCCAAGCCTGGGGGTGAACACCGAATTCAGTCCGAGCCCCAAGGAAACCCTGAGACTGATCAAGCGTCAGTACCTGCAACCCCGTAATCAGGTGGTGCGATTTAACAGGGATCAGATCGACCAGAGCCTCGACCTGATCACCGCTCTGCAGTGTCGCCAGGGAGACCGCAGCGAGCTTCTCAGGTTGCCTGGAGATCACCTCACACCCGCCAGTGCCGGCCTGCGCAGACAGTTCCTGGGCGACTGGGCGGAAGGCAGCGACCGGCAGCAGCAGGTGAACCGGCTTCAGGACCTGATCACCTCCTGGGCGCTGAGCGGCACGGTCTCCTCCGGGTAGATCACTGAACTGGCCTTGGGTTCTCCCCATATCTCATCTTCAGTGAGCTCCGTTTCGATCAGCTCAATCGGGACACCTTCCTCTTCGATGATGGCCACCCTGAAGCTGCTGAACGGTTCATAGGGCCCGAGAAGCAACCGCTCATCAGCCACTGCGGCCTCCAGATCATCCACCTGAAATGCCACATGTGGGGTGGACTGAATCAGTGGGTGCAGGCAGCTCCCGGATTCAAAACGATGAAACTGAATCCGGAATCCTCCGGGATCCTCGCCACCGGATGTGTACATCCGAAATGTGGAGCTGTAGTGCTCATCAGGGCGTTGCTCAGACGTGGGAACGCCCATGTGGTGGTAGCGGTAGCTGACGTTGGGCTTGCGTTTCATCACTGTTGAACACGTCTGAATTCATCATGTGCTGCGACCTGGTGAGGGACTGGTGAACGACAGGAGAGTTTTCAGGCCTATCAGCAACGTCCACCGTCGATCGATCGCCACGCCCCGCACCTAAATGGCGGAATCAGGCGCGCAGCTTGTCCAGCACTGAGCGATCCTCAAGCGTGCTGGTGTCTCCTGTGACTTCCTGACCAGCAGCGAGGGCACGAAGGATCCGGCGCATGATCTTGCCGCTGCGGGTCTTGGGCAGGGCATCGCTGCAGCGGATCTCATCGGGCCTCGCAATCGGGCCGATCTCCTTGCCGACATGGGCCCGCAGTTCTGTGATCAGGGCATCCTCCGGTTCACGTCCCGCCTCAAGGGTGACGAAGGCAACAATGCCCTCACCCTTGAGATCATCTGGACGACCGACAACAGCTGCCTCAGCCACAGAGGGATGACTGACCAGAGCAGATTCGATCTCCATGGTGCCGAGGCGGTGACCGGAGACGTTGATCACGTCATCCACCCGCCCCATCACCCAGAAGTAGCCATCCGCATCACGACGGGCGCCATCGCCGGCGAAATAGATGTGACTGCCGTCAGCCGGACGGATGTGCTCCCAGTAGCTCTCACGGAAACGCTGAGGATTGCCGTGCACCGTGCGCATCATCCCGGGCCAGGGACGTCGCACCACCAGGTAACCACCTTCATCGGCTCCAACCGAGTTGCCGTCCGCATCGACCACGTCGGCTTCAATACCCGGCAACGGCAGTGTGGCTGAACCGGGCTTCGTGGGGGTCGCACCCGGGAGAGGACTGATCATCACGCCACCGGTTTCGGTCTGCCACCAGGTATCGATGATCGGGCAACGACCGGAGCCGATCACATCCCTGTACCACATCCAGGCCTCGGGATTGATCGGTTCTCCCACAGTTCCCAGCAGACGCAGGCTGCTCATGTCGTACTGATCAGGCACCTCACGCCCGTTTTTCATGAACGCGCGGATTGCCGTGGGAGCGGTGTAGAAGATCGTGATGCCATGTTTTTGAATCAACTCCCAGAACGCCCCGGGCTTGGAGGGACGCGGCGCTCCCTCATACATCACCGTGGTGGCACCGTTGGAAAGCGGGCCGTAAACGATGTAACTGTGACCGGTGATCCAGCCCACATCCGCTGTGCACCAGTAGACATCATCGTCGCGAATGTCGAAGATCCATTGGAATGTGAGGTGAGCCCAGAGGTTGTATCCCGCCGTGCTGTGCACAACACCCTTGGGCTTACCCGTGGAGCCTGAGGTGTACAAGACGAAAAGACGGTCTTCACTGGCCATCGGTTCCGCGGGGCAATCGGCGCTCTGCGCCTCGACCAGTTCATGCCACCACTGATCACGCCCTTCCGTCATCTCAACCGACTGCTTGGTGCGCTGCACCACCAGAACGGACTGCACGGTTGGACAGCTGCCATCGGCAAGAGCCGCATCAACAGCAGGCTTCAGCGATACAGGTTTGTCCTTGCGGAAGCCTCCATCGGCCGTGATCACCGCTTTGGCTTCACCGTCGATCAGACGATCGCGAAGTGCTTCAGCTGAAAAACCACCGAACACGACGGAATGGGGCGCACCGATGCGAGCGCAGGCGAGCATGGCGATCGCCGCCTCAGGCACCATCGGCATATACAGAGCAACGAGGTCACCCTTACCGATGCCCATCGCTTTGAGGGCATTGGCGGCTTTGCAGACCTCGGCATGCAGTTCTCGGTAGGTGAACCGTCGCACGTCACCGGGCTCTCCCTCCCAGATCAGTGCCGTTTTGTTGGCCTTCTCACTCTGAAGATGGCGATCCAGGCAGTTGTGGGAGATGTTGGTGGTACCACCTTCAAACCAGCGGGCAAAAGGTGCCTCCGACCAATCCAGGACAGTGTCGAAAGGCGTGAACCAGAAGAGTTGCTTGCGTGCTGCATCTCCCCAGAACGCTTCGGGATCCTGACGCGCTGCATTAGCCATCGCCCTGTAAGTTTCCAGACCGCCGATGCGTGCAGAACGGGAGAAATCGGGAGACGGCTCGAAAATGCGCTGCTCATCAAGCACGCTCTCGATGGTTGATTTCTCGCTCGTCATCTGGAGTTTCCCTGTTATGCCTAGGGCAAAAGATAGTTGCCAAAGCACATTCAGACAGAACCTTGGATCAAACCGTTTCGCAGGCAGATTGCGATCTCCTGTGATGACAGCTGGAAAGTCCGTAACAATCCGGGCAAGATCCGCCACAGGCAGTGGGGATCAGCTTTAGCCCTGCCCCACACTCAGCAGATCTTTAAGCGGTGGAATGGTGGACAGGTAGGCCTGGCTGCGGCTGCTCCGACTCAAAGACAAGCAGTCGTCAGCGCGAACCTGAGCGGTGTACTGAGGCCATTTGCACGGTCAGGGGCATGAAACCGAACCTTTCAGGGCGGTGACCCTGTCTTCCAAGCGGCAACGCACGGGCATAGACCGAAAAAGTCCCATCCGGGCACCGCAATGACAACCTTTTCTGACTTCATTGACAACGTGCCTGCGACTGAAGCCATCGACTTCTATGACAGAGAGACACAAATTCTGATGGAAGAACTTGGTGACATCGATTTTTATCGACGTAGAGAACTTTCCATGCTGGCAGCACGCAGAAAGCGAAAGTTGATTCTTGATGTGCACTGGTTAAACCTCTGCCTGGCTGCGAAAGACATAGGACATTCACCAACCGGCACCTGGAAGCGATGCCCACCTGATTGATGATGCTGAAAATCCTGCAGGCCTGAACAGTTGCTGGTGGCCGTGGTCCTGGCGGGCATTCAGCAAGGCAAGCAACAAACCGATCTCAGCCCAGTGGAAACAAAGGACGCACTGAAACGACTTTGACAGGAACACCTTGACCAGGCCGTGCTGCTCAGGAAATGACGGTTGATTGGTGGACTGCTTGATTCCGCGGCACGTTCTCGATTCTTGATGTCTTGCTGATCAACAGTTTTTTCTTGTGGATGTGCAGGCTCTGGTGTGTTGAACAGACGGATCATTGCAACAGACAGACTTTGTCAGAAGGCCGATGGGGACACTTCGGATCAGGGAGGGGGCCTTTGAATCAGGAAATCAAAGGATCAATGTCATGCATAGGCAGGTCGGAAGAAGCTTGGATCTCACTGCTGCTAACCCCCGAACGCCCTCATCCCCTTGATCGAGGTCCTTGGTCAGTGGGCAATCAACCCAAGCCCCGATCAGAATGGTTGAGGTTCAAGCAGCAGCCTGTCTGGACTGGATGCCCACATCAGACCCGTTTCCGCTGAGTCATCAGCTCACCACCCAACCCAAGGCCTGCCTGTTCGATCTGGACGGCCTGTTGCTGGACACCGAGCCCCTTCATGCGCGCGCCTGGCAACAGGCAGCACAACAGTTCGGAACAGATCTTGCAACGGATCAGCTGATCAAACTGCAAGGGCGCCGGCGGCTCGAGAATGCCAGGCTCGTTTGCACCTGGATCGATCCGTCGATCACACCGGAACAACTGCTTGCCGTCAGGCAGCCGATCGCAGAACAGCTTCTGCCTGAAGCCAAAGCGATGGAGGGTGCGGAATCGCTGGTGCGAACAGCCGGCCGCCTTGGCATTCCGATGGCTCTTGTGACCAGCAGTGACCGGGAATCAGTACAACGCAAGATTGGAAATCACCCCTGGGTGAATCGCCTGCAGCTGATGATCTGCGGCGATGAACCAGGGCTGAGAGCCGGCAAACCAGCTCCGCATCCTTTCCTGATGGGAGCGGAACGACTGAAGGTCAGACCTCAAGACTGCTGGGCCTTTGAAGATTCCAAGGCGGGATGCGAATCAGCATTGGCTGCTGGTTGCCTGGTTTGGCGCCTGATCAGAAAGACAGAAGATGTTCATCAGCCGGCTTCTGAAGCGCAAGCTTTGATGCATGATGAGCGACTGTTTGCGATCAACCAGCTCAGCGAAGCCCAGAGTTGGCTTGAAGCGTTGGTCAGTAAAGACGACTGAGCACGAAATCGGGGAGTTCCAACAAGGCTGTGCGATAGGGAGAATCGGGAAGCCAGGTGAGAGCTTCGCGTGACTCCTGGGCAAAGGTCTCAGCTAGTTGACGGGTACGGGCAATCGCATCCGACTGACGCACCATGCCCAGCGCCTCATCGAGATCTCCCTCGTTGCTGAATTCGCGTTCGATCAGAACACCCATGGCTGGATTCCTTTCCAGGGCATACAAAGCAGGTGCGGTGAGATATCCACTGGACAGATCGCTGGCGGCAGGCTTACCAAGCTGCTGATCACTGGCCGTGAAATCAAGAATGTCGTCCACCACCTGGAAGGCCAGACCCAGCTGACGTCCGTAGCGGTAGAGAGATTCCAGCTGAGGTTCGGTGCAGCCGCTGAGAACCCCTGCTGCACGGGCACTATTGGCAACCAGAGAAGCCGTCTTGCAGTAACTCTTTTCCAGGTAGGTCTCGAAGGTTTGCCCTGTGTCGTATCGGTACAGACCCTGCTTCACCTCACCGTCAGCGAGATCCATGATCACGCGGCTGAGCAGTTTCACCACATCGAGGTTGTCGAGGTTGGCAAGATGCCAACTGGCCTGAGCAAACAGGAAATCACCTGCCAGAACAGCCACACGGTGATTGAATCGACTGTGAACGGTTTCAACGCCACGCCGGGTTGCCGCTTCATCCACGACATCGTCGTGAACCAGTGAAGCGGTATGGATCATCTCGGTGATCTCAGCCAACCGGCGGTGACGGGAGGTGAGACCGCCAGCACTGTCAAGAGCTCTTGAGATCAACAAGACAATGCCAGGCCGCAGGCGCTTGCCACCAGCACTGAACAGATGCTCTGCAGCGGCCTGAAGAATTGGATGACCTGCTCCGATCAGATTGCGGAGATCGCTGAGCAGAATCTCCAGATCCGCCTCAACTGGCTCCAGCAAATCGGTGACGGTGGTCATGAATCCTCTCAGTGCGCAGATCCTAGAAGGCTCCGACCTGTCTCTGCAGTTGCACCAGCTCAACCCGTGGCCGTTGCCCCAGCCAGGGCGTGGCGCGGTCAGCAAATCCCTCGGCGTCAGCCGTCACACAAATACGGGTTGCCCCCATGGCTAGGGGCTGATCCAGGCCTCCAGGCACTGGCTTTCCCAGCAAGGCATCGAGCTGACTGGCCATAGCCATGGCCGGATCAATCAGCCGAATGGATTGCGGCAACAGGTTGTTGAGCAGCGGCACCAGCAAGGGATAGTGAGTACAGCCGAGCACCACCGACTCCACTGAAGCCTCCATCAGGGGTTGCAGATAGCGGGTTGCGGCATCGCGCAGGGAGTCGGAACGCAGATCTCCCGTTTCAATCAAGGGAACGAACTCAGGACAGGCCTGCTGCACCACCAGCGTCCCAGGATGCAAAGCCTCGATGCTTTCGCGATAGGCCCCCGATGCGACGGTTGCGGGTGTTGCCAGCACCCCGACCCGGGTTTCCCGAACCATCGCCGCAGCTGCACCGATGAGGCCGACCACAGGCACACCTGCTTGACCTTCGGCGACGTCCCTGGCCAGGGCATTGGTGGTATTGCAGGCCATCACCACAGTTGAAATCTGATGCTGGCTCAGCCAACTCACCACTTCTGAGGCAATGGTGCGGATTTCAGCCGCTGAACGACTGCCATAGGGAACCCTGGCCGTATCGCCGAGATAGATCACCTGAAGGGATCCGTGGCGTTCCAGAACCCGACGCAGAACCGTGAGTCCCCCCAGGCCACTGTCAAACATGCCGAGGCGGATGGTCATCGCACCCCCTGGAGATACTCAAGGATGCCGGTGGCAATGGCCAGAGAGAGCCGACGGCGATGTGATGCGGTGGCCAGCCTTGGGGAATCGAGACTGCCCGTGACAAACCCTGTTTCCACCAATACCGAAGGCATGGTGGTGCGGCGAATCACGAAGAAGCGTCCGCGACGGACGCCGCGATTGGGACTTCCGGGAGACACATTCAGCACCTGCTGCTGAATGTGAGCGGCCAGCCGTGCGGAGCGGGGATCGGAGAAATAAAAGGTTTCAATGCCGTTCACTTCCGGACGGGACATGCTGATTGCATTGGCATGGATGCTCACAAACGCTGTTGCACCAAGTCGGTTGGCAAGTGAGACCCTCGGCGGCAGATCAACATCCACTTCTGCAGTACGGGTCAGGGTGACCTGAACACCCTTGGCCTCAAGCAAGCGAGCCACCTGAAGAGAGATATCGAGAACGATTTCCGACTCGCGAATCCCTCTAATCCCCACCGCGCCGGGGTCAGGCCCACCATGACCTGGATCGATCACAACTCTGTAACGGCCGCGAGGAACAGTCGGGAGCCCTGCTGCATTGACAGGCGTCCGCGTGGGCTTGATGCGAACGCCACCCCAGCGGCCGGAACTTGCCCGATTGAGATCGCCTTCCCCGATGGTGCGGAGGCCTCTGGTGGCCAGCCCCTCGAACATCAACTTCCAGCGATCCGGCGAGGTACCGATCAGTCGCAACTGACCAGGGTCGAGTTCAACGCCTGGATTGAACTCGATGACCAGACGCGTGGCACCAGGGTTGGGCTTTCCCAGTCGAACCTCGCGGACGGGACCGGAGCCTCGAAGTTTGCGGGCGCGGCTCAGCTCACCGGGGAAGTCGATCCAGACCCTTGGCCCACGACCGGCTTCCCCGGCTTCAAAGAAGGCATCGAGGCGCGCACCTGTGGCCGTGCGCAATTGAAGAACCCCATCACTACCCAGAGACCAGGCAGCAAGGGCACTGGCGGCCCGAGCGGGCAACGCCATCAGCAAACCTGCGCTCTGCAGGGCGAGGGCAACCAGCAGGGCACTGAAACGACGAGGTGGCCGAGGCATCAGCTTCAGAACAGTGCGGTTCTGCGGTGCTTGAGGCAAGGCATCTGCCTGCGGATGCGCTCGAGATGATCCAGGTCAATCGGAGCGACGGCGGCACCAGGGCTGACCCCGGCATCGGCCAGCACGGTTCCCCATGGGTCAATCACCATGGAATGCCCATGGTTCTGACGTCGTCCTGCGTAGACACCAGTCTGTGCAGGGGCAAGCACGTAGGAGGTGTTTTCGATCGCACGCGCCTGAAGCAGCACCTGCCAGTGGTCCTTACCCGTGAAGGCGGTGAAAGCGGCGGGAATCATCAACAACTCAGCTCCTGCTCCGATCAGATCTCGGTAGAGCTCAGGGAAGCGCACGTCGTAGCAGATGGACAGCCCTACCCGACAGAGTCCAGGCACATCCACAACGGGCGGAGACGTCATCCCAGGGCTGAAAGAGGCTGACTCTCGATAGGAACTGCCGTCTGCCAGGTCGACATCGAACAGATGGAGTTTGTCGTAACTGGCAAGGATCTGACCATCTCGACCCACCAGCTGAGCGCGTTGATAGCTGTGTTCACCGTCACCGACGGGGACAGGGAAACCGCCGCCCATGATCACCACCTGATAGCGACGCGCCATGGTGACCAGGAAACTGGAGGCCTGTTCAGCAAGGTCGGACGCCAGTTCCAGACGCCTTGAATCCTCCCCGAGAAAGGCAAAGTTCTCAGGAAGGCCGATCAACTCGGCTCCCCTGCGTGCAGCAAGGTCGATCTGTTCCTCGGCAGCAGTGAAATTGCTCTGCGGATCGGAACCGCTGGTGAGTTGCACGGCCGCCGCCAGGAAATCACGCACAGAGGTCAGGGTTCAGTCGATGAAATGGTATGGCTGACGAGAGCTCCGCGCTTCAGACAGGAACGGCTCGTAAAACACCGGGTTCGACCTGGGTCGGAACGACCTGAATCTGATCCAGTGCCGCGCAACAACTGAAATCAGCATCGTGGTTGCCGATCCCGATCAGCCTCTGACCATGCGAAGCGGTGCGTAGGCAGGACTCAGGGTCATGCTTCCACTGATTCCAGAGGGACAGTGCCGCATGAAGTTCATCATTCGCTACCGAAGCTCCTGCCGACACAAGCAGCTCTCCGATCGCGCCAGCAGCCAGCGAATCCTCCAGGGAATAGCTGCCTTCCCAACCACTGCCAAGAATGAGGATCCGTTGGTGTTTCCCTGCCAGCAGCCTTTCTGCGACAGCGCGTCGGTTGGGCAGAGCCGCCGTGACAACACAAGCGACATCGCGAACCCGCTGCAGTGCACGGGTGCCGTTGGTGGTGCTCATCAGCAATCGCTTGCCATGCACCAGCTCAGGGGTCACCGCCACAGGGGAATTGCCAAGGTCAAAGCCCTCGAGCATGCAACCACCACGCTCCCCCAACAGCAGTCGAGCAGATTCAGGCCATTGCTGCGCCTCAGCGCGCAAGGCATCGAGATCAGCGAACGCCTGAACCGCCTCGGCACCGTTGTGCAGCGCCCAGGCAATCGTGGTCGTGGCACGCAAAACATCGATCACGACCGCTGCGTCAGGACCATCAGCGGAACCGACCGTGTCGGGAACATCCGCGGCCGCATGAAAATAGGAAACCTGCATGGCCACACTCACCGTCAGCGTGCGTCACAGTACCGAGATCACCCTCGCTGAGGTGGCTTCCAGATGGCTCTGTTCCGCTCCGGTCCCGGCACCAGGGATCTGCGCGCCTTCATTCAATTGCTGGAGGAGCGGGGTCAACTGAAGCGGATCACGGCACCGGTCGATCCGGATCTCGAGTTGGCGGCCATTGCTGATCGCGTCCTGGCCAGCGGAGGACCGGGGTTGTTGTTCGAGAACGTGATCGGATCCTCCATGCCGGTCGCCGTCAACCTGCTCGGCACCGTGGAGCGCGTTGTCTGGAGCATGGGCCTTGATCATCCAGAGCAACTGGAGGAGCTGGGCGAGCGCCTGGCGTTGCTCCAGCAGCCACGCCCACCCAAGGGATTAGGCGAAACCAAGAAATTTGCCCGGGTGTTCTGGGACCTGGTGAAAGCAAGACCGGACCGGGATCTGTTGCCGCCCTGCCGTCAGCAGGTTTTTGAAGGCGATGAGGTCAACCTCCATAACATCCCTCTGATCCGTCCCTGGCCAGGCGACGCAGGCGGCGTGATCACGCTCGGACTGGTGATCACGAAAGACCCCGAAACTGGGGTCCCCAACGTGGGGGTTTATCGGCTTCAGAAACAGTCGGTCAACACCATGACCGTGCACTGGCTCAGCGTCCGCGGCGGTGCTCGTCATCTGCGCAAGGCGTCTGCTCTCGGACAGAAGCTGGAGATCGCCATCGCCATCGGTGTCCATCCACTGCTGGTGATGGCCGCAGCCACGCCAATTCCAGTGCAGTTAAGCGAATGGTTATTCGCAGGGATTTATGCCGGGGAAGGCGTCAGGCTCGCTCCCTGCAAAACAGTTGATCTTCAGGTGCCGAGTCACAGTGAAGTGGTGCTGGAGGGCACGATCACACCAGGCGAAGTGATGCCGGATGGCCCCTTTGGTGACCACATGGGGTTTTACGGCGGTGTTGAGGACTCACCGCTGGTGCGGTTCCACTGCATGACGCAACGCAAGGATCCGGTTTTTCTGACCACCTTCAGCGGACGGCCTCCCAAGGAAGAAGCGATGCTTGCCATCGCACTGAACAGGATCTACACACCGATCCTGCGCCAGCAGATCCCCGAGATCAAAGATTTCTTCCTGCCGATGGAAGCGCTGAGCTACAAACTCGCGGTGATCTCGATCGACAAGGCCTACCCAGGTCAAGCGAAGCGAGCCGCGATGGCCTTCTGGAGCGCCTTGCCACAGTTCACCTACACCAAGTTCGTGGTGGTGGTCGACAGTCACATCAACGTGCGCGATCCTCGCCAGGTGGTCTGGGCCATCGCTGCTCAGGTGGATCCGCAAAGGGATCTGTTCACCCTGGAGAACACGCCATTCGACAGCCTGGACTTCGCCAGTGAGCAACTTGGCCTTGGCGGCAGACTGGCAATCGACGCCACAACAAAAGTTGGCCCTGAGAAAAACCATCCCTGGGGCAAACCGCTCAGCAGACCAGACGATCTCGAACAGCACGTCACTGATCGTCTGGACGAACTGGGTTTAAGCGACATCAGCAACAGGGAGCCGAACCCCGAATTGTTCGGCTACCTGCTGGATCAACTCATTGCCAACCGGCCTGGGCCATGAGCTGAATGGCCTTGGGATTCAATGCACTCAGCTGAGCGATTGTCACATTATCTGGTGTGAACTTTGTCATCCCTTTGAGATAGGTTGAGCCACCAACCCCAGTCAGTGGGAACTCGAAGGTGGGACCCGCAATACCTCTGCTTCCGTTAGGAGAAGCCAAGAACTCGATGAGCTTGACAGCAGCTGATTTGTTTTTGGCGTATTTAGAAACCGCTGCAGCACTGATATTCACGTGCGCAGGATTCGGCATCACAATTTTCACCTGATTACCGAGCTTCTGATCCTTCGCCCCATTAATCCCTGCACGCATGCGGGCCAAATAGTAATGATTGACCACGCCAACACCACACTTGCCCTGGGCAACAGCACGAATCAAGGCGATATCACCAGGGAAGTAAGGCTGTGAAACATTGGAAACCAAACCCTTTAGCCAAGCCTTGGTTTTTGCCTCGCCGCGGATCGCGAGCTGATCAGCAACCAAAGACTGGTTGTAGACATTTTTACGATTACGCAGACAGACTTTGCCTTTGAGTTCAGGAGAAGCCAACTGCGCATAAGTTTTAACCTGCGAAGGCTTAACCTGGTTAGGGTTAATCACGATGGCACGAACACGTCGTGAAATTCCGAACCAACGATTACCTGGATCCCGATAACGTGCTGGGACTTCGGAATTCAGCTTGGCCGAGTTGATCGGCTGAAACAATCCTGCTTTTGCTGCATTATTAATTCTGGCTGCGTCAACAAGAATGATCACATCAGCCTTGGTATTGCTTCCTTCGCGCTTGAGGCGCTCAACCAGGGAGATCCCGGAAGCTTCGATCAGTCGAACCTTGATACCGGTTTTATCGGAAAAAGCCTTGTAACTCTGTCGGTCGGTATTGTAATGACGACCGGAGTAAACACGAACTTCTTCAGCCTGCGCAGCAGCCGTCAGAAAAGACAGTGATGCAAGCAAGGGAAAGGCAAGCAGCTTCATAAAACACAAGAACCCACCTGAGGTTGTCTGCGAAAAACCAAAACGTCGCATTCAGTCGATACAACCTGTTTAAATATTTTATACAAGTACACTGTGCTCAATGAACCACATCAAGCTCCAGCTTTTCAATCCCCAGCAGTGCCAGGCAATGCTGGACAACATCAAGAACGGTGAATGGATTGACGGCAGGACAACGGCTGGAGCACAAGCCAGAGACGGGAAAATCAATGAACAGATCGTTCACACATCTGCACTTAGAGCCGAGATTCAAAACCTCGTACAACAGGCAATGTGGGCACATCCAGCGATCAAAAGCTTCTGTGTGCCGCGAAAACTGCACCGGTTTTTGATCAGCCGAACAAGAACCGGAGGTGGATATGACAGCCATGTTGACAACGCCTACATGAGCAGCGGCAGAAGCGACCTTTCCTTCACGCTCTGCTTGTCTGACCAGCATTCGTTCGCAGGCGGTTCACTGGAAGTCGACACGCTGACGGACTCCCTGGAACTTGCACTTCAGCAGGGAGAGATCGTGATCTATCCCAGCTCCACCATGCATCGCGTCAACACAGTCACCAGCGGAGAACGCGTTGCTTGCGTGGGTTGGATCGAAAGCTATCTGAAGAACGAAACAGATCGCGTGACCTTATTTCAACTGGATACGGGTGCCAGAGGATTACTCGCCAAACACGGTCGCAGCGAAGAACTCGACCTGGTGTTTTTGGCGTATACAAATTTACTGCGATCACTGGGCACCTGATCAACGCAGTTGAAACGACTTAGAATTGAAAGAGCCTATATCAATGGTGATTACTGGAATGAAGAGGTCAACTCTTTCCATCTTTCTCGCCGGTGCAGCTGCACTGAGCAGCCAGGTTGCAGTTCCAGCTGCACTTGCTGACACCAACCCTATGGGTGGTGGATTGCAGGAGTGGAGCACTGATCAGGACATCGACGCCGAAGCCAAGAAGGATGCCGATGCCAAGAAAGCAGCTGAGAAAGCTGCAGAAGAGGATATTTGCGTGCCGATTGGTGAGGGCGAAAACTGCTGGTAACCAATTCAGCCAGTCAGGATCAATACGGAAGGAGGCCTGAAAACCTCCTTTTTTTATTGAACTAAATCACAAAAAGAAAGCTCCCTCAAAGAGGGAGCCTGGAGAAACATCAACCGATCTGAATCAGAAACGGAAGGTGGTCTTCACGAGGTAGCCGAAGGTGTTGAAGCTTTCAGCATTTTCGCCACCGGTGCGAGGACCGCTGCCGGTGAGCTCACCGAAGGGACGGGAGACGTAGAAGATGGCGGGAGTCACAGCAATGTTGTCGGTGACTTGGAACTGGTAGTACAGCTCCATGGCGTAGTTGCCGTCATCGGGAGTGCCGTTCTCACGCTCGGTCTCGAACTGAGGCTGGCCGATGGCGAAACCAAGCAGGTTGCCCTTGAGGAATGCATCCTTCCAGTTCAGACCAACGGTCCAACCCTGGGAAGCCTGCTTTCTCTTGTTTCTGCCGTCGAAAGTGGTGCCGTCAACGGTGATTGCACCTTGATCGTTGTCGTGGCTGAAGGACGTGTAGTCCCAACCAAGGGTGATGGAGGGAACCCAGCTTGCCTCGGAGGGCTGCCACCAGGCACGCAGGGCGAACGCATTGGCGTCACTGAAACCACGAGATGCGGACTCGTCGTCACCACCTTGAACTTTGGTGGTAGCACCCAGAGGTGTGCCGTAACCGACGGTCATGCCGTCCTGGATGTAGGCATAGCCAGCGTTGATGTTCCACTGAGGACCGCCGTAGCCGATCTGAGCCAGGAACTTACCCTTGGAGGTGTCGGTGCCGATACCGCCGCCTGTCTGGGGGTTGCCCTTGGCGCCATTCTTGGCGGTGTAGTTCACAGCAACAGTGAACTTGGGATCGTAAGGATCGTTCAGGCTGTTGGGCTTCCAGACGATACCTGCACCAGGAGAGGTGCTGGCGCCATAAACGCCGTAGTAACCACCCAGTTTGAAGTCCTTGAGAATCTCGCGATACACGGTGGCGGGAGCGCCAAGCATGTAGTAATTCTCAATCTTGGCACCCAGATAAACCTGGAAGTCGGCACCCAGAGGGAACTGATACCAGAGCTTGTCGACCTTCAGGGCATCACCCGTTGACTTAGCAACGGTCAGCTGGGTGATGTTGCCGGTGTAACCCTTACCGGAGAAGGCGTTGGTGTTGAAGTTACCGGAACGCAGGCGGGTATACAGCAGGTCCTTACCCGTGAAGCTGGTGTTCAGGTTCAGGGTGGCGCGGTAGTTGAACGTGAAAGCGTCCTGACCGAGGTACTTGCCCTTGTCCTTGTAGTAGATGGCGTCGCCGTCGTCGGTGGTACCGATCTGACGGGTAGGAATGGTCAGGTCGTAGTCCTCACCGCCGTAGCTGACGCCGCCCATGACGAAGTCAACTTTACCTTTCAGTTTGGTCGTGGTGGAGAATTGGGTTGCTTCCAGTTCGCCAACACGAGCTTCCAGTCCGTCAACACGGCCCTTGACGATGGCGAGTTCTTTTTCGAACTCCTTCATCAGACGCTTGAGCTCGTCGGTCACTTCGGTGACGCGGTCGAGACAGGCGTTCAACAGTGCGGCCGCCTCAAAGCGGGTCATGGCACGGTTGCCGCGGTAGGTGCCGTTGGGATAACCGGCGACACAGCCGTAGCGCTCAATCAGGTTGCTGAGAGCCTGATAGGCCCAGTCGGTCGGGTAGACGTCAGAGAACTGGGTGATGCTGGTGACCTGATCCACAGCAACCGCATCCTGAGACACGGGGGCGTAGTCGGAAACACCGGCAACATTGACTTCAGTTGCACCGGCAGCCATCGGAGCCAGCAGGCCCAGAGCAGCAGGAGCAACAAGCAGTTGCTTGAACAGTTTCATTGATCCTCACACCAATAAAAGAGGAAGAGGCATTTGCCTCGCCCCGTATTAAAACGCACAGACAGCGACTTTGCTACCTGAAAAGCAGTTGAAGACACACCGAACAGAGCCCCAAATGGCACAAACGTCCGCCAAGGAGATAGTTCAAACAACACCATGCCAGCTCCAGAGACTTCGAAAAGCTGAGCTTCTCCAGAACCAATCGAGGCCGCCAAGGCACGCTATCGGCCCAGAGCAGAAAAGGCCTCAAGCCCAGACCCCTTGTCATCACTGGATTTAACCAAAGAAAAATCAAACCCGACGCCATCGAAAGCCGGGACCGTCCCTCGATGGATCAAACAATCCCCGACTTACCAAGCCGCAGACTGAACTCAGAAAACACAACAGGACCGCCAAACCACAAACCGACCACCCTTGTGACGGATGCAACCTTCACTTGCAAAGCAGCGTGACAGAACTGAAATACCAAGAGACATCTTCGGCGCCATTGCGCAGACCCAAAACAATCCGCGTCAACTCCAATAAACGACGAGGATTCATTGATCACCCTGGAACGCATCAGAACTTCGCCCGGGCCACCAAAACCATCCATAAATTATTCAAAGCAAATGCGAAATCATGGACGTTGCGCACGAGCTCCATCGGCAACAACTCATCAAGGCCTACATCAACGCTGTAAAGAGAAAAGACTGGCAAGCGGCCAAGAATTATCGCGACGAACTTAATATTCTGATTGCCAGAAGAGTCGCATTGTCTTGAATTAAATTTCAAAACAAGCGCATTCACGGATCACAACCAGGAGTACTTTTCGTGAATTTTCAGTGAAAAACTATTACCAACAAGGTATTAATCTATAAATATCTTGAAATTGCCCTCAGCCAAATAGTTGTCAGGCATTTACAATTAATTCACGATCAGAAACAATGCACTTCCACCGGTCAACGGTCAGGCCGATGTTTCTCTTCAGAAACAATCTGATTTTCAAAGGTCTTCTTTCAAAGCATCAATCGCCTAGACATCTTGGGAAAGACCTGAAGCCCATCACTGAAAATCTGTGGCTTGAATCAACAGCGAGATACGAATTGGTGCAGGAGCATTCGACTCATAGAATCCGACCACCAAGCGATGAGAGAACGTGCCGGGAACCCCAGGCGATCCCCGTCAACTGAGATCCGGCGGAAGTCTCAATGGTCACGTGAGGGTTCCCGGAGACAAATCGATCTCTCACAGGGCCTTGCTCTTCGGAGCGATTGCCGAAGGCAGAACCACGATTGAAGGGCTGCTTCCTGCAGAGGATCCGATCAGCACGGCAGCCTGCCTGCGCGCGATGGGAGCTGAGATCAGTCCTGTTGCCGGCGGCGACATCATCACCGTTGAAGGAGTGGGTCTGGATGGTTTGCAAGAGCCCAGTGAAGTGCTCGACTGCGGAAATTCCGGCACAACCATGCGTCTGATGCTCGGATTACTGGCCGGACGGGATGGTCGGCATTTTGTGCTGAGCGGGGATGATTCCCTCAAGCGAAGACCGATGCAAAGAGTTGGACTTCCGCTCTCGATGATGGGTGCCGAGGTTCGCGGCCGCGGTCAGGGCAACTTCGCCCC
The DNA here is from genome assembly GCF_014279995.1 of Synechococcus sp. BIOS-E4-1. Lineage (NCBI taxonomy): Bacteria > Bacillati > Cyanobacteriota > Cyanophyceae > Synechococcales > Synechococcaceae > Synechococcus > Synechococcus sp. BIOS-E4-1. The sequence goes on along the minus strand of NZ_CP047935.1, from coordinate 1,355,154 downwards.
CCTGGCTGTGCAGGGACGCAAGCTGCGCGGGGCCGTTGTCGGCACACCTGTTGCCAGTGCACAGGTCAAATCTGCCTTGCTGCTTGCTGCGCTGACTGCGGATGGAACCAGCACGGTGATTGAACCTGCCCACTCCCGTGATCACAGCGAACGAATGCTGAAGGCCTTTGGTGCCGATCTGGATGTAGGTGGCGAAATGGGACGCCACATCACCATTCGCCCCGGTGCTCGCCTGCAAGGTCAGCATGTGGTGGTTCCCGGCGACATCAGCTCAGCGGCGTTCTGGCTGATCGCTGGTGCGCTGGTTCCCGGAGCCAATCTCACTGTTGAAAATGTGGGACTGAATCCAACCCGCACCGGAGTGCTGGAGGTTCTGGAGCAGATGGAAGCCCGGATCGAAGTACTCAACCAGCGAGATGTGGCCGGAGAACCGGTGGGGGATCTGCGTGTCACGCACGGATCACTCAAACCCTTCCGCTTTGGAGAGGAGATCATGCCGCGGCTGGTGGATGAAGTCCCGATCCTGAGCGTGGCTGCATGCTTCTGCGAGGGCGAAAGCCGGATTACAGGAGCGGCTGAACTGAGGGTGAAAGAGACTGATCGTTTGGCGGTGATGGCACGCCAGCTCACAGCCATGGGCGCAGACATCGAGGAGCATCCCGACGGTCTGACCATCAGAGGAGGCAGACCACTCAAAGGTGCGCAACTCGACAGCGAGACCGACCATCGTGTGGCCATGAGCCTCGCGGTGGCAGCCTTGATGGCCAAGGGCGATTCAACACTGGTGCGAAGTGAAGCCGCAGCAGTGAGTTACCCCACCTTCTGGGCTGATCTCGAACGACTGCAGCGTTGAACCTGAACCATCCGCTCGGGCAACTCAGGGCGCTCGAAACGGCTGACGGAAGCCTGAGTCTTCACAGCGATCACTTTGATGAGGCCTTTCACAGCTCCGCAGGAGCCCTGGAGGAAGCGGAAGCGAAATTTGTTCGCCCAGCCGAGCTGGGGAGGTTTTCGCAGGCCAGCGAACTGAAGCTGCTCGATGTCTGCTTCGGACTGGGATACAACAGCGCCGCCGTGATGCGTTCACTACCCCAAACCAGTGCACCCAGGCTTCAGTGGTGGGGACTTGAGCTGGATCAGCGGCCTCTCGAATGGGCCTTGAATCACCCACCGTTTTGTGACCTTTGGCCCGGTGCAGTACTGCAGCGACTTGCAGGGCTGCAACAAAGCGGTCGCTGGCATGACTGCGGAGGCCAGGGAACGATGCTCTGGGGTGATGCCCGTCAAAACCTGAAGGCCCTACCAAGCAACAGCCAGCTTGACCTGATCCTCCTGGATGCCTTTTCTCCAGGGTGTTGCCCACAACTCTGGAGCGAGGAATTCCTCGGGGCCCTGGCCAGCCGCCTGGCACCGGGAGGACGCCTGCTCACCTACTGCAGAGCTGCTGCGGTGAGAAGCAGCCTTCGGCGAGCGGGCCTGACACTTCGCTCACTGCTGACGACAGGCGGTCAGCGGCGCGAATGGAGCTCCGGCACTCTGGCCGTAAAACCGGTCATCACAACTCCATTCGCAGCTGAGGGGCCCGGCTGGACCTCACTGAGTGCCATGGAAGAGGAGCATCTCAACACAAGAGCTTCAGTGCCCTATCGAGATCCCAAGGGTATAGATGAGGCCAGAATCATCCAGCAAAGGCGAGAGCGCGAACAGCAGTCCTGTGATCTTGAGAGCACCAGTTCCTGGCAACGCCGCTGGTTGATCGATCAATCTCCCAGGCATGGTTCAGATATCACCTGGGCGTGATCCTGAAGCGCATTGACAGGACTGGAAGATCCAGACGGCAGCGACATCAAAAACGGGTTGTGCAGGCTGGATCAAAATGATCTGATCAAACAGTTTTCGCTGCCCACATCAACCTTCGCCCTTATGAAAAACAAGGCCTATGAGGGGATGTTGTTGGTCTTTTCTGTTGATTCATGATGGTGAGTTCAAGACATCGTCGACTTCGGGCCCGCGAAGGTGCAGGCTGAATGAAGTGATGTGCATCTCTGCCATGACTTTCACCCTGTCCGGCTTCGATGCCTGGACATTTCAGATCGTCTTTTACGGCAGTCTTCTGGTTCTTGAAGCCCTGCATGACGACGAGCGCCTCAGCACAGTGCTCCAACCAATGGACTGCACCCGCCAACGCGCCCATGCCTTGATCCGTCAGCCCAGTTGCACCCTGGTCGGCCGTTGAAAAAACGACTGAGCCTTCTGCTGGGCTGAACCGGCTGGATCCCGGTAGGATCATCCTTCCGTTTCCCTGAGATCCATTCCAGTAACTGCAAGGTCTCCCGGTCAAGCTACTTTTTAAAGTGTGCCCTTTTGTGTGGGTAGTTGGAGGGTGCTTTCAGGGTTCTTCAGAAGTCCAATGAACCGTCTTTGCGGTACTCCTCAACGCGGAACTCATCCATGAAGGACTGGCTCTCTTCCCATCGCTTGTCCTGCAGCTTCCAGAACCTGCGGGTCTCTTCTCTAAAAGCTGCTGCCTCTTCACGCTCTTTCTGAGCAGCCTCCATCTCAAGGAATTGATTCACAGCAATCTTGTGGATGGCTGCCTGAATGAGTCCAACCTTTTCGCTGAGTACCTCATGGTCACCACCCAGCCCATGGAGGAGTGACTTGTTTGAGATGTAGTGGTTCTGCTCGTTTGTGACCTGCTTGGCTGAGAGCTTGTTAGCAGCACTCAGACGGGGATCAATCTTGTCTGAGACCTTCTGGGCAACACGGTCTTCGATGTTGGCGTTAGCCAGATCCTGCTGAGCAATCTGCTCTTCAGTCGCTCTGAAGACCTTGCTCTCAGGTCGAGCCATGGTCTCTTCAGGACGGTCTTGCTCTGGAAGGGACTTGACCCACTGAGCACCGTCGTTTGTCCACTGACCTTCATGACCGTGGAGCGTCAAGAATGCTCCTTTCAGTGGATCAGCATTGACCTGAATGGGAGCCCAGTTTTCTAGGGGAGCTGACTTGAACTCAGCGGGTTCTGCTTTGAGGGTGAATGTCGGTTGGTTGGTTGTTTCCGGTTGTCCGGCATTCAGCTTGTTTGAGGCGTTGTCCAACAGTGAGAATTTTGATTCAAGCCACTGAGACTAGTGGTGAAGTTGTCAAGCATCACTGTTTTGACACTAGGGATGGCGTCTCGGTCAGATCAACCCTGCCGCCTTCATGGCTTTGAGCTTCTTCAGAAGCTTGAGGTCTTCAAGAAGATCATCGTCTTCCTCAGGTGCATCAGGAACAGTCTTGTTCTGAGTGTCTTCAGAGGGTTGGTGATCGAATTTGCCACCTTCACCACGAGGCACATCCCAAGGATCAGCTCCGTAGCCATTGGCGACAAGCGACTCAAGGCCGCCTAGCGGTTCCATCTGACTGACAGCAGAGAACAAAGGCACCTGAGAGCCAAAGCTTGTCTCTTTGAAATCCTCTTCAAGACCAAAGAAGGCATGCAGGTAGTGCTCAAGCTTGATTCCGTCTTCAGGGTATCGAGCCAGGTGCGTCAGACCAAACTGCAAAAGACCGTGAGCGAGCTTGGAAACGCTCAGATCATTTCGCTGAGCAAGCTCCTTTAGAAGCAGGTCGTCAGATTCACTGACCATGACCTGAACGCGGACCTTAGGAGCCATGGGTGTAAGCCTCTTGGTAAGGAGTTTAGTAAGGGAGTAAGGGGGTCACTCAGGATCTGGCTCAGAAGGAAAGAAAGTCTCTCCGTCTTGATCGAGAACCTCAACGACGTTCACGCGCTTTAGGGACTGGGTCTTGTAGTTCTCTTCATCGACCTCAGAAAGCACCAAACGCTTTAGGTACTGACTGCTCATTAGCCGACCGATGTGGAATGGCTACGAATGTTTGAGCCGTTGACGTTCAGGTTGATGTTTAGGTCAACAGCATTAGATGCAAGGGAATGAGTATTAGTCTTGAGAGCTTCTAGGTCTGCGATCTGGCCAGGGATCTCATCAAGAGCCGCTTGAATTGCTGCCATCTGTAGTTCGTACTGAGCCTTGGTGGTCTTCAGATCTTCGATTTGGTCATTGACAACATCAAGGATTTGGTTGTAGTTGTGAGACATTAGTAAGCCTTAATAAGATTGTTTTTGGAATTGTCGATCTTTAGAAATGCCATCCACTGTTCAATCGACCTGGCAGTGATGTGATTCATCTTGATTTCAGATTGACCATGCAGGAACTGTGAGTAGTTGTCTTTAAGGAGGTTGGCCATGGTGATTGCGTGCTTAAGGTCTTCAAACAGAAATTCCTTAGCCAGGCCATTGGCATCTCTTAGTCCCTGCAGTGCATTGACGAATCTTTTGTGAGCAGCTTCTGCATGGGATGTAATGAAAGATCAGTCTACATTCATTGGATTAAATTTAAAAAATCGGCTGAGACGGTAATGCTCCGTCAAACAAAAGGTTCGGGTCCACCCTTCCCTCTCCTGTTGCATCTAGCTTCTAGTCAGCCATTAATGGAGGCAGTCAAACGATTAGATTTAAACCTGCCTCAGTGTCCCTTCGGACAAAGCTTGTTAACTAGCAACCGCTCCAGGCAGTTCTAGTCATGTGCATGATCAATTACGCCGAACCCCACCAAGAGAACGACACACCTGTGCATCGGTGCTAACTAGTGGCGAGAATGAGTAATGCGAGTTCACTCTTGTTGTCACCTAGAAGAAATTTGACTCTTCGCTGTCATCTCCATAGCCGTTGTCATAAAGGAGTTGAGCAAAATGCCTCTCTTGACCATCAAGACCAGGCTCATAGGGTGACTCCATATGCTCTTCCCACATAACGTCATTGATTGAGTCACTTTCAACACCTTCAGTCAGGTTGTCCCTTACGTTTGCGCTTAACTGGCTTCTGATAATTCACCTGGAGTGCAGTCAGACCACCTTTAATGCCTTCGCGTCTTGGACGTTGGATAGCGGTCTTAGATTTCTTCTGACCAGACTGAACTGTCAATCTTTCAGAAAGTGGAGGACGTTCAACAAACCCGCCGTAGTCATTCTCAGTCATCATCATTACCTATACGCATTACGTAATTCACGTAACCATCAAAAGAATCGCGAAACATCTTCTCAGTAATTACTTCGACACCTAGAGCAGCCTGCAAACTAAGGATGGTTGTCAGTGTGATTGTCTCGCGTGTATTCAGCAAATCGACCACCACCACATCAGAAAGGGGCAAACGGCTATTAACACTGAATTGTGTTTCAGTGCGTATGCTGGATCCTCCGATAGCAGCAAGAGGTTCTGGTGTTGCTGCATTCCTCTTTTCGTAATAGGCAGTCTTGAGTTGCTTGCGTTGATCCTCAGTAAGACGAACACGGGCTGAGCACAAGATATTGAGCTTTGCTTTATGCTCTGTTTGGATAAATTTCATTGGTTTCATTTCTTTGATCTTTTAGTAGGTTGAATGTTTCGTTTTTGTAGGTCTTTGTTGTTTGCATCTGAAATAGCTTGCTCCCATTGAACAGCTCTAGGATCATTACCAAGCACTGGGACATCAATCAGAGATTCTCTAGCTTTGTTTTTCTGTTGATTAAAGAGCTTCAGGTCATCAGGAGTAGCGCCAGAATGTTGCACCTTTAGACCGCTGATGCCTCTACTTTCATTGGCTTCTAATTCAGGCAACTGGTCAACTACCAGATCACCAGCAGAATCAATAACAAGACCAGCAGAATAAGAGGGACAAACAAAATAAAGTTCTTCCTCTTCCATCATCCAATCCTGAGAATCTTGCTGTTAGGACTAGGTCCGCCAATCTTCTTAGTTGGCTCAAGTCCAGTACTTGGTGTTGCAATGGTTGGGCCGCCAATCTTTGCAGTAAGAATCTTCGCTTCGATTTCATTCTTGAGATGTTGCTTCCAATCCAAGTTCTTTGAACCAGCTTGTCGTTTAAGCGCATCAATATCACTTTGAGCTAGTTTCATCGTAAAAGATGCAAGCTTCTGTTTCGCTTTGATCTTCTCTTCGATCTGTTGTGTCTCCATCTTTGGAAAACCACCGACAACATCAGCATTAAGTAGCTTCTCGACAACAGCAGGATTGTTCAAATCAAGTTCCATTTTCGTGTTTTTAATCATTAGTTTCAGTTCGCGTTGTTATAGGTTTCTTCAAGCCATTGAATCATTTGAGATTTATAGTCGTGGTCTGGAGAGTCCATGGCTCTATCGTAAGCAGCAATATCAGCAGGAGATAAATTCTCACTAGCCCAAGACACCATCTCTTGATAACCATCTTCAGAGAAGTGTTCAAAGACTGAATTGTTGTATTCATAATCTGCTTGTTCCTGGTCAAAGTCCTGTTCCTCATATTCTTCACTGTCATATGCATCTTCTGCTGTCCAGTTTTCTAGGTAGAGGTTGTACAGGACTTGGATAGCTTCCTCCATCTGTGGATAGTCGTTTGACAGCATAATGTTGTTAAACTGTTCGACGAACTCTAGATGGACATTGGTAGCTGCCCATTGTATAAGAGCTCCGTATTGTTCAGAATCACCGACAATAGCTTTGAGCTGATCAATATCTTCGGGAAGCAACTCGCTTCCTCTAAGAAAGTCATCACTGTGCGTGTTTTCGAATTCATGTTCTAACTCTCCGTTAAATTCGTTAATGCTTAAGAGTTCGTCTTGGTGTCCATCAAACTCCGTAAGGACTTGATCACGTTGACCAGCCCAATCAATGTTTGCATTGTCGTAGCTGATAAACTCTTCGCCGTTCTGTGGGTCATATCCAATGTCAGGAGTAACTGTTGCACCCCTATTAAAACTATCCATAGTCAATCAATCAATTCGTTTATAAATCAATCAGAGCGGAAATCGCCTGAGTTTGTATTTCCTAAAAAGGCAAAGAGGGGGAAGACGAGCAAAATACCGCCTATCTTGGCAGCAAATATACCAAGAAATGCTCAAAAATATACAAGCAAAGCCAGTCAATGCATCAACTCAAGAGAAACTAATCCTTTTGGACTCTTTTGTACAGCTCACCTGAGGAGCGCTTTAAATTATTAAAAAATTTAGTTTTTTTCGATCGCTCTTAGGGTCTATGGCTAACTATTATATGGTTACGCTAATCTTATGTCCGTCCAAGAAGATCTATTAAATAGCATCACGACAAATGCTGAGTTGAGGGAATCTATTACAACAGCCACAACTGCAGAAGAGGCCGTGAAGATTGCCGCAAATCACGGTATTGAAATCAGTACTGAGGACCTTCTAACAGCATTCAAATCAAAGATGTCAGAGCTATCGAAAGAGGAACTAGAAGCGGTTTCTGGAGGGAAAGGAGCACCGCAACAGGCTCACTGTCCTGCTGCGGCCAAGGCTGCTACTAAGGAATTAAATGGCCAGTTACTGGGAATAGAGTTGGATCTGTTATGAAGCAATCGACCGACGTGATCAGTTGATGAACGGCTTCGATGTCCTGAGGTAATTCAGTGACACCGTATTTACGGTTGACCCACTCTTTGCATAGGGTCTTGTGTTCTGTTGCTGAGGCCATGATAGTAATTACATTGTTGAATTAATTGGTGGTGGTTTTATACTTGGAATATTTGAATCCTTGTGAGATGTTCTTGGCACATCTTGAGAATGGATACTTGTAGCAGTTAATGACTGGTGATTATTGATCGCGTACAGATAGGCATGGAATAGAGGTGTTCGCAATAAAGAAAGCTTATTGCGAACAGACTGGATTGGTTGAGAATATTGATTGCTATTGATTGGCTCTAGTAATAAATACTTATTGATATGCCCTTGATCCTGTCCAGTAGCCCTGTGATCTATGCAGTAACTCTGGACATTTGGCCAAGCTGGTTTACCAATCCGACTCGAACAGCATCATCAATCCCTGAGATCCCTTGCTATCACTGGGCTATCGCGTCATGCTGTCAAAGGCGCAGGTCCCGAGCGCGTACAGGAAATAAAAAAAATCCAGCTCCGGTTCCAGCGAGCCTTGCACTTATGCCCGAGTGCATACATATATGTATCCCTTCGAACTTTGCTCAGCCACCCGCCGCCAGCAGACCGGAATGGGGGGTCGCGCCAGGCGGTGCGTATATAGATATGACCTCAGACATTTGTCATTTTTTATCGGGTTAAACGATGATAACGGACAAATAATTAGTGCCAGTTATATCAACTTGTCATTACCAATTGAAGGCTGATTTGTGGGCTATTTGGGGTGATTGAAGAAATGAAAACCCACTGCCGTTGTAGGGGCTTTGATGAGTTAGAAGCCCCATGTCAAGCATTTACTCACAAATACATTGACTACCAAAAATGGTGTTCTGTTTACAAAGAATGGTTTTCTGTATTAACCCCCCAGACACGCCTTCCAGTTCCTCATCACTGAGCTGGTTGATCTTATCAGCAGTGATTTCGTGGCCATGTTCTTTAGCAATGCCTACAACATCTTCAGGTGACTTAGCTGCTTTTAGTTTCTCCTGAAGATTGGAATCACCTTTGACTTTGGAGAGAAATGCCTTGAGTTGTTCTAGGGACATGGGTATTAGGTCTGTTCAGCATTTATAGCAACGGTCTGCTGTAGTGTCTTTAGCTAATGCTTAAGCGCTCAATCGTGCCAGGTATTAAAGTTTGCTTTGTGTTATTTATTATTTATGCAAATGGGGTAATCCCAAGTGCACCATGGATCCCCGCCCTGAGGATTAGCAGATCCGGCACCACCAAGGATAGCCTCTAGCTCTTTTTCAGAAATGTTTTCTCGAAGTAAATTTATGTCGTCAGGCGTGATAGAGAAACCAGCAGCCTTAGCAATAGCTACAACATCAACACGCTCAGCCTTGAGCTTCTCCTGAAGGCTGGTGTCTGCTTTGACTTTTTCGAGGAAGGCTTTGAGTTGTTCTTCTGACATGGGTATCGGGAGTATCTAGCGGTTATAGCAACAATACCTTGAAGTGTCTTTGGCTAATAATTACTGCGCACAATCGTGCCAGGTATTGAAGGCTGATTGATGGTCTTTTGGGGGTGATTGAAGCAATAAAAAGCCCCTGCGTTTGCAGGGGCTTTGATTCATCCTTCAATATACTAAAGTCGCTAGGCTCTAGGAGGTCGGCACCGTCCCCAGCTCACATCAATAAGGTCCACCGCCAGCTAAGCAATGCCGCCAGATTCTTAATCCAGATACTTAATTGAGCACTCAATAACAATGCCGCCAGCCACGCCTTCCAGTTCCTCTTCACTGAGTTCAGCGATCTTATCAGCAGTGAATTCGTGGCCGTGTTCTTTAGCGATGCCCACAACATCTTCAGGTGACTTAGCTGCTTTTAGTTTCTCCTGAAGATTGGAATCGCCTTTGACCTTGGCGAGGAATGCCTTGAGTTGTTCTAGGGACATGGGTATCGAGAGTCTTTAATGGTTATAGCAACACCCTGCTACAATATCTTTGGCTAATATTTACAGCGTTCAATCGTGCCAACTTGAAGGCTGATTTATGGGGTTAGTCAGACTATTGATGTAATAAAAAGCCCCTGCTAATGCAAGGTCTTTGATTCATCCTTCAATACGACAGTGGCGACCAGTTCTTCGAATTCCTGTCCACACATGATTTCCAGCATCCGCCGCCAGCCACGCCTTCCAGTTCCTCTTTACTGAGTTCACCGTCAATCTTATCAGCAGTGAATTCATGACCATGTTCTTTTGCAATTCCTACGACATCGTCAGGTGACTTAGCTGCTTTTAGTTTCTCTTGAAGATTGGAATCACCTTTGACTTTGGCGAGGAATGCCTTGAGTTGTTCTAGGGACATGGGTATCGAGAGTCTTCAATGGTTATAGCAACACCCTGCTGCAATATCTTTGGCTAACAATTACTGCGCTCAATCGTGCCAGGTATTGAAGGCTTATTTATGGGATTAGTTGGGCTATTGAAGCAATAAGAAACCCCTATCAATGCAGGGGCTTTATTGAGTTAGGCTAAATTCGGACAACTTGTCAACACGTTGGTTATCTCACAGTTGCCTCCACCAGACAGGCCTTCCAGCTCCTCTTGACTGAGCTCTTCGATCTTATCAGCAGTGAATTCATGACCATGTTCTTTTGCAATTCCTACGACATCGTCAGGTGACTTAGCTGCTTTTAGTTTTACTTGAAGATTGGAATCACCTTTGACCTTGGCGAGGAATGCCTTGAGTTGTTCTAGCGACATGGGTGTCTAGTCTGTTGAGTAGTCATAGCAACGTTCTGCTGCAGCGTCTTTGGCTAATACTCCTGCGCTCAATCGTGCCAGGTATTGAAGGCTGATTGATGGGGTTAGTCAGACTAATGAAGCAATAAAAAGCCCCTGCTAATGCAAGCGCTTTGAATGTGTAGGCTTAGCCGGTTGCGCAGCTCTCCAGATTCCTCTGTTTTATCACTTTTTGTTCAGTCACACCTCCACGTATCAGCACACTCCCACGTGGGGCATCCTGGCGTGCAAAATGTTTCTACACCTCCAGCCGCAACTTCCAGCTCAGCATCAGACAGGGCTTGGCGACGCTCTTTTAAGTCTTCTGTGGAGATCGAGAACCCAGCAGCTTTGGCAATGGCTACAACATCAGCTCCTTCTACTTTGAGCTGTTCCTGTAGTGAAGTATCGGCTTGAACTTTGGCGAGGAAAGCCTTAAGTTGCTCTTCTGACATTTGGAATAGTCCAGATATTCCATCATAGCCAAACCTTCAAAAACGGACAATTAAAGGCTCTGTAAGCCGTTTAAACATCAAATGGATGTATCACCCATAGAACCAATTACAGGCACCTTGTAGAGGCTTCTGGCGAAAGTAGAAGTCGTTATAACTAGGATTTAGCGGTCCGGTATTTGGCAGTGTACCTCTCATAGAAAGAACCTCTAGCAGCAGCTACGCCACAGTTATGATTGAACTGCTTTTGTGAAAGGTTATAGGTAGATTGTTGAATAGCTCTTTCAGCTAATTCTCGTTCTCTTTGTGTCATTAGTTTTAATTTTTTTATTTTTTCAGAGTCAGCTCGCTGGCTCGCTGGTGCATATCACCTTGGGTAAGTTGGAGTAATGAAGGGACGCAGCCTGTCTGTGTCACGAAATTGCTCCTAGTTGATGTATGAATAAGTAACGATTAAATGCTGCATCGTATAATTCTTCAATCAACTGGGAAAAGCTTCAAGAGGAATCGAACCTCTTTGGTGTTACCAAACAAAGCTAGGTTTAAAAGTTGTGGCCTTACATGTCAAAGACTGGCTAAAGCTTTTTCCAATGCCACGAATTATTTATTTCAGGTGCAATCAGCCTGTGATATCTTCTATTAGATCCCAGACCTTTTGAGTTTCCCTTAACAGCACCTCATCTGGAAATTCACCGTAGGAACGATTAGAAGAAGAACCACTAGACGAACCATGACCACAGACTTCATCAATGATCCTGGCATCACAGCCTGCTCTTCTAGAGAGTTCAATGAAGGTGTGCCTAGCACTATGTAAGACAACATCGGTATCTGGAATTAAGTCTCTTAGTCTTTTCCTTAGTATTCTTTGATTGCGGTCAAGACGCTTGTAGGACTTAGGTAATGGAACACGACGGTAACTAGACAGTGTCTTAGGTCTGAAGATGAGTTTGTCATTCTTCCAGACCTCATTAATGACGAACATGTCTTTGTCAACTACACCGTGCTCTAGCTCTTCAATCCTTAGACCCATCATTGTGAGGAGTAGTGCTTCAGGATGCTTGTGTTTGATCAAGCAAAGCTCATCATCAGTAAAGGAACGTCTGTCAGACTTATTCTTAACTGAGTAAGAGATTGATTTAAAGAGGTTTACTTCAAGATGATCTAACTGCACGAGCACTTCCGTGATGGCAGAGAGATTCTTTAGGTAAGAGGCAACAGTGTTGGGTTGTTTGCCTAGCTCCTCTTGGTCTTCAATGAAGTCCCAGATCAGTTGTTTAGTTAGCTGATGAGGTGATCCATAGGGTTGGATCAGTTTGATCTGAGCTGTGGCGTGTTTGATGGAACCGGCTGCCAGTGGTCTGGAATTAGTGCGGTTCTTCAGCTTGATCCACAGCTGCATTGCCTCTTCCCAGTCCACAGGGATGGGTTTACCGGTGCTGAGAGCCTCGTAAACCAGCTTCTGCTTCTGGGTTGGGTTGGGCATGTCAAAGCCAACCAACAGGTCAGTGAGGATTGCTGGGTTGTCGTCATATCCCCTGTTCGCCTCTACGTGCTCTCTGAGGTCTGCCAGCCCATTGGGCTTCTGCAGTGCCTCTAGCTCCCGTTCAAGCTGCAGGTAGGTAGGTCCGTAGCGGGTCAGAGCAACGTTGTAGCTAGTGGTCTTAAGGCTTCTGGTGAGGCATGTTTTACCGACAACCTCTCGTAGCCTTGGCGGCACGATCAAACGGCAGTAATAAGTAGGCCCCTTGGAGGTCTTGTAGGGACCTTTTCTGTTCCTCCCCATGGGCTTAGCAGAAGCTCAGCACGGATTTAGTGTGCCCTTTAGTGTGGTTAGTTTAAACCCCAAACCTGTTGCGGCAAGAGGTTTTGACAAAAAGTTGGGCATCCGGTAGATTCCGCCCGATCCGCATTGCTGTTCATGCTCGCCGTCGCTGTTCTGGCCGCAGGCAAAGGCACCCGCATGAAGAGTGCATTGCCGAAGGTGTTGCAGCCTCTTGCAGGAGCCACTCTGGTGGAAAGGGTTCTTGCCAGTGCCGGCAATCTGCAGCCTGAGCGCCGGATCCTGATTGTTGGCCATCAGGCCGGTCGTGTTGAACAACAGTTGAGTCCTATCGGCGGGCTCGAGTTTGTGCTGCAGGATCCTCAGAACGGCACGGGCCATGCCGTGCAACAGCTGCTTACGCCACTGCAGGATTTTGAGGGTGAGCTGCTGGTTTTGAACGGCGACGTTCCGCTGCTGCGTGCGGAAACCATCGATAAATTGGTGGCAACCCACCGCAGCAGTGGTGCCGATGTGACGCTGCTGACGGCACGACTGGATGATCCCACTGGCTATGGCCGAGTTTTTGCGACTGCTGATGGCATTGTCAGCGCAATCGTTGAGCATCGCGACTGCAGTGAAGAACAACGCTGCAACAACCTCACCAATGCGGGCATCTACTGCTTCAACTGGCGCAAGCTCGCGGCCGTGCTCCCAACGCTGAGCACTGACAACGATCAAGGAGAGTTGTACCTCACCGACACCGTTGGCATGCTCGATCGAGCCATGCACCTGGAAGTGCAGGACTCCGACGAAGTAAACGGCATCAACAACCGCCGCCAGCTGGCTCAATGCGAGGCCCTGTTGCAGCAGCGCCTCAAGGAGCACTGGATGGACGAGGGCGTCACCTTCATTGATCCTGACAGCTGCAGCCTGAGTGAAACCTGCCAGTTCGGACGCGATGTGGTGATCGAAGCTCAGACACACCTGCGTGGAACCTGCCAGATCGGCGACAACTGTCAACTAGGACCCGGCAGCCTTCTGGAGAATGCGGTTCTTGGTGATGGTGTCACCGTGCTCCATTCGGTGATCAACACGGCTGAGGTGGGACGCAACACAACGTTGGGGCCGTTTGCCCACCTGCGTCCGGCGGCAGCAATCGGCGATGACTGCAAGATCGGCAATTTCGTGGAGGTTAAAAAGAGCACCATTGCCAGCGGCAGCAAGGTGAATCACCTCAGCTACATCGGCGATGCCGAGCTGGGAACCAATGTGAATGTTGGAGCTGGCACGATCACGGCCAATTACGACGGCGTCAACAAACACCGCACCGTGATCGGTGACAACAGCAAAACAGGTGCGAATTCAGTGCTGGTCGCACCGATCACCCTGGGCAAGAGTGTCACGGTGGCCGCAGGTTCAACACTCACCAAGAACGTTGCTGATGGCGCTCTCGCCATTGGACGCGCCAAACAGATGATCAAAGAGAACTGGTCTGCAGAAAAGCCCTAGAGCCAAAACTCCGAGCCGAGCCTTCACCAGATCTGTTGAGCAACATCCTGGCTGCTCCCAACCATAGTTGGAGATGAAACCTGCACCTCTAGGCAAGCAACCTCAGCACTTTTGGGATCTGTCAGCCTCAATCATCAGCTGACGCTGAACGTTCGATCCACTACCAACAAGGGTGTCGTGGATGGTGAATTTGCCATCAATCGCGGCCGACAGACTGTCAGAGAAGGATCGTGCACTCAATGACACGACCAATCCGGTTCCTGACGTCCGACCTCATGCCTGAGCATCGATGCCGTCGAAGATTGTTCTCAATGCCGATCTGAACGTCTGTTCAGCACTCAGATCCTGGGTCGGGAACAACAGTGAAGTGCTCAAAGGTTTCGATCTTCTGGTTGCCGAGGATGTGCTTGAGCGCATGACCAGCGGCGGAAGCCTCGACAATCTCGCTGTTACGTCTTCGCGAGCTATCGCTGATGGGGGCGATATCGAACTGGCCGCGACGATTCTCCACGGCGATGTCAGCGGCCTTGTCCATTTCCCTGCCCCAGGTGCTGAACGGGCCGGAGATGTGCTTGCAGAGCCCCTGCTACGCGCAGCGCTGCTCAACAACCTGCCGATTGCTCTCAATCCCGCCACCGCGTCGGCAATCCTTCGTGGCATCAAGGGAAGTCGCCGAGGCTTTCTGATCTTCAACCCCGTCGCCGGGCAAGGTGATCCCAACGCCGAACTCGCCGAGATCCGCAACTATCTCGAGCCGCAGATCATGCTTGAGGTGTGGATGACCAAACCCGGGCTGGATCCGGGCGTGCAGGCCCACGAACTGATCAAGGAGATCAACGCCTTCGATCAGGAGGGTCAGGGTAAATCGCTGATCATTGCCTCAGGTGGCGATGGCACGGTGGGTGCCGTGGCCAGTGCACTGCGAGGCACGGACATTCCACTGGGCATCATTCCCCGGGGCACGGCCAATGCCTTCTCCGTGGCGCTGGGAATTCCAACGTCCGTCAAGGCTGCCTGCACCAATCTGATCCTTGGCAACACGCGGCTGGTGGATGTGGCGCTCTGCAATGACAAACCGATGATCCTGCTGGCAGGACTTGGCTTCGAAGCCGGCATGGTGAACAAAGCCAGCCGCGAGCTCAAGAACATGCTGGGACCGATGGCTTACATCTTTTCGGGAGCCCGGCAGCTGGTCGAACAGCAACCCTTCGATGCCAAATTGATGATCGATGGCGAAACAACGGAAGTGCATGCCAGCGCCATCACCGTGGCCAATGCCGCGCCGGCCACATCCGTGATGGCTCAGGGATTTGGACAAGTGATCCCCGATGACGGCCAGCTTGAGGTGATCATCGCTTCGCCACGGGGACGGATGGGCGGATTCTCGGTGTTATCGAGCCTGGCGAAATCGGCAGTTCTCAAGAACAGCGCCAACAATGCCGATATCTTCTGCGTACGAACCCATCAACTGAGCGTGACGCTTCCAAAACCGCAGACCATGGTGATTGATGGTGAGATCGAGGAAACCGACCGCATGACCGTGTCGGTGATTCCTGATGCGCTGAAGGTCATCGCACCGATCCGTCTCAGCCCTTGAACCTCGCCAGCGACCCGCCGATCGAGCGCAAGATCATGCGCATGGCGCATCGTGTTCGCTGGCAGCACCCAGCGATCAGCGCTCGCGGGATTGACCAGACACGGCTGGTGATCGAGCAGCCAGGCATGCACAGCAAGGAGCACTCCGCCTTTCACTTTCTGGTGCTCGGCGACAGTGGAACCGGCCGCCATCGACGCCACAGCCCCCCACGACACATCGCTGAACGTCTGCTACCGCACAAAGACAAGGCCGCTTTCCTGCTGCATACAGGTGATGTGGTGTACCTGGTGGGCGCCGCGGCCCAATACCGCAACAATTTCATCCGCCCCTACCGGGAATGGCTTTGCGGCGGTGAGGACTGGGAAAGCATCAACCCGCAGAAACTGGTATTCAACAAGCCGTTTCTGCCGGTGCTCGGCAACCACGACTACTACGATCTGGCACCGATCATCTCAGCACTGGCCGGATTGACCCTGCCGCTGCGTCGCTATCTGCAGTGGTTTCACGACGTGGACACCGGATGGCGCGGATCCGATCAGGGAGGCTGCTTTGCCAATGCATTCATGGATGTGCTGTCAGATGTGCCCAGCAGCCAATTGGACGACTATCTCGACCGGCACTACAAAGCTGAATGGGATGGTCAACGCTGCCTGCATTACCAACCCGGCCATCACACCAGATTGCCGAACCGCTACTACCGGTTTCGCCATGCCGGTGTAGACGTCTTCGCGCTCGACTCCAACACCCTGATTGCTCCGTTGAGCAGTCACGATGACCAGGGGCTGCTGCGACAACAGCTGAAATCTCTGGACGAAAAGCAGAATCGCTGCCTCAAGGCCCTGTCTCTGCAAACCCGTGACGAACAAAAACGAGATCGATTGATGGACGATCTCGAAACCCTGCAGGAGGAACGGCTCGATCTGCAACGGAGGCTTCACCATCACGCCGCCGAGGATGGCGAACAGCTGACTTGGTTGCGCGACGGACTGATCGCATCCCATCGGGATCCCAGTGCACGCGGCCGGATTCTTACCCTGCATCACCCTCCCTACGTGACAGAGAGAACCAAATGGTCTCAGGCCGACACACTCGGCATCCGGCAACGTCTGCGCAATGTTCTGGATGATGTCAACACAGCCCTCGGCAAACAAAGCCGAAACATCCGCACCGTCGATCTCGTGCTCAGCGGACATGCGCACTGCCTGGAGATTCTGAGAACTCACGACACCGGTCACGGCGATTCATTCACCAACTGGGCTGTCTGCGGTGGCAGCGGCTACAGCCTTCGTGACCAACGCGGACAGGGACCGCACCTGAGCGAATCACAGAGCAACGGAAAGCAGCAACGAGTCGCCAGCAGTGACCTTTATGTGGGCAGAAGCTGGGCTGACTGTGATGGCGGCAAGGCTTACAGCGCCCTGCGAGTCGACATCAGCGAGGGCAGTCCTCTGCAGATCCGACTGACTCCCCTGATCTCCAATCGAGAGGAGGATGGCTGGAATGAGGTCACGATGGATCCGATTGAACTGCCACAGGCTGATCAACTCAAAACAATGTTCTCAACTACCGATTGAAGGATTAGCAACACTTGTTGCAGGCCAGATCAACCAGGAAAACTGATACGAATCCCCCGATTCTCTTCAGGTGTTGCTGATGGCCTGAGGCTGATCATGCGTGACTTTGGGTGCATCCATCACTGGATCCATGAACGATCAGAAGCGCTACACAGTGAGTTATCGCGATGCCAGCAGCCAGCGGATCGAGTCCTGTTATTACGCCAGTGATGCATTCGAAGCCAGAGTGCTGGCGATGGAAGCGGTTCCCTACATCCGCAACCATCCCCATTCCATCGATCTGATTCGCTGCGAAGACGCCAAGTCAGGCGAGATTGCGGCCTAAGCCCCAATCCTCAAGGTTGCTTGAGCAAAGGAATCAATCGCTCAAGAGCCACTCCGCGGCTGGCCTTGAGCAACAGCGTGTCGCCCGGCTGCAGCCATTGGTTGAGTGCCTCTGCAGCCAGTTCGGGCGACTCCACAAGAGCAAAGCGGTTTAAAGGCTCCGCCGCTCGCTGCATGGCAGCGGCCTCCTCTCCCGACGCCACCGTCACCAGACCATCCAGTCCGAGCTGGACGGCTCTAGAGACAACGGCCTGATGCAGCTCGATGCTGCTGGCGCCGAGTTCGAGCATGGTGCCGAGTACGGCGAATCGACGACCAGGCTGCTGCGCCAGAAGATCCAAAGCTGCGAACACGGCTTCCGGCGAGGCGTTGTAGGTCTCATCCAAAAGATTGAGTGTGCCGATGCTCAGGCGCCTGTTGCGGCCACCGGGAACGCTCACCTCGAGGCCCTGAAGATCGGCCAAGGGAACACCGAGTTCCGAAGCAACAGCCAGAGCCAGCATCAGGTTGCGGGCATTGTGACGCCCCTCCAGCGGACAGGAGAAGCGCAATCCCTCCAGGTTGAGCAGACCCTGCTGTGGCTCATAAACCCCGGTCAGATCCGCAGCGGGACAATCACTCTCATGGAGGCCAGCGTCTCCATCACCCTCAAGGGCAACACGCAGCGTGCGTCCATTCCAGCAGCGCGACAGGGCCTCTTCCAGCAGGGGATCACCTGCTGGAATCACGATCACTCCCTGGGGAGACAGAGCGGCTGTGATCTCACATTTGGCCGTTGCGATGGCTTCACGGCTGCCAAGCCGACCGATGTGAGCCGTACCAATGTTGGTGATCACGGCAACCTGCGGCTCAGCGCAACGGGAGAGACGTTCAATCTCACCCAGGCCGCGCATGCCCATTTCCAACACCACAGCAGCATGGCCTTGGTGTGCACCCATCAGGGTGAGCGGCACGCCGATGTCGTTGTTGTTGTTGCTGACCGTGGCCTGAACGTCTCCAAGAGGCTCCAGCGCTGCACGGATCAGCTCACGGGTGGTCGTCTTCCCGGCTGAACCGGTCACGGCCACAACGCCGGCCTTCAACTGACGCCTGTGCAGCGTTGCCAGCTGCTGATAGGCCCAAAGCGTGTCTTCAACCTGCCAGTGCAGCAGACCCTCCGGCAGGGGACCGTTCCAGTCACTGGCCACAACGGCAGCTTGCGCTCCCAGTTGCGAGGCTTGGTTCAGAAAGGTATGCCCATCAAAACGCTCACCGCGCAGGGGGATGAAGAACGCACCCGGTTGCAGCTGACGACTGTCAGTGCAGACAGGCCCGAGCTCGCGCTCTAGATCCGCAGCTGTTGCCGGACCTCCCTCGGGACGCCCCCAGAGCTGCACAAGCTGAGCAAGCTGCAGCGTCATGGCGAAGGCAACGGATCGAACATGATCATGCCGCCACCCACCCGAGCCGGTCTGGCCAGTAGATGCTGATCGACATCTTCGAGGGTGATGGCGTCATACCCCTGATCCTGCAGTGTCTGCCACCAGCTTTCAGCACGCTCGCGTCGGAGAGCCTGAGGCAGGTCCGACCACAGATCTGAATCCACAACCAGTACCGCAGCATTCTCAGCAGGAACAGGACGCGCGGACAGCAACAAGCCCGTTGGAGCAGCGCTATCAGCATCCACTTGCGCCAGCAGTTTCAACAAAGGATCCACCTGCAGGACAGGCGGCTCAGGCTTGAAGGATTCGAGAGGCTCAGGTGCCGGTGATACAAGCGGCATCGGCAACTGTTGAGGAGACGCTGGCGGAGAAATCTGGGGTGGATCTTCATCAGCCGGCAAGATGTCCGACTCTGTCATCAGCGGGCGGGCCTCAGGCAGTGGTGTCGTGCGAATGCGTTCGACAGCCGGAACGGGATCTGCATCGGTGACGCTCAACGCTGCTCTCAGCTGGACGACACCGAGGGCAAGCACCAGCAAGCCAACGGCCAGCAGCAGAGGCCAGAACAGAGGGGCCAGATCCTGCGGCCAGAATCCAGGAGTGGAGAGATCACCTTCACGATTACGGCGCCAGAGTTCCTGAAAGCGCAGGCGCAGATCGGCAGCCGCAGCTGGAAGGTCCTGACGCAGGGCTTGCCAAGGGCTCTGGTAAGGAGCCGGAAGCGAACGGTCATCCCTTGCGTCCTGATCCTGCATCACTCAAGCATTGGGGGATGGATACCCGGTGCTGCCCAGTCAGTGCACAGCAAATCCCCACCCATCATGGCCTTTTCTGACGGCGATACGCTGGTTTTAGGAGCGTGACTGACGCAGCAAACGGGCCAGGGGGTTGCGACTGCCGCGACCGCGGCCATCGGCTTGCGGTGCTTGATCGGACTGCGGATCAACGGCTCCGTTGCGTGATGGATCAGCGTCCTGGCCCTGAGAGAAACGCTCGACAGCCGCCGCATCGGGACCGGGTTCCTTCAGACCGCACACATCCTTATACATCTGGTCGTACTCCAGTGCCGAGCGCGCCCAGCTGTAGTCCTCACGCATGCCTCGCAGCTGGAGCTGTTTCCAGCTGTCCTGATGTCGGTAGGCCTCCCAGGCACGAACCAGCGCGGTGTAGAAGTCGACAGCTTCAAAGCGATCGAAACAGAATCCTGTCCCGACAGCGTTGCGGGGATCATGCGGCGGGACGGTGTCAACCAGCCCCCCCACCTTGCGAACAACAGGCACACTGCCGTAACGCATGGCATTGAGCTGACTGATACCGCAGGGTTCAAAACGACTCGGCATCAGGAAGGCATCACTGCCGGCATAGATGAGTCGGGACAGTGCGTCGTCGTAGGTGAGGAACACCGAAACCCTGCCGGGATGTCGGGAGGCGAGCTGCCACAGACCGGACTCCAGGCCTCGTTCACCGGTCCCGAGCACAACAATCTGGGTATCGGTGTAAGCCAGAAGTCGATCGGCAACCTGAAGGAGCAGATCCACGCCTTTCTGATCAACCAGGCGTGTCACCATGCCCAATATAAAGGCGTCATCGCGCACCTCAAGCCCCATCCGCTCCTGCAGTACGCGCTTGCAAACCAGCTTTCCACTGAGGTCATCAGCGCTGTAATTCGCTGGCAGGGTCTTGTCTGTGGCCGGATTCCAGGCCTCAAGATCGATGCCATTAAGGATGCCGCGCAGCTTGCCGGAGATGTAGTTCAGCAACCCCTCCAGTTTTTCGCCGTACTCAGAGGTGCGGATTTCCTGCGCATAGGTCGGCGACACAGCATTGACACCCTCTGCATAGAGGAGTGCTGCAGCCATCGTGTGGTCACCCTGCATGTACCAGGGGCACCAGGTCATGCGATCCAGCTTCCAGCGCCAAGGCCCCTGGTATTTGAGGTTATGGATGGTGAAGACCGTGCTGATTTCAGGGTCCTGATGCATCCAGACCGGGATCATCCCTGTGTGCCAGTCATGGCAATGCAGCACCTGCGGCTTCCACACATTCCAGGAAAATTCCGCCGCAGCACTGGCGAAGAAAGTGAAACGCCAGTCTTCGTCTTCGCCGCCGTAGATCCGCTCCGGATCGAACACGGGATGGCCCACCAGGTACAGAGGAAGGCCATTGGTGGGATGGCGGGTCTCGAACACTGCGAACTCAGTGCCCATGGTCTGCGCTCGCCAGATGGGTTCAGCCGGAATATCCAGCTGGCTCCAGAGCTTGCTGTAGCCGGGCATGATCAGGCGCACGTCGTGGCCGAGCTGGGTCAGTGCCGGAGGCAGGGAGCCAACCACATCGCCCATGCCGCCCACCTTCACCATGGGTGCACATTCAGCGGCGGCAAACAGCACACGCATGGACGATCGATCCGGCTAAGCGGCGCGACTGTAAGCGCAATGCCGTTTGATCAGGCCTGGTGATCAGTTCGATCAGGGCAGCACGGTGACCGGAGTGCCGACACGCACCAGCTCGAAGACCTCCTGCACGTTCTCCTCGTAAAGACGCACACACCCGTGGGACACAGCGCGACCCACCGTCCAGCGATAGGGGGTGCCGTGGAAGCCGGCCACCGTGCAGCCATCGATATCGAGGTACTGCTCTCCATCCCAGCCTTCGCGGCCTTTGCAGTCGCGGTAGAAGCCAATCCAGCGGCTGCCCAGAGGATTGGTCTCATCCTCCGGGCCTAGCTTCTTGCCATTCACCGGGTGGGTCCACACCGGTTTCTTCACCTTCTGCATCACGCGAAAACGGCCTGCAGGGGTTTCCCAGCCCACAGTGCCGACTGCGGCTGGAAAGCGTCGGGTGAGCACACCGTCGTGCAGCACAAGCAGCTGACGATGTTGACGATCAAGAACCAGTTGCAAACCCAGCCGCTGCAGCAGATCATCGGGAACCCGTTGCATGGATTCAGCGTCCGAGACCGGCGCAGCCAGAGGGGGGATCGGGTCGGGTTCGCGCTTGGAAGAGGGCTGAGTTGTCTGCTCGGCAGAGTCAACGCTGAGAGACTCACTTTCAACGGACAGCGCTGCCCCAGGAAGCGGCAACAGCAATGCGGCAAGAGCCGTCAGGCCTGAAACCAAGGGGATGCGAACCGGCATCGCTGCGCCAAGCAGGGGATTTGTCCCTGTTTAGCTAGGGCAACCAGGGAGAAGAAGAGAAATCGGGATCACGCTTCTCCAGAAAAGCGTTACGCCCCTCCTGACCCTCCTCCGTTCGGTAGAAGAGATGGGTGGCCTGACCCGCCAGCTCCTGAAGCCCGGCCAGACCGTCGGTCTCGGCATTGAAGGCAGCCTTGAGGCAGCGGATCGCCGTGGGGCTGTGCTGCAACACCTCCTGGGCCCAGCGAACACCCTCGGCCTCCAGCTCCTGCAGGGGAACCACAGCATTGACAAGCCCCATGGCGAGTGCCTGCTCAGCGCCATAACGACGACAGAGAAACCAGATCTCCCGCGCCTTGCGCTGGCCCACCACCCGGGCCAGGTAGCCGGCACCGAATCCACCATCGAAGCTGCCGACCCTCGGTCCGGTCTGGCCGAATACGGCATTGTCGGCCGCCAGGCTGAGGTCGCAGAGCAGGTGCAGCACCTGGCCGCCGCCGATCGCATAGCCCGCCACAAGGGCGATCACCACCTTGGGAAGGCTGCGGATCATCCGCTGCAGATCGAGAACATTGAGGCGCGCAAGACCCTGTTCATCGAGATAACCGCCATCGCCACGGACGCTCTGATCACCGCCGGCGCAGAAGGCATAGCCACCGTCTTCTGCAGGTCCGACCCCGGTGAACAACACCACGCCAATGCTGCTGTCGTCACGGATGCGGGCGAACGCATCACAGAGCTCCGCCACGGTGCGGGGACGGAAGGCATTGCGCTTGCGAGGTCGATTGATGGCAACCCTGGCGATGCCTGAGTCGTTGCGATCAAGCAACACATCCTCGTAGTGCCCCCAGGGTTGCCAGATCACCCCCGGATCACCGGGTAAGACCGCGCGGGAAAACGAGTCAGCCATGGCAGCGACGACGATCAGGCTTCCGTTGTACCGCCCCGGGACTGCTGAAGTGCGGCGACCGTGAACTCACGCAGCTGCCGGCGCAATTCAGCATCGGCGGTTCGATCAGTGCAGATGCGCAGCAATGCCGTGCGCTGCTGTGCCAGTCCCCACTCCAGAGCTGACGGCAGATCCTCAAGCCGGCTCAGCTGACGAGCGGGCACCGCATGGGCCGCTGCCAGAGCAAGGGGGTCCAGGCGCTGGGGCATGGCGAACAGCTGATCGAACGAGCTGGATGCAATCGAGGCAATCGGCAGCTGGGCAAAAATCCCGCCACCGGCGTTGTCGATCAGCAGCACCAGCAGAGGGGGGGAGGGTTCGCTGGCCAGCAGCCAGCCGTTGCTGTCGTGCTGCAGCGCAAGATCACCGCAGATCAGCACGGTGGGGCCCTGAACACGGGCCAGGCCGATTGCCAGCGACAGGGTGCCGTCGATGCCGGAAGCCCCGCGGAAGCTGAAACAGCGACGTGACCCGAGATCGGCCGCAGCGAAGGTTTGCCAGTCGCGCACAGGACTGCTGGCGGCGAGCATCAGCGGCAGCCCCTGCGGCAACAGTGCAGGCAGGGCCTTCATCAGTGCGGGCTCAGTGACACCGCCTGCAGCCGGCAGGTGCTGATCCAGAACGCCTCGCACCTTTGCATCGGCCTCACTCCAGGCCGAGAGCAGCTCCCTGCAATTGAGAGGAGCGAAGCGGGCATCAGCGCTGACGGCGTTCCACCAGGCCGCCAGGCCACTGCTGCATTGCCGCGACAACCCCAGTGGATCAAGGCAGCGGGGGTCGCCTTCAGTGATCAGAAGCTGGCCCGAACCAAACCTGCGTAACCAGCTCTCCAGACGCCGGCTTGCAGGAAGTGGACCCAAGCGCAGAACCTGAAGGCCTGCCTCAGCAGCCGGCAGAAACTGCGGCAACAGCAGCTCCCAGTGGCGAATCAGATTGGGCAGGTCTGCGGGAATCGCGGCCAGCTGGTCGGCCAGCACAGGCCAGCCGGTGGATTCGGCGACAGCCCTGAGTGCCTGCTGATAAGCGGGCCTGTCTGCTTCAAGGCCTCGCCAGGGTCCGGCCACCACCACGCCGGGACGGGACCATTCGAGGCGATCGGTTGGTGGGTTGGCAGCCGAGGCCGATGGCCGGCGAAGCTGCCCCTGCTGAGGCACAACGCAATCCCAGCCTGACCAGGCCCGTTGCTGGTCTTCGCGGCTGGGATGCAGGGGCTCCTCGAAGGGGAGATTGAGGTGCACCGGTCCGGGTTGGACGAGCGTCTGCAGCCAGGACTCGCTCGCCAGCGAGTCCAGCTGGGTTGGCGAGAGCCGGTGCAGACCCTCCAGGGGGCCAGTCGAGAACAACCGACAAACGGGTGCCAGAAAGTCCTCCTGATTGACCGTCTGGTTGGCACCGCAGTTCTTGAGGCGCTGCGGACGATCGGCGGTGAGCAACAGCAGCGGCAGACCTGAGCGATCGGCCTCCACCGCAGCGGGCAACAGATTGGCCACGGCAGTGCCTGACGTGGTGATCACAGCCGCAGCATGACCGGATGCAGCTGCCATACCGAGGGCGTAGAAGGCGGCGGAGCGCTCATCAATGGCCGTGGTCAGCCACAGGACTCCCCGATCAGCCAGGCCACCCGCCGCCAGCGCCAGTGGTGCGGAACGACTGCCAGGGCAGAGCACCACCCTTTCCAGCCCTTGCCGCTGCAGGCACAGCAACAGACCGATCGCTGCAGCAAGATTGTCGGCGGCGTGACTCAGACCTGATGCCGAGGCTGATGCGATCCTCGGTCAACGCCAACCCTCATTGCTGACGCTGCTGATGAGCGAACCGTCCGCCGACTCCACCAAACGTCAGGGGAGCTGGCGCTCCTTGCTGATCTGGGTGCTGCTGGCACTGCTGCTGCGCTGGATCGTGGTGGAGCCGCGCTGGATTCCATCTGGATCGATGCTGCCCACCCTGCAACTGCAGGACAGGATTCTGGTGGAGAAACTGCGTCCACGCTTTGACCGGGCGCGCCATCAACCACTGCCCCTGAACAGCATCGTGGTGTTCAGGGTTCCCGAGCCGCTGGTGCAGGCCGGCTATGACCCGGATGCGGCCTTGATCAAGCGAGTGGTGGGCAGGCCCGGTGACCTGCTGGAGGTGCGTGATGGCCAGCTCAGGCGCAATGGAGAAGCCGTGAATGAGCCCTGGCTGAACGAAGCCATCAACTACGAGATGGCTCCGGTCACCGTGCCAGAGGATGAGCTCTGGGTTATGGGTGACAACCGCAATGCCAGCCTTGATTCTCACCTCTGGGGGCCCTTGCCGCAGGCGGATGTGATCGGAACGGCAATCCTGCGCTATTGGCCGCTCAGCAGGTTCGGTCCGATTCGGTTCTCCCGACCGGACGCCTTAGTGACGGAGAGCACAGCTGCGATAAGGTCTAGGGCATGACGGAGATCGATGGGATGTTCAACCCTGAGTTTCTGACCACTGACAGCCAGGAGGGTCAGCCCGTCAATGGCTTGATTCAGTACCTGCAGGATCAATCACCTGACGTGCTTCAACGCGTGGCCAAATCGGCCAGTCCGGACATTCAGGACATCATTCGCCACAACGTTCAAGGTCTGCTGGGAATGCTTCCCGGTGAACAGTTCGAAGTGAAGGTGACCTCCAATCGCGACAATCTGGCCAACATGCTCGCCTCGGCGATGATGACGGGTTACTTCCTGCGCCAGATGGAGCAACGCAAGGAGCTGGAAGAAACTCTTTTCGGCGACGATGAGATGGCGATTGACTCTGATTCAGATCTCTGAATCCGACGAGTTGCTGACTTGGATCAACGCTTCAGTCGTTCAAACACATTCACGACTGAGAAGCGTTGGGAACAACGCCGAGATCGAGCAGCGTTTGATCAATGCTTCCGAGGAATTCCCAGTTGCCTTCACTGGGGGCCCATGGCCTCATCATCAGTTGTTCGCGCAGCTGCACAATCTGCAGGGTTGAAAACGCGAGGGGAGCTGAATAGTGGGCCGGCACCAGCCAGCGCACCTCCTTCAGCTGCTCCACACACGCGAGCCAACTGATCAACGCCTGTCGTTCCCGCGGGAGAACCAATCGCTCCAGCACCGGGGCCACCTGCAATCTCGGTTGGTCGTCTCCCATCAGGGCGTCAGCGGAGTCAAGCCATCCTGGTTTCCAGGCAAAGGGATAGATCCCGAAATGGGCCCGCGCACTGCGCAGCCCGGGGCGGAAAGCATGCCGGATCACCTGCAGCAGGCCGGGCACATCGAGGGGTTCGGGGCGCAGGTAGGAGGCAAACAGCACAAGCCGCGCCCAGCCACGGCGGCGGTTGTCAGGAGTGTCCTCAAAGGGTTGATCACCGCGATCACGGGCATGAAACAGCAATGGAGTTGGATCGCGCTCAAAGACCTCCGGTGGTTGCGAGGAAATTCCCAGCAGAGCGTCTGTCACCAGTAAGGCACCGGATGGGCGATGCAGACAGCTCACCTCCTGAAAGCAGCCGACACCCAGGTCAAGGGGGCCAAGTGAAATCCACTCGCACACCTCGGGATGGGGAACACCATCGTCGAGCAGCACCCGTGTTCTGGCTGCGGGGATCCCAAGCCAGGAGAGTGGGAGCTGAAGCGGAAAGCTCCACTGGTTGGGGCAGACCCAGAGATCAGCATCAGGAAAGGCCCGGGCCAGAGGACCCATCGGCAATTTGTGCTCCAGGCCCGAGGCTGTGGGCAACACGATGCTGCACACCGGACCGTGCTCAGATTCAAGGGTGCGAATCAAAGCGCGGAGCTCGCCGGTGGGAGGCAGCGGATTCACCAGCATCAAACCGCCGGGAACCTTCACCACCGTGAGCCGGATCGGGACCGCCACGTAATACACGCCCTGAAGCTGCTCAAGGCTCCAAACCTGTCCTGGAATCAGCTCTTCAAAGTGAGTGGCACGGCGGCCATACGGATACAACGGCAGCAGCGGCCACCAAGGCCAGCGCTGATCAGCAGGATTCACACCAGCTCCAACCACCACGCTTCCCATCAATGCAGTGATTCTGCAGAGGAATCGATCAGGCCAGGGTCAAACCACCCACTCCGGCGCAGAACAGCACCACCCGCCACGCCGGTTGCCGCCAGCTCACCAACAGCACAAACGCCACCAAGGCCAGGCTGAACTCAGCGCCACCGCGGATGCCTGTTTGCCAGACGGGTTGAAACAACGCTGCAAGCAGGATGCCCACCACCGAAGCGTTGATGCCCAGCAGGGCTCGACGCATCGGAGCCAATCGGCCCAGGTCACTCCAGAAGGGCAAGAGCCCGCCAATCAACAAGAACGAGGGAAAAAAGAGGGCAACGAGCGCCATTACAGAACCGGTAGTGCCCTGAAGCCCAGGCTGCAGATCAAAACCAAGAAAGGCCGCGAAACTGAACATCGGCCCCGGCACCGCCTGGGCGGCGCCGTACCCCGCCAGAAACTGCTGCAGGTCAATCCACCCGCTCGGCACCAACGCTTGCTCCAACAGGGGAAGCACCACATGGCCACCGCCAAACACCAAAGCGCCCGTGCGAAGGAATGCACTGAGCTGCTGCACCTGCAGCGGCCTGGCCTCAGCGGACAGCCAGGGCAGGGCCACCAACAGCAGCACAGCAACACCAAGCAATCCAACCGCCACCGAGCGCCGAAGCGGAACCACGAGACGTTTTGTTGCCAATGGCTCCAGAGCAGGCGGCGTCAAGGCACACAACCCCACCAACCCTCCGAGCAGTAAGGCCAACAGCTGAGCCCAGACGCGAGGCACCAACAGCACCAGCACGGCAGCGGCCACCATCAAGCTGGTCCGCTGCCGATCGGGAGCCAGTTTGCGCTGCAGGCCCAGAACGGCCTGGGCCACCACGGCCACAGCCGCCACCATTAAGCCATGCACCCAGCCCCCGTTCATCCAACTGGAATGGGCTGAGAGCAGCGACGCCGCCAGCACCATCAACACAGCGGAAGGCAAGGTAAATCCTGCCCAAGCCGCCAGACCGCCAAGCCATCCAGCCCGAATCAGACCTAAACCCATGCCCACCTGGGAACTCGAAGGTCCGGGCAAAAGCTGACAGAGCCCAACGAGATCGGCGTAGGCCTCAGTGGTGATCCAACGCTCCCGCTGCACAAAGCGCTCGTGGAAGTAACCAAGGTGCGCCACCGGGCCACCGAAGGAGGTCAGTCCCAACACGAAGAACTGAACAAACACCTTCAGCGGCAGGGGCATCTCGACACCAGAACCAGTAACGACTGCCAACAAACAACGGCCAGTGAGATTACGAAGTCCATGGCATCTGCCCAAGACCTCAACAGTGGTGATGAGGACCACACTGATAGCCATTCAGGCTGCGAATCAGAACTAGCCCAGATTCACGCTCAGTTGCACAACAAATCAGAGACAACTCAGGGCCAAGCCCTTGAAATTGATTTCGTATCTGAGAGCCAATTGGCAGCAGCGGCCACCAAGGCCAGCTCTGGTGATCATGTTGGGAGCCGTTTGACACCACTCAGTTGAGGTTTCGTACTCACGACTCTGCCGAGGAGTTGAGCCATACAGCGGCTGCTTTGAAACAGACCAGAAGCAACCGGAATTAGCAAAAGATCTGAAGCTGAAATCAATCACCAAACGTGTTGGGAATATTTCACACAAGGGACTCAATCAGCACAGTTGCTTCTTCTCTTGATAGGTAACCGATAGTACCAACCGCCAGCGGCAATGCTTATTGCCCTCTAAAAACAGGGAAGACACCAGTGAACCCTTGGCATCACTACCTCTATCTAACGTCGGAAATGATGTGAATGTGGAGCCCAGCCAGGTATTGACCACAGCGATGCACGCTGTGGATCAACGCCTGCGGCGTTGGCGATCAAAACCAGAGACGTGGCAAAAACTGCTGCTGGAGGTCTTTGGTCGTTCTGAGGCTGTTGAGCTCGGTGGCATCAGCATCGAGATTCTCGATGGCCAAACCATGGAGGGGCTGCATGGCGCCTACGCCCATGTAGGCCCGATGGGAGAAGAACGGATCTATCTCAATGCCGATTGGCTGAATTCAGCAAGCGCTACCGCAGTGGAAGCGGTGCTGCTGGAAGAGCTTGGCCATGCCCTTGATTGGCGAATCAATGGCAGCAATGACAGCTCCGGTGACGAAGGAGCGATCTTTTCGGCTCTGATCCGAGGCGTTGAGATTGCTGATGTGGAGAGAAGTCAGAACGACCATCACATCCTGAGCATCAATGGCCAGCGCATTGCGGTCGAGGCAGCCACCCCGACTCTTTCGACAGCTGCAAGCCCGGAACTAACGACAATTACAGAAGACCCTGGAACACCATCTGGCTCAGTTGGAACCCTCGTTTCCGCTCTGATTGATTCAGGCGGAAGCCTCAACAACTTCAGCGATGCCGATGGTGATTCACCCGCCATCGCCATTGTCAACACCAACCTCGCTGGTGGAACGCTCTACTACTCCACCAACAACGGCACGTCTTGGAGTGATGTCGGTGCTGTATCGGCGAGTTCAGCGCGGGTTCTCTATGCCGACAGCAACACCCGCCTGGCCTTTGTTCCAGCAACACATTTCACCGGAACGATCAGTGATCTGATCACCTTCAAAGCCTGGGATCGCACCGGCGCGGAGACAATCTCAACAAACCCATCACACACCGCCACTCTCAACACCTCTGGCGATGTCGTTGGCGTCACCCTCTCGGCCGATGGCAACACCGCCTTCGTTGCGGATGGCATCAGCGGCCTGCGGATCATTAATGTCAGCAACCCCGCCAGCCCGACCCTCACAGGCACCCTCGACACCACCGGCTTTGCCAGAGACGTCACCCTCTCCGCCGATGGCAACACCGCCTTTGTTGCTGATTTCGTCAGCGGTTTGCAGATCATTAATGTCAGCAACCCCGCCAACCCTTCACTCACCGCCACCCTCGACACCACCGGCCTTGCCAGGAGCGTCACCCTCTCCGCCGATGGCAACACCGCCTTTGTTGCTGATTTCGGCAGCGGTTTGCAGATCATTGATGTCAGCAACCCCGCCAGCCCAACCCCCATAACCACCCTCGACACCTCGGGCAGTGCCACAAGCGTCTTTCTTTCTGCCGATGGCAACACCGCCTTTGTTGCTGTTCTCGGCAGCGGTTTGCAGATCATTGATGTCAGCAACCCCGCCAGCCCAACCCCCATCACCACCCTCGACACCTCGGGGGCTGCCTATGACGTCACCCTCTCAGCCGATGGCAACACCGCCTTCGTGGCTGATGACACCAGCGGTTTGCAGATCATCAACGTCAGCAACCCCGCCAGCCCAACCCCCATAACCACCCTCGACACCACCGGCGATGCCTTGGGCGTCACCCTCTCGGCCGACGGCAACACCGCCTTCGTGGCTGATTACACCAGCGGTTTGAAGATCATTGATATCAGCAACCCCGCCAGCCCAACCCTCACCGCCACCTACGACACCACCGGCGTTGCCTTCGGCGTCACCCTCTCCGCCGATGGCAACACCGCCTTCGTTGCTAATGACACCAACGGTTTGCAGATCATTGATGTAGTCGATCCAGTCGCCAACGGCGCTACGGCGATAGCTACAAGCCCTTCGATTAAGGGCAACTTTGACACCTCAGGAAGGACCTTTGGCTTTACCCTCTCCGCCGATGGCAACACCGCCTTCGTGGCGGACTTCTCAGACGGCCTGGACATCATTGATATCAGTGATCCCACCAACCCAACGTTTAAGGGGAACTTTGACACTTCTGGCTTTGCCAAAGACGTCACCCTCTCAGCCGATGGCAACACCGCCTTTGTGGCCGATGGCTCTGACGGTCTGGACATCATTGATATCAGTGATCCCACCAACCCAACGTTTAAGGGGAACTTTGACACCACCGGCGATGCCTGGGGCGTCACCCTCTCAGCCGATGGCAACACCGCCTTTGTTGCTGATGGCTCTGACGGTCTGGACATCATTGATGTCAGTGATCCCACCAACCCAACGTTTAAGGGGAACTTTGACACTGCCTATGCCAGAGACGTCACCCTCTCAGCCGATGGCAACACCGCCTTTGTTGCTGATAACTCCAGCGGTTTGCAGATCATTGATGTCAGCAACCCCGCCAGCCCAACTCTCACCGCCACCCGCGACACCTCGGACCTTGCCTGGGCCGTAACCCTCTCAGCCGATGGCAACACCGCCTTTGTGGCCGATGGCACTAACGGTCTGGACATCATTGATGTCAGTGATCCCACCAACCCAACGTTTAAGGGGAACTTTGACACCCCTGGCACAGCCAATGGCGTGACCCTCTCGCCCGATGGCAACACCGCCTTTGTGGCCGATGGCGTAAAAGGATTGCAAATCATTGACGTTACTGATTCCTCTAATCCAAAAGATATTACAAATATTTCATCCAATAATATAGCCTATGCCGTCACTTTGTCTGCTGACGGCAACACCGCCTTCGTGGCGGACGATTCAAGTGGTTTGACAATTTTTGATGTAGGCGCAACACAATCTTTCTCTAGCGATAGCGATACAGCAAAAATCGAAGTTTCGAATGTCAATGACACTCCAACAGGTTCGGTCACCATCAGCGGCACGCCAACACAAGGGCAAACATTAACGGCATCAAACACCCTCGCTGATGCTGATGGCCTCGGCACGATTTCCAACCAATGGAAACGAGCAGGAACTGCAATTAGTGGTGCAACTTC